>JACXUT010000247.1 GCA_014763765.1 Micrococcales bacterium
CGCAGGGCACCGGCGAGGGCGGGGGCGTCGCCGGGCGGGTTCATGCCGTCCAGCATGACGGACGCCGCCGACACCCCGGCGTGCGGGGTGGCGGCGGCGCGCGGCCGGGTCAGCGGGCGAGGAAGTCCAGCAGGACCCGGTTGACCTCGTCGGCGTGCGTCCACAGCAGGCCGTGCGGGGCGCCCTCGATCTCGACGTACTCCGCCTGGGGCACCGCCGCGTGGAACGGGCGGCCCGTCGCGTCGATCGGCAGGATGCGGTCGGCGGTGCCGTGCACGATCAGCGCCGGCACGTCGACCGCGGCCAGGTCGCCACGGAAGTCGGTGGTCCAGGTCGGCACCGCGGCGCTCGAGGCGAACCACGACGCCCCCGACGCGACGTCCCAGGAGTGCCGCAGCGCCTCCTGCGACAGCCGCGACCCGAGGTTCTCGTCGGTGTTGTAGAAGTCGGCGTAGAACGACGTGAAGTAGGCGTACCGGTCGGCGGTGACGGCGGCGAGGATGCCGTCGAAGACCTCCTGCGGCACACCCGTCGGGTTGTCGTCCGTCTGCAGCAGGAAGGGCTCGAGCGACGCCAGGAACGCCACCTTCGCGACCCGCTCGGAGCCGTACGTCCCGAGGTACCGCCCGACCTCGCCGGTGCCCATCGAGAAGCCGACGAGGACGACGTCGTGCAGGTCCAGCGCCTCCAGCACGGCCGCGAGGTCCGCGGCGAACGTGTCGTAGTCGTAGCCGGTCGTGGGCTGGCTGGACTGCCCGAAGCCGCGGCGGTCGTAGGTGATGACGCGGTAGCCGGCGTCGAGGAGCGCGGCGGACTGCTTCTCCCACGAGTGGCCGTCGAGCGGGTACCCGTGGATCAGCACGACCGGGCGGCCGGACCCGTGGTCCTCGTAGTAGAGCTCGATCGGCGTCGTGTTCTCGGCTCCGACGGTGATGTACGGCATGGTGTGCGCCTCTCCCGGTCGTTGGAGAACGGTCGTTCTCCGCGATGTGGGCTACAGTAGAGAACGAACGTTTTCCGCGCAACCCCCGGGAGATGACGCATGGCCGGACAGCTCGTGACGGCGCCCACCGAGCACCTCGACGACGCCGAGGCCGCCCTGCGCGAGCAGGTGCTCGACGCCGCCGACCGCCTGTACTACCGGCGGGGCATCCAGGCCGTCGGCATGGACGAGCTGCGGACCGAGGCCGGCGTGCCGCTCAAGCGGCTCTACCGCCTGTTCGGCTCCAAGGACGCGATCGTGGCGGAGGTGCTGCGCCGCCGGCACGCGATGTGGGAGGAGGGGCTGACCGGCGCGGTGCTCGCCGCGTCCGGGCCCCGCGACCGCCTGCTCGCGATCTACGACTACCTCGCCGGCTGGTTCGCCGACGGGGACTTCCACGGCTGCATCTTCATCAACTCGTTCGGCGAGCTCGGCGGGTGCTCCCCGGAGGTCGCCGCCCTCGCGCGCGAGCACAAGGCGGGGTTCCAGGCCTACGTGGCCGAGCTGGTCGACGTCGCCGGCGGTCCGCCGCAGCTCGCCGCGCAGCTCGCGATCCTCGCGGAGGGCGCGCAGACCACGGCCGCCATCTCCGGCTCGCCCGACGCGGCCGTGCAGGCGCGGGCGGCGGCGCAGACGCTCATCGACGCCGCGGGGCTGCGCGAGGGCTGAGCCCGCGCGAGGGCCGGACCCGCGCCAGGGCCGGGCCTGCGTCAGGGTCGGGCCGCGTCAGGGTCGGGCCCGTGTGCGGCGCGACCGGTCAGGCCGCGCGGCTGCCGCTCACGGCGTCCAGCCAGTCGAACACCGCGGCGACGTACGCGGCGAACGGCTCCGGTGCGGACAGGGACAGGTCGTGCACGCCGCCCGGAACCGTCACCAGCGTGACGTCCTCGCCGAGCCGCGGCGCCCGCGCCCAGATCTGCTCGACGTCCAGCACCGTGTCCTGCGCGTCGAGCAGCGGGTTGGTGCGCGAGTTGGGCCCCGACTCCGCCGCGGTGCACACCAGCACCGGCGCCTCGATCCGCAGGCCCCGCGCCAGCCGCGCCTGCCCCCGGCGCACGGCCCGCAGCCAGCCCGCCCGCACGGGGAAGCCCTCCGCGGGCTTCAGCCGGCGGTCGTACTCCCACCGGCCGCCGTTGTCGACGTGCAGGTGCCAGGAGTACGCCGACGGCCCGTCGGCCAGCACGCGCATCGGGTCGACCGGGCCCAGGCTGTCGAGCACCCACGTCGAGACCACGCGGTGGAACCAGCGGGCGTGCAGGTCGAACCACGGGCTGTCGAGCACCAGGGCGTCCACCGCCGCCCGCCCGGCCGGGCCGTTCGCCCACAGCGCCGCCGTCAGGCCGCCCGTGGAGTGCGCGTGCACCGTCAGCCGGTCGTGCCCCAGCACCTCGCGGACCAGGCGGGCGGCGAGGCCGAGGTCGTCGCGGTACTCCGCGAGGTCGGTCACGTAGTGCGGCACCTGGCCGGGTCGCCACGACCGGCCGCACCGGCGCAGGTCGACGGCGTAGAACGTGTGACCCCGGCGCTCCCACTCCCGTGCGAGGTGCGTCTGGAAGAAGTAGTCGTTGAACCCGTGCACGTGCAGGACGGCCGGGCCGCCGGGCTCGGCGCCCGGCGCGGGGGTGCGCCGGACGACGGTCGCCACCAGGTCCGGGTCCGACGCCGACAGGGCGAGCGTCGTCCGCTCCCAGCCCGGACCGAGCAGGTCCGGCTCCCAGGCGGTCACGCCGTGCCCCCGCCCGCCGGCGGCGCGACGGCCGGGGCCCGCGTGCCGGCGACGCGGGCAGCGGGCAGCCGCAGGGGGAGCAGGGCCGCGAGCCCGAGCGCGAGGACGAGCACGAGACCCAGGATGCCCCAGCGCTGCGACCCCGAGACCGCGACGAAGGTCGCGAACGCCAGCGGCGCCAGGAAGCTCGCCGCGCGGCCCGTCGTCGCGTAGAGCCCGAACAGCTGCGACTCCCGGCCGGGCGGGGCGAGGCGCGTCAGCAGGGAGCGGCTCGCGGACTGCGCCGGCCCGACGAACACGCACAGCAGCAGTCCGCAGGCCCAGAACGCCGCCGGCCCCGCGTCGGCCAGCAGGAACGTCGCGACGCCCGCCACCACCAGGCCGGCGAGCGCGGCCACCACCAGCGCCCGGGGGCCGACCCGGTCGTCCAGCAGGCCCGCGAGCACGGTCGACACGCCCGCCACGACGTTCGCCGCGATCGCGAACACGACGACCTCGCTCGCGGAGAACCCGAACGTGCCCGACGCGATGACCGCCCCGAACGTGAAGACGCCCGCGAGGCTGTCGCGGTAGACGGCGCTGGCCAGCAGGAACAGCACGGTGCTGCGCGACGTGCGCCACAGGTCCCGCACGTCCGCGGCCACCCGCCGGTACGCCCCGGCCACCGCGCGCCACCGGCCCCGCAGCCCGGACGGTCCGTCCGGCCGCCGCGCGGCCGCGGGCACGGGGTCGTCCGGGACCGCGACCAGCACCGGCACCGCGAACGCGGCGAACCACACCGCGGACAGCAGCACCGCCACCCGGATGTTCGCGCCGTCCGCCGGCGTCACGCCGAACCAGCCGACCTCCGGGTCGATGAACCCCACGAAGAGCACCAGCAACAGCACGATCCCGCCGAGGTACCCCGCGCCCCAGCCGATGCCGCTCACCCGGCCCAGCGTCGCGGGCGTCGCCACGCGGGGGAGCAGCGCGTTGTAGTGCACCGACGCCAGCTCGAACGTGAGGTTCGCCGTGGCGAGCAGCGCGATGCCGAGCACCAGGTTCGCCGTCAGGGCGTCCGGGTCCGGGCGGACGAGCGCCATCGCCGCGCACAGCACCACCGTCACGGACGTCTGCACGGCCAGCCCGCGCCGCCGCCGGCCCGAGCCGTCGGCCCGCGTCCCCGCGACGGGCGCCAGCAGGGCGATCGCCGCACCGGCCGCGGTCAGCCCCCAGCCGAGCCACGTCGAGTGCTCCGCCAGCGCGGCGTCGAGGGGCGCGCCCCCGGCTGCCGCCACCTCCGGGTCGACGAACGCGTCCGACGTGAGCCACCGCGTGAAGACGAACGTCGTGATGACCGCGTTGAACGCGGCCGACCCCCAGTCCCACAGGGCCCACGCGGCGACCGTGCGGCGGCGGGCGGGTCGCGCCGCGCCCACCGGCTCCGGCGGCGCGGCGACGGGAGGCGGTGGCGGGACGGCGTCGGCGTGCACGCACCAGGGATACCGCGGTCCGGCGTCGGGCGCGTGTCGAGGGGCTGAACGCGGCGCGACGGGACGCTGTGGCGAGGCTGGGGGCTGCGGGGCTGGGCGGCGGGTGCGGGGCGGTGGCGCGGTTGCCCGTCCCCGCGGCCGGTGCCTACCGTCCGCCATGGCCTCGGACACCCGGATCGGCATCTCCGGCTGGCGGTACGCGCCCTGGCGCGGGGTGTTCTACCCCCGGGGCCTGCCGCAGCGCCGCGAGCTGGAGTTCGCCTCCCGGCACCTGCGCAGCATCGAGGTCAACGGCTCGTTCTACGCGCTGCAGCGCCCCGAGTCGTACCTCGCGTGGCGCGCGGAGGTGCCCGAGGACTTCGTGTTCTCGGTCAAGGGCGGCCGCTTCGTGACCCACATGAAGAAGCTCGCCGACGTCGAGGTGCCGCTCGCGAACTTCTTCGCCTCGGGGGTGCTCGCGCTCGGTCCGGCGCTCGGACCGGTGCTGTGGCAGCTGCCGCCCACGCTCGGGTTCGACGCCGGCCGGCTCGCGCGGTTCTTCGACCTGCTGCCGCGCACGACCACGGCGGCCGCCGAGCTGGCCGCGCGGCACGACGAGCGCCTCGACGACCGCGCCTGGACGACCACCGACGAGGACCGCCCGCTGCGCCACGTCCTCGAGGTGCGGCACGCGTCGTTCGAGGACCCCGCCTTCCCCGCCCTGCTGCGCGAGCACGGCATCGGCCTGGTCGTCGCGGACACCGCGGGACGCTGGCCGTACCTGGAGGACGTCACGGCGGACCTCGTCTACGTCCGGCTCCACGGCGACTCCGAGCTGTACGTGTCCGGCTACGACGACCCGGCGCTCGACCGGTGGGCCGACCGGGTACGTGCCTGGAGCGCCGGGGGAGAGCCGCCGGACGCCCACCGGCTCGGGCCACCGGCCCCCGCGGCGCCCGGCGGCCGCGACGTGTTCGTCTACTTCGACAACGACACGAAGGTCCGCGCGCCCGTCGACGCGATGGCACTGGCCCGCCGCCTGGGCGTCGACCCGCCGGACCCGAGCTGACGCCCAGGCGGCGGGCCAGTGCCATCGCGTCGCCGGGCGCCGCGGGGGCCGGTGGCCCGAGCCGGTGGGCGTCCGGCGGCTCTCCCCCGGCGCTCCAGGCACGTACCCGGTCGGCC
>JACXUT010000248.1 GCA_014763765.1 Micrococcales bacterium
GCTCGGGCGGGCGTCAGGCGCGGCGGCGCGCGACCAGGGCCCGGGCGACCTCGCGGGCGAGCGCGGTCCCGTGGCCCGGGTCCCGCAGGCGCATCGCGAGGTCGCCCGAGACGACCAGCAGCAGCTCCTCGGCGAGCGCCGCGGCGTCCGGGCCGACGACCGGCTCCGCGAGCGCGGTGAGCCGGGACCGCAGCGTCTCGGTGTCCGTGCGCACCGCGGCGGCGACCTCGGCCGACTCGTCGGCGTGCTCCGCGGCCGCCCCGAGGAACGCGCACCACCGCGCGCCGCGCGGGCCGGAGCGGAACGCGTCGAGGGCGTCGAACACCGCGAGCAGCCGGCCCTCGTCGTCGGGCTGCCGCTCGACGCACGCGTCCCACGTCGCGACCCAGTCGCGGTGCCGGCGGTCGAGCGCGGCGGCCACCAGCGCCTCCTTGGTGGGGTAGCCGCGATACAGCGTCGCGGCCGACGCCCCGGCGCGGGCGAGGACGGCGTCGACGGGCGTGGCGGCGATGCCGCGGGAGAAGAACAGCTCCTCCGCCGCGTCGAGCAGCCGGGCTTCGGTGGTGGCGCGCACCGCCCCAGCCTATGCTCAAGAAGTGAAACGTACGTTTTCGTTTCGGCCTCCGCCGCTTCCGCCCCTCGCCCGCCGGGCCGCGCTGCTCGCCGCCGGCACCGGGCTGATCGCCGCGACCTACGGCCTGACCCGGCTCGCCTACGGGCTCGTGCTGCCCGACGTCCAGGCGGAGCTGACGCTGGACGACGCCGCCGCCGGCCGGGCCGCGCTCGGTGCGTCGCTCGCGTACTGCCTCGCCGCCGTGACCGGGTTCGTGGCGGCCGGCTCCCACCGGCAGGCGCTCGTCGCGGCGGCGGCGATGACCGCCGGCGCGGGGGCCGCGGGGATGGCGCTGGCGCCCACGGCCGGGTGGTTCGCGGCGGCGGCGGTGCTCAGCTCGGCCGGCGCGGGGTTCGCCTCCCCCGCGCTGGTGCAGGTCGTGGCGGGCCACGTCCCCCCGGCCGCCGCCGACCGCGCGCAGGCCGTCGTCAACGCCGGCACCGGGCCGGGGCTGGTGGCAGCGGGCGTGCTCGCGCTGGTCGTGCTGCCGGACTGGCGGCTGGCGTGGGGCGTGGTCGCCGTCGTGACGGCCGCCGCCGGGGCGCTCGTGCTCGCGCTCGACCGCGGGGACGAGCGCTCCGACCGCGCGCCCCGGGACGGCCCCGGGCGCGCCGAGGGCGCCGAGGGCGCCGCCCGCGCGACGTCGGGCGACGAAGCGGCGAGCGGCCACGCCCGCCCGGCAGGCGGCACCGCCCCGGCGAGGCGCCTCGCCTCCGCCCTGCCGCCCGCCGCCTGGTTCGCCGCCCACCGCCGCCTGCTCGTCGCCGCCCTGCTGCTCGGGGCCGGCTCGGCCGCGGTCTGGACGTACGGCCGGTCCCTGCTGGTCGAGGCCGGCGCGGGACCCACCGCCTCGGTCGCGGCCTGGATCGCCGTCGGGGCGGGCGGCGCGGCGGTCATCGGGACCGCCCGCCCGCTCACGGCCGCCGGACCTCGCACCGCGTGGGGGGTGACGGTGCTCGCGGTCGCCGCCGCCACGGCCGCGTTCGCCCTCGTGCCGGGCGCCACCGGCCCGGCCCTCGCCGCCGCTGCGGTCTTCGGCTGGGGCTACACCGCCGCGACGGGCGCCCTCATCGCGTGGACCGTCCGGCTCGACCCCGGCCGGGCGCCCTCCGGGACGTCGATGCTGTTCGTCGTGCTGGTGCTCGGCCAGGGCGCGGGCTCGGCGGCCGCCGGTGCGCTCGGCGACGGGTGGGGCCTGCGGCCGACGTTCCTCGCGGCCGCCGTCGTCGTCGCCGGGGCCGCCCTCGTCACCCGGCGGGCGGGCGACGAGGGCGCGCCGGCGGGCCGTTCCGCGGACGGCGTCAGGCGTCGAGCACGAGCTCCGCGAGCGGGCCGTCCGGCAGCACCAGCTCGCAGAACGTGACCCGCCCGTCGGCGGTGAACACCTCCACCACGCTGCCGTCCACCACCACGCGCAGCGCGACCGGGCCGTCGCCGGGCACCCGCGCCACCGCCGGCGCGGTGAAGTGCGGGTCGAGGCCCGCGGCCGGCGCCGGGCGCGTCAGGACGAGCCCCGCGGCGTCGAGCGCCAGCGTCAGGACCGCGCCCCCGGTCTCGTCCCGCACCGCCACGCGCCCGCCCCGCGGCAGCACCACCTCCACGACCGCCGGCCCCTCCAGCGGGACCGCGCCCGGCACGGGGCCGACGGCGTGCACCGGCGCGTCGGCGGGCAGCACCGGCCGCTGCACCAGCACCGCCTCGCCGTCCACCCGCACCAGGGCGAGCTCCCGCGCCAGCGACATCGAGGAGCGCCACGGCGCCGTCGGCACCTCCCGGGCGTACTGCCACGACGAGGCCCACCCGATCGTCAGCGCCCGGCCGTCCGGCGCGTCGTTCCACGCCACCGCGGCGTAGTAGTCGTGGCCGTGGTCGAGCCAGCGCGGCTCGCCGTCCCGCAGCGGCGCCGGGGTGAAGGTCGTGCCGTCGAAGTCGCCCACCAGGTACTGCATGCCGGAGCCCCCGGTGGCGCCGCCCGGGTTGAGCGACAGCAGCAGCACCCAGGCCCGCTCGCCGGGAGCGCCGCCCTCGACCGGGACCTGGAGCAGCGCCGGGCACTCCCAGACGCCGCCGACCGCGCCGACCGGGCCGACGTGCGAGGCGAGCGCCCAGTCGCGCAGGTCCGGCGAGGTGTAGAGCGCGACGCGCTGCCGGTCGGCCTCCACGACGGCCATGACCCAGCTGTCGCCGTACCGCAGCACGTAGGGGTCGCGGAACTCGGCCGACCCGATGTCGAGCACCGGGTTGCCCTCGAACCGGGTGAACGTCCGGCCGCCGTCCCCCGACCACGCCAGCGCCTGCGACTGGTTGCCCGGCCGGGCCGCGGTCCACACGGCGACCAGCGCGCCCGCGCCGAAGCCCGCCGTGCCCCCGTGGTCGACCACCGCGGAGCCGGAGAACACCATCTCGCCGTCCTGCGCCGGGATCGCGGTGCCGTGCTCGGTCCAGTGCACGAGGTCCGCCGACGTGGCGTGGCCCCAGGAGATGTCGCCCCAGGTCGTCCCGTGCGGGTTGGTCTGGAAGAACAGGTGGTAGACGCCGTCGGCGTGCACCAGGCCGTTCGGGTCGTTCAGCCAGCGGTCGGCGGTCGTGAAGTGCCAGGCGGGCCGCAGGTGCGGCGTCGGTGCCGGCTGCGGTTCGGCGTCCGTGACGGCCGTGTCGCCGGCGGCGGGGAGCATCGTCATGTCAGCCCTTCACCCCGGAGGACGCGATGGACCCGATGAACGCCTTCTGGAACGCCAGGAACAGCGCCAGGACGGGCAGCGTGATCATCGAGGCGTAGGCCATGATCTGCCCCCACGACACGTTGAGCTGGAAGAAGTACTGGATGCCGATCATCACGGGACGCAGCTCCTCGGACTGCACGACCATCAGGGGCCACAGGTAGGAGTTCCAGGCGGGCAGGAACGTCAGGATCGCGACGGTCGCGACCGCCGGGCCGGACAGCGGCATCACCACGCGGCGGTAGATGCGGAACCACCCGGCGCCGTCCATCCGCGCGGCCTCGTCGAGCTCCGTCGGGATGGACGTGAAGTACTGGTAGAAGAGGTAGATCGAGAACGCGTTGGCCAGGAACGGGATCACCTGCACCTGGTACGTGTCGAGCCAGCCCTGCGTCAGCTCCAGGTGGAAGCCCTCCAGGCGCAGGCTCGGGAGCTTGTTCACCCACCACACGAGCGGCAGGGCCAGCGTCTCGAACGGCACGATGAGCGTCGCGATGATCGCGGTGAGCACGAGCTGCTTGCCGCGCCACCGCAGCCGGGCGAGCCCGAAGGCCGCGAGCGAGTTGATGACGAGCCCGAGCGCCACGGTCACCGCGGAGATGCCGATGGAGTTGAGCAGCAGGCGGGCGAACGGCACCCGGTCGAACACCGCCGTGTAGTTGTCCAGCGAGATGTCCCCGACCGGCAGGAACGCCCGCCAGGACCCGAGGTCCGCGAAGATCTGCAGGTCGGGCTTCAGCGAGGACACGAACAGGAACAGCAGCGGCCCGACGAACACCAGGCCGAGCAGCACCCGCCCGGTCTGCGTGAGCCAGGCGGCGCGGCGGCGGCCCGCCCGACGGCCGGAGCGGGCGTGCGGCTCCGGGGCGGGCTGCGCGGCGGGCGCCAGGTCCCCGGCGGCGGGGCCGGGCACCGGCGAGGCGGCGTGCGGGGGCGTGACGGTGGCCATGTCAGTCCTTGTCCCGGGTGAGGAAGCGCTGGACGCCCGACACGACGAGCACCAGCACGAAGAAGACGAGGGAGATCGCCGAGGCGTAGCCCGTGGCGAGCTGCTGGTAGCCGGTGCGCACGGCCATGTAGACGACGGTCGTCGTGGAGTCCAGCGGCCCGCCCTGCGTCATGACGTTGATCTGCGTGAACAGGCTCAGCGCGGCGATCGTGATGGTGATGAGGATGAACGTCCGGGTCGCCGCGAGGCACGGCCACGTGATGTACCGGAACCGCTTCCAGCCGGTGGCGCCGTCCAGGTCACCGGCCTCGTAGAGCTCGCCCGGGATCGTCTGCAGGCCGGACAGCCAGATGATCATGTGGAAGCCGACGGCCTGCCAGATGGACATGAGGATGATCGCCGGCAGCGCGGTGCGGGTGTCGTTGAGCCAGTCGACCGGCTGGTACGACGGGTGGACCACCGTGATCATCGCGTTGAGCAGCCCGTCCTTCTGGTACAGGAACCGCCACAGCAGCGACACCACGACCATCGACGTCACGACCGGCACGAAGTACAGCGTCCGGAAGACGTTCGTGCCGCGGACCTTCGCGTTGACCAGCAGCGCGAGCACCAGCGCCAGGCCGGCCTGCACCGGCACCACCACCGCGGCGAACACCACGGTGTTGCGCAGCGACGCCCAGAACACCGGGTCGCCCCACAGCGTCGCGAAGTTGTGCAGCCCGACGAACGAGGCCGGCCGCGGGGAGATCAGCCGGGCGTTGGTGAACGCGAGGACGAACGCGAGCACCACGGGCACGACGAGGAACACCACCAGCAGGGTGGCGGCGGGCGCCACCATCCAGGCGGCGGTGCGTGCCTCGTGCCCGCGGCCGGTGCGCACGCCGCCGCCGCGGGTGGGGCGGCGCGCGGCGGACCGCGGTCGCAGGCGCGCGGCTCCGGTGGCGAGGGCCATGGCGGGACCTTTCGGGGTGGGGGCGCGACGGCGCGGAGGCCGGGCG
>JACXUT010000249.1 GCA_014763765.1 Micrococcales bacterium
CCGGCGCGCCGGTCGCCGAGGCCCCGGACGAGGCCGCCCCGGCTGCTGCGCCGGCCCCGGTCGCCGAGCCGGCGCAGCAGCCGGGGCGGGCGCGGCGGCGGGTGCCGGCTCGGCGACCGGGGCCGGCGCAGCAGCCGGGGCGGCCTCGTCCGGGGCCTCGGCGACCGGCGCGCCGGTCTCGTCCTGGCGCTGCTCACGCCGGGCGCGGCGCTGCTCGCCCTTCTGCTCGGCCTTCTTCTTGGTGGGGCCGAGCACCATGATCATGTTGCGGCCGTCCTGCTTCGGCATGCTCTCGATGAAGCCGAGCTCGGACACGTCGTCCGCGAGCCGCTGGAGCAGGCGCACGCCCATCTCGGGGCGCGACTGCTCACGGCCGCGGAACATGATCATGACCTTGACCTTGTCGCCCGCCGCGAGGAACCGCTCGACGTGGCCCTTCTTGGTGCCGTAGTCGTGCGGGTCGATCTTGAGGCGGAAGCGGATCTCCTTGAGAACCGTGTTGCTCTGGTTCCGCCGGGCCTCGCGGGCCTTCATGTCTGCTTCGTACTTGAACTTGCCGTAGTCCATGATCTTGCAGACGGGCGGACGGGCGTCCGGGGCCACCTCGACCAGGTCGAGATCGGCGTCCTGGGCCAGGCGCAGCGCGTCCTCCACGCGGACGATGCCGACCTGCTCGCCGTTCGGGCCGACCAGGCGGACCTCGGCGACGCGGATCCGATCGTTGATGCGGGGCTCGCTGATGTGGTGCTCCTCGAAGTCGCAGGTGACGACCCCAGGAACGAGGAAGGCCCCCGGTCCTGGGCACAGGTGGGGGCCGACGGTTCCACGACCACCGCGTGAGCGGTGCGTCGCCGACCGCGCTCCCGCGAGGGGGGCACGGCCTGGACCGGTGACCTGGACCCTGCTGCCGGCGGACCGGGCGGTCGGGACTCAGGTGGGAGTGGCTCCACTTGTGCACCCGGGCGGAGCACTCGCGCGCACCACCCAGGTCAGTCGTGGATGACTCTACCAGAACACCCGGGCCGTCCGGATTCCCCCGGCTCCGGCACCACGTGGTGACACGCCGTCAGATCCCTCCTTGAACTGTTCCAGAAGACGTGTCAGGGTGAGGCCATGCCCGTCGACCAGCACGCACCCGCCGCAGCCGGCGCACCGGCCCAGCAGCCGGAGCACGGGACCCCGCAGGAGCTGCTGCGCCGGCACGGGCTGCGGGTCACCGCCCCGCGCGTGGCCGTGCTCGACGCGGTCGCCTCGATGCCGCACGCCGACGCGGACGCCGTACTGCGGCACGCCCGGACCGCGCTGCCGACCGTCTCGGTGCAGGCGGTCTACGACGTGCTGCACGCGCTGACCGACGCCGGCATCCTGCGGCGCATCGAGCCCGCCGGGCACCCCGCCCGGTACGAGCGCCGCGTCGGCGACAACCACCACCACGTCGTCTGCCGGCGCTGCGGTGCCGTCGGCGACGTCGACTGCGCCGTCGGCGAGGCACCGTGCCTCACGCCCGTCTCCACGTCGGGCTTCACGGTCGACACCGCCGAGGTCACCTACTGGGGTCTGTGCCCCGGCTGCCGGGCCGCCTCCGGCTGAGACTCCTCCGCCGGGCCCGTCCGGCCCGCCGGACCCACCGACCACCACCCACCGACCACCGGTCGGGCGCACCCGCCCGCACCGGCCCCCGGCGCGCCCGCAGCGGCTCGCCCGACCCGGAAGGACACGTGTGACCCAGGTCCACCCCACCACCACGAACTCCGGCGCCCCCGTCGCCTCCGACGCCCACTCCCTCGCGGTCGGCGCCGACGGCCCGATCGTCCTGCACGACCACTACCTGGTGGAGAAGCTCGCGCAGTTCAACCGCGAGCGCGTGCCCGAGCGCGTCGTGCACGCCAAGGGTGGCGGCGCGTTCGGGACGTTCACGACCACCGCCGACGTCAGCCGGTACACCCGGGCGGCGCTGTTCCAGCCCGGCGTGCGGACGGACATGCTGGCCCGGTTCTCGTCCGTCGCCGGCGAGCACGGCTCCCCCGACACGTGGCGCGACCCCCGCGGCTTCGCGCTGAAGTTCTACACGTCCGACGGCAACTACGACCTGGTCGGCAACAACACGCCGGTGTTCTTCCTGCGCGACGGCATCAAGTTCCCGGACTTCATCCGCTCGCAGAAGCGGCTGCCCGGGTCGAACCTGCGCGACAACGACATGCAGTGGGACTTCTGGTCGCTGTCCCCGGAGTCCGCGCACCAGGTCACGTGGCTGATGGGCGACCGCGGGCTGCCGCGCTCGTGGCGGACCATGGACGGCTTCGGCTCGCACACCTACCAGTGGGTCAACGCGGCCGGCGAGCGGTTCTGGGTCAAGTACCACTTCCGGACGCAGCAGGGCATCGACAACCTCACGGCCGACGAGGCCGCGCAGCTGGCGGGCTCGGACGCCGACCACCACATCCGCGACCTGTTCGAGCACATCGCCGACGGGGACTTCCCGCGCTGGACGCTGTCGGTGCAGGTCATGCCGTACGAGGACGCGAAGGCCTACCGGTTCAACCCGTTCGACCTCACGAAGGTCTGGCCGCACGCGGACTACCCGCTGATCGAGGTCGGCGTGATGGAGCTGAACCGCAACCCGGAGAACTACTTCGCGCAGATCGAGCAGGCCACGTTCGCGCCGTCGAACTTCGTGCCCGGCATCGCGGCGAGCCCGGACAAGATGCTGCTCGCGCGGATCTTCTCCTACGCGGACGCCCACCGGTACCGGGTCGGCACCAACCACGCGCAGCTGCCCGTGAACGCCCCGCAGGCGCCGGTGCACTCGTACTCCAAGGACGGTGCGGCGCGGTACCACTTCGCCGCACCCGACGTGCCGGTGTACGCGCCCAACTCGGTGGGCGGCCCGGCGGCGGACCCGGCGCGCGCCGCCGAGTCCTCCGGGTGGGAGTCCGACGGGGCGATGGTCCGCGCCGCGGCCACGCTGCACGAGCAGGACGACGACTGGGGCCAGGCCGGGACCCTGTACCGCGAGGTCTTCGACGACGCCGCCCGCGCCCGGTTCCTCGAGACGATCACCGGGCACGTCGGCGCGGTGCGCAGCGACGTGATCCGCGCCCGGGCCGTCCAGTACTGGACGAACGTGGACGCGGGCCTGGGGCAGGCCCTGGCCGCCGCGCTCGCCGGCACGGCCCCGCTCGAGACCGGCGAGCCCGGCACCGCGAGCACGCCCGTCGCCTGACGCCGGCCGTCCCGCGCACCACGACGCCCGCCGCCCGGATCCCCCGGGCGGCGGGCGTCGTCGCGGATGAGAGGATCGCCCGCATGAGCCAGACGCCCGACCCCGAGACCGCCACCCGCGACATCGCCGACGTCGCCGCGGTCGAGGTGATCACCACCGCCGCCGTGCACCTGATGAGCGCGGCCGCCGTCAAGTGCGGCCTGTCGCCCGACACCGAGGGCCGGCGGGGCAGCGACGACCTGGACCTCGACGAGGCCCGCAAGCTCATCACCGCGCTGGCCGCTCTCGTCACCGCGTCGGCGCCGGACATCGGCAACCAGCACGCGCGCTCGCTGCGGGACGGGCTGCGCTCCCTGCAGCTCGCGTTCCGGGAGGCGAGCCCGTTCCCCGACGCGCCCGGCGAGGGCCCCGGCGAGAAGTTCACCGGCGCCGTGTCCTGACACCCCGCGCGTCAGCGGGCGGCGTCCTCCCGCGGTCGCGCGGCCACGTCGTCGGCCCCCGCCGGCACGGGCGTCGGCACCACGCCTGCGGCCGCGGGGACGGCGCGCGCGGGTCCGGCGGGCACAGGGTCGGACGCCGCGGGCAGCGGGCCGGTCCCCGCGGGCGGTGCGTCGCCCTCCCCCGCGCCGCCGTCCGGTGCGCGGCGCGCCGCACCCGCGCGTCCGGCCGCCGCGCGCCGGCGCGCGACCGTCAGCACCGCGAGCCCGCCGAGCGCGAGCAGCACGCCGGCACCTCCCGCGGCGGCGAAGCCCGACCACGGCCCGAACCCGTCGATCACCGCGCCGACCACCGGTGCGCCCATCGCGGCGCCCACCGTGTTCGCGGTGCCGCTCCAGCCCATCACCTCGCCGCGCCGGTGCTCGGGCACCGCGCGGACCAGCGACGCGTTGATCGACGACAGCGCGGCGGCGCACGGCAGGCCCGCGACCACCACCGCGACCGCGAGCTGCACCTGCGTCTGCGCGAACGCGGCAGGCAGGGTCGCCACCCCGAGCGCCGCGACGAGGACCAGCGGGTGCAGCTCACGCCGTCCCGCGCCGTACACCAGGCCGCCCACCACGGAGCCGACGCACCAGAGCGCGATCATCCAGCCGACGGCGGACTCGTGGCCCCAGCCGCGCAGCGCCGCGACGATGCCGACGTCCGTGCCGTTGAGCACCAGCGCCGCCGTCGAGGCGGCGGCGAGCACGACCAGCAGGCCGGGCGTCAGCACGCGTCGCCGCGGACCGGCGGGGGGCGCGCCGGGTGCGGTGCCGGCCGAGCGGGTCGGCGGGTCGAACCACATGAGCAGCAGCCCCGCGCCGACGGTGGACACGCCGATCACCGTCAGGGCGACGGAGGTGGACACCTGCGTGGCGACGAGGACGCCCACGGTCGGGGCGAGCATGAACGTCAGCTCGGTGCCCACCGAGTCCAGCGCGTACGCGGTGCGCTGCTGCTCCGGGGGCACCAGCACCGACAGGGACTGCCGCACCACGGAGAACACGGGGACGAGGAACGCGCCCGCGACCACCGCCGCGACCAGCAGCGCCTCGTACCCGAGCCGTGGCGCGACGAGCCACACCGCCGACTCCACGACGACCGAGGGCACGAGCGCGCGCCGCAGCCCCAGCCGGTCCACCCGCCGCCCGCGCCACGGCGACCCGATCGCCACGCCGACCGTCATCGCGGCGGCGACGAGGCCAGCACGGCCGTACCCCTGCCCGAGCGGGCCCACCACGTGCAGGGTGAGCACCACGCCCGTCATGGCGTGCGGGATGCGCGCGACGAAGGAGACGAGGACGAGCGGGAGGACTCCGGGCAGGCGCAGCAGGCGACCGTAGGGGGCGAGGGACACGCGAGGATTCTCCCGCGCCGGCGCCCCGCCGGACGACAGGATTCCGCCTCCGCGGGCTCCCCCCGGGAGTGACGTCGGGCACGTCCCGACGGCCCGCCCGTATGGTGGTGCCGTGACGTCTGCCACCGGACCGGGCGACCCGATCGGCACGCCGGCGCCGGTCGGGTCGCCCGGTCCGGTGGCAGACGTCACGGCACCACCATAC
>JACXUT010000250.1 GCA_014763765.1 Micrococcales bacterium
CCCCCCGTCGAGCGCCCCGCGTCGACCCTCCCGGTGTGGCGAACCCTGCGCGCCCGGGGCGACTGCCCGTGGGACGCCCCCGGTGGACTCGGCAGCCGACCGCATCCCTGGTCCCGGCGCCGGAGCGTGAGGTCGCGTGAACGGTGGTGGACCGACGAGCTCGAGAACGTCGTCGACGCCCGTGATGCAGACGGCGCCGCCGTCGCGCAGCAGCCGGTGGCACCCGGCCGACGCCATGGACGTGACGGGGCCCGGAACCGCGCCGACGGGTCGCAGGAGCTCCGCCGCCCGGGAGGCGGTACTCAGGGCGCCGGACCGCCAGGCTGCCTCCACGACCACCGTCGCGCGCGTGCACGCCGCGATCAGGCGGTTCCGCTGGAGGAACCGGGACCGGGTCGGCGTGCTGCCCGGCGGGCTCTCGGCGACGAGCGCTCCCCCACCGGCCACCAGCGCCTCGAGGACGTCGAGGTTGGCGACCGGTGACGGCCGGTCGATGCCTCCCGCGAGGAAGGCCACGGAGACACCCCCGGCCGCGAGCGCGGCGCGGTGCGCGGCGACGTCGATGCCGAACGCCCCGCCGGACACGACGGTCACGTCGCGCGCGGCGAGTCCACCGGCGAGGTCCGAGGCGACGCGGCGGCCGTACACCGTGGCGGCGCGCGCTCCCACGACCGCGACCGCTCGCCCGAGCAGCGCGGCCGGGTCCGCGGGGCCACGGACCCACAGGGCGAGCGGAGCCGCGGGCCCGAGGTCGTCGAGGCCGTGCGGCCAGTCCGGGTGCCCGGGGTGCAGCACGACCGCCCCGACGGCGTCCGCCCGGTCGAGAGCCCGCAGCGGGTCGAGGTCGGCGAGCCGCGGCGCCCAGCGCTCCAACGCCCGGCCGACCACTCGGAGCCACCGCTCGTCCCGCGCGTCCGGGGCGGTGGCACCGGGCGGACGCGCGGAGTCCGTGCCCAGCAGCCCGCCCGTGCCCCGCGGTCCGTCCGTGCCCGCTGCACCCGGCGACCGGCCTGCGGCGGGCGCGCCCGGCAGCCCGCCCGCGCCCGCCGCGCCCGCCGCGCCCGTCGTGCCCGTCGTGCCCGCCGCGCCCGCCGTCTCGGCGACCCGCGCGGTGGCCCGCTCCGGGGCCTCGCGCACGAGTGCCCGGAGCAGCCGCACGCCCTCCGTCGGCCCGACGCCGACCGCCCAGGCCGCCCAGCCGAGAGCGACGCCGGCGCCGAGGGCACCGACCACCGCTCCGGCGGTCGCGTCACCGGGCTCCGCGACGATGCTCCAGGCGACGCGTGCGACCAGCTCCTCCTGCCCGGCCGCCCCGCCGGGATCGGCCTGTGCGGCGGGTGCGGGCGCCACGCGATCGGGCGCGGAGGCGTCCCCGGGGGCCCCGGCGTGCGGCGCGTCGTCCCGGGTCATGCGCCGGCCTGCCCGCGGGTGCGCAGGGCCATGGCGATCCCGATCTCCGCGCGGGTGGGCGCGTCGAGCCCCGCGAGATCCGCGAGCGTCCACGCGACGCGCAGCACGCGGTCCGCGCCCCGGAGGGTGAGCCAGCCCGCGTCGACGGCGTCGTCCACGTCGGTGAGCAGCCTCCTGCCCGCCCGGAGCCTGTCGCGCAGCTCCCGCCCCGGGACCTCGGCGTTGACGCGCCACGGGGT
The DNA here is from genome assembly GCA_014763765.1 of Micrococcales bacterium. Taxonomy (GTDB): domain Bacteria; phylum Actinomycetota; class Actinomycetes; order Actinomycetales; family Cellulomonadaceae; genus Cellulomonas. The sequence continues at coordinate 1,650 of JACXUT010000250.1, forward strand.
CCCCGCCCACCTGTCCACCTGCGCCGTCCTCGCGGCGGCGACGCGGGCGGCGACCGTGGCCGTGCTCTCCCCGGGCTCGGCGAGCTGGGCCCTGGCGACCGGGGGCACCTCGACCTGCACGTCCACGCGGTCGAGGAGCGGCCCGGAGATGCGCCCGAAGTAGCGCCGCCGCTCCAGCGACGTGCAGTCGCAGCCGAGACCGGACCCGGTCGCACGGCCGCAGGGGCACGGGTTGGCGGCGAGCACGAGCTGGAAGCGGGCCGGGTACCGGGCGGCGCCGCCCGAGCGGTGGATGACCAGCTCCCCGTGCTCGAGGGGTTGGCGCAGCGTCTGGAGCACGGCGGCGGGGAACTCCGGCGCCTCGTCCATGAACAGGACCCCGCGGTGCGCCCGCGACGCCGCACCCGGCCGGGGCGTGCCCGAGCCACCACCGATGATGCTGGCCGGCGTCGCCGTGTGGTGCGGGTCCTCGAACGGAGGGCGGCGCAGCAGCCCGCCGGAGGGGTCGAACGTCCCGGCGACCGAGTGCACGGCGGTCACCTCGACGGCGTCCGCCTCGCCGAGGTCGGGCAGCAGGCCGGGCAAGCGGGAGGCCAGCATCGTCTTGCCCGCCCCGGGTGGCCCGACCAGCAGCAGGTGGTGGGCGCCGGCGGCGGCGACCTCGACCGCGGTGCGCGCCTCCGGCTGGCCGAGGACGTCCGCGAGGTCGCCGACGGGATGCCGCCTGCCGGCCGCTCCGCGGTCGGGCGCCACCGCCGCCACCTCGGGCACCTGGACCGCGCCACCGTGCCGCCGCACGACCTCCGCCAGGCTCCGGCACCCCGTGACCCGGGCGCCCGGCACCAGCGCGGCCTCGGCGGCGTCGGCGACGGGCACGACGACGTCCGGGTGGCCGGCCGCGACCGCCGCCGCCACGGCGGGCAGGACGCCCCGGACCGGCCGGAGCCGTCCGTCGAGACCCAGCTCGCCCAGGTGGACGGCGCGGTCCGCGGCGGCCGCGTCCACCAGCCCGGCGGCGGCGAGCACCGAGACGGCCACGGCCAGGTCGAACCCCGGGCCGGACTTCGGCAACGCGGCCGGGGAGAGGTTCACGGTGATCCGGCGGTTCGGCCACGTCAGTCCCGTGGAGCCGACGGCCGCGCGCACCCGGTCCCGCGCCTCGGTCAGCGAGGTGTCCGGCAGCCCCACGAGCGCGAACGCCGGCAGCGCCGACGCCAGGTGCGCCTCGACGTCGACCACGTGTCCGCGGAGGCCCACGAGCGCCACCGCGCGGGTGCGGCCGAGCACCATCAGCAGATCCCCCGCACGTGCTCGAGGCGCGGCGGCTCGGCGTGCCGCAGCTCGACGGCCACCACGTCCAGCCGCACCCCACGGGCGCGGACGTCGTGCGTCGCGAGCCAGTGCGCGAGCAGTCGCCGCAGCCTCCGGACCTTCGCGGGGGTCACCGCCTCGGCGGGCGTCCCGAACGTCCGCGAGGTCCGGGTCTTGACCTCCACGCCGACGACCTCGTCCGCGTCCCGGTCGAGCACGACGAGGTCGAGCTCGCCTCCCGGCCCGAACCAGTTCCGGTCCAGGACCTCGAACCCCTCGGCCCGCAGGGCGTCCGCCGCCAGTCCCTCACCGAGCCGGCCCGTCTGGTTCCTCGTGCGCATCGGCGTCACCTCCGGGCACGAGAGTGGCCCGCGAGCAGCCCTGCGTCCGGCCGCGACGGACGGCCGTGGGGACCACGCGACGCCGGTCCCCCTGTGGAGGACCGGTCGCCCGCGTGACGCCCGGGGAGGCCCGCGCGGGCCGGGTCAGCGCGTGAAGCCGGACCCGCCGCCGAGGTCGAGGTCCGCCTTGACGAGCTCCTCGACGTTGACGTCCTTGAACGTCACCACGCGCACCGACTTCACGAACCGCGCCGAGCGGTAGACGTCCCACACCCAGGCGTCGGCGAGGGTCACCTCGAAGTAGACCTCGCCGGCCGCGGACCGCACCTGCAGGTCGACGTGGTTGGCGAGGTAGAACCGGCGCTCGGTCTCCACGACGTACGAGAACAGCCCGACCGCGTCCCGGTACTCGCGGTAGAGCGCGAGCTCCATGTCGGTCTCGTAGTTCTCCAGGTCCTCCGCACTCACCGGCCCATCATCCCCCATCCGGGCGCAGGTGCTCGCACGGGGACGGCCCCGGGGCTCATCCGGCGACGTCGAGCCGCGGGTCGAGCAGCGCACCGAAGGGGAGCCCGCCGCCGGCCGTGGCGCCCGCCGCGCGGACGTCCTCCCCCGCGACGGACAGGCCCGCGGCCTCCCGCTGCGGCAGCCGCCAGGACGTGCGGTGGTGCGGCGTCGGGCCCAGCCGGCGCAGCGCCGCCAGGTGCTCGGGTGCCGAGTAGCCCTTGTTCTCCGCCCAGCCGTACTCCGGGTGGTCCTCGGCGAGTCGCACCATGATCGCGTCGCGCTCGGTCTTGGCGAGGATGCTCGCGGCGGCCACGGCGGCGCACCGCAGGTCCGCCTTGACCATGGTGCGCACCGGGGGCACCGCGTCGAGCACCGGCGGCGGCCCGAGCAGCGTGTCCTGGGCGGGCGTCGTCACGTAGTCGTGGTTGCCGTCGAGCAGCAACGTGGCGGGCGGGACCGTGAGGGCGGCGATCGCGCGGTGCGCGGCCAGCCGCAGCGCGGCGATGATCCCGTACCGGTCGATCTCGGAGGGCTCGGCGTGGCCGACCGACCAGCACGCGGCCCAGCGGCGGATCAGCGGCGCGAGACGCTCCCGGGCCTCCGGCGTGAGGAGCTTGCTGTCGCGCACGCCCTGCGGGGCGGAGCGGGTCTCCGCCGTGACGACGACGACGCCGACCGTCACCGGGCCGCTCAGGCTGCCGCGCCCGACCTCGTCGACGCACGCGAGCGCCGGCACGCCGTCGCGCAGGATCTGCCGCTCGACGCGCAACGTGGGCGCGCCGCCCCGCCCCGTCGCGGCCGCCCGCGCACCGGCCGCACGCGCCCCGGGACGCCGCGCCGGGACGGTGCCCGCCCGCGCGCGCGCCGCACCCGCACGGGCCTCGGTGTCACCACCCGTCCCCCGCGCACCGCCCGCGCCGCGGTCGCCGGGCCCGAGGTCGCCGGACCCGAGGTCGTCGGACCCGAGGTCGCCGGGGCCGAGGTCGTCTGGGCTCACGGAGGTGCTCACGACGCGTCCGGCACGGCCTCGAAGACGTCGCCGGGGTTCCGCAGCATGCCGATGCGGTCGAGCGGCCAGAGCGTCACGAAGGCGGTGCCGACGACGTCGGACACGGGCACGGCGCCTCCCCCGGGGTCGCCGAGGTGCCAGCGCGAGTCCGCCGAGTGCTGGCGGTTGTCGCCCATGACCCACAGCGAGCCCTCGGGGACGGTCACGTCGAAGGCGATCTCGCTGGGGCTCGCGCCGGGGGCGAGGTAGGCGGACTCGTCGACCGCGACGCCGTTGACGGTGACCGGCGAGCCGTCGCCCGCGGAGGCCACGCGGTCGCCGGGCAGGCCGATGACGCGCTTGATGAGGTGGTCCTCGGACTGCTGCGGCATGAGGCCGATGACGATGAGCACGTCCTGCAGGGCG
>JACXUT010000251.1 GCA_014763765.1 Micrococcales bacterium
CCGGCCGGCGACGACGACCCAGCCGGCGAGGAACAGCCCGAGCACGGTGACCGCGAGCGACGGCGGGAGCACGACGGCGAGCACGGCGTGCGCGAACGCGAACGGCGCGAGCAGCAGCGCCAGGCACAGGTAGCCCATCTCGCGCCACGTCCGGGTCATCACCCCCGGGCGCCAGAGCGCGCCCCGGGCGAGCTCGGCGGTGCGGGAGACCGGGGCGGCCGGCTGGCTGGTGGACATCGGGGCGGGTGCTCCTCGTGTGCGGGACGGGCGGGACAGCGACGGGACAGGTGCCGGCGGGGCAGCGCGGGCCGGGTGGCGGGCGCCGTCGACGACGACCCCATCGTCCCGCGCCGACCCTCCGGCGCGGCACCCGGTGCGCCCGCCGGTCCACCCGGGGGCTGTCCCCCGGTCGGGGCGCGGGCGCACCGGGCCACCGCCCGCAGGTCACAAACCGATAACGATCCAAGATTCGGTAAAGTCGCAGGTCAGAGGGCATGGGCAAGACCCAGGTCGTCCCAGGATCCACCGGATCAGCACGTTCTCGCCTCGACTCCGTCGCCGACATGGGGCACGGTGGAGCACGACCAGATCGACGATCGGTCGGTGCGTGACGCCCTCGCCGGGGTCCCCGCAGCGCCCCTCACCGGGCCGCCGCAGCGGGGCCCGTGGAGCGCCCGCCGCCGCGCAGACCCGCATCCGCCGGGGACCCGCGCGGCCACCGGCCGCCGACGTGCCCGCTCCGCCCCCGGAGCGTGCCCGCCCGGGCTCACGAGGCCCGCCGCGGCGGGGAGCGCGTCATGAGAGACGAGGTGGATGTGTGACCGGACTGCGCGTCGAGGGCGTGTACAAGGTGTTCGGGCGACGACCCGGCGAGGCCGTGAAGCGGCTCCGGGACGGCGCGTCCCGCGACGACGTGCGCCCCTGGGGCACGGCGGCGGTGATCGACGCCGACCTGGAGATCCGGGCCGGCGAGACGTTCGTCGTCATGGGCCTGTCGGGCTCCGGCAAGTCGACGCTGATCCGTATGCTGAACGGGCTGCTCACGCCCACGGCGGGCCGCGTGCTGCTGGACGACGACGACCTGGGTGCCGTCAGCCCGGCCCAGCTCCGCAGCATCCGGCAGCGCAAGGTGAGCATGGTGTTCCAGCACTTCGCGCTGCTGCCGCACCGCACGGTGCGCGACAACGCCGCCTACCCGCTCGCGCTGCAGGGCGTGGACCGGGACGAGAGCCGCGCCCGCGCCGACGAGGCGCTCGCGATGGTCGGCCTGGACCAGTGGGGCGACGCGCTCCCCCACGAGCTGTCGGGCGGTATGCGGCAGCGGGTCGGCCTGGCCCGCGCGCTGGCCGCCGACACCGACGTGCTGCTGATGGACGAGGCGTTCTCCGCCCTGGACCCGCTGATCCGCCGCGAGATGCAGGACCAGCTCCTGGAGCTGCAGCAGTCGCTCGGCAAGACGATCGTGTTCATCACCCACGACCTCAACGAGGCCATGTACCTGGGCGACCGCATCGCGATGATGCGCGACGGCCGGGTGGTGCAGGTCGGCACGAGCGAGCAGATCCTGTCCGCGCCGGCGGACGACTACGTGGCGCAGTTCATCGCCGACGTGGACCGCACCCGGGTGCTGACCGCCTCCTCCGTGATGCGCCGCCCTGCCGCCGTGGCCTTCGCCGCCGGCGGGCCCCGCCTCGCGCTGCGGACGATGCGCGACGCGCAGGTCGCCGCCGCCTACGTGGTGGACCGCTCGCGGGTGCTGCACGGCATCGTGCGCGACGCCGACGCGGTGGAGGCGACCCGCGCCGGCCGCGAGACCCTGGACGGCCTGGTCGACACCAGCCTCACGTCGGTGTCGGTCGACACGCCGCTGGCCGAGGTGTTCGCGCCCGCGGCCGAGTCGCCGCTGCCGGTGCCGGTCACGGACGACAAGGGCCGCCTGGTCGGCGTGATCCCCCGGGCGACCCTGCTGGAGGCGATGGTCCCGGCGGACACCGGAACCCCGCCCCGGGGCACGCCGACGGCCGACCAGCGCTCGACCGCCGCCGCCGGCACCGGCGTCCCCGCCGGCACCGGCGCCCCCGCCGACCCGACCCCGGCGGACGCCACCACCGCGGCCCCCTCCGCGGGGCGGCACGACGAGGAGGTGACCGCGTGAGCGCCGCGACCCTCGCCCTGGACGCCACGGGCACCGGCATGCCGCGCCTGCCGCTCGGCGAGGCCGTCGAGGGCGCCATCGACTGGGTGACCACGACGTTCGACCCGGTGTTCGACGCGGTCAAGACGGTGTTCGAGGGCGCCTACGACGGCCTCGACACCGCCCTGAGCGGCCCGCCGTTCTGGTTCGTCGCGGTGGCGCTCGCCCTGGTGGCGCTGTTCGCGAAGGGCTGGAAGCTCGCCGTCGGCACCCTGGTCGGCCTCGTCGTCGTGGCGGGCGTCGACCAGTGGGGCAACGCCATGGACACGCTCGCCCTGGTGCTGCTGGCCTCCGCGGTCGCGCTGGTGATCGCCGTGCCGCTCGGCATCTGGGCGGCGCGGGACGACCGGGTCTCGCGCACGGTGCGGCCGGTGCTCGACTTCATGCAGACCATGCCGGCGTTCGTGTACCTGATCCCGACGGTCGTCATCTTCCGCGTCGGGGTCGTCCCGGGCATCGTCGCCACCGTGATCTTCGCGATGGCGCCGGGCGTCCGGTTCACCGAGCTCGGCCTGCGGCAGGTCGACCGCGAGGTCGTCGAGGCCGGGCACGCCTTCGGGTCCACCGAGGGCCGCATCCTGCGGCAGATCCAGCTCCCGCTGGCGATGCCGACCATCATGGCCGGCGTCAACCAGGTGATCATGCTGGCGCTGTCGATGGTCGTCATCTCCGGCATGGCCGGCGCCCCCGGCCTCGGCCGCGACGTCGTGCAGGCGCTGCAGCGCGTGAACGTCTCGCTCGGCTTCGAGGCCGGCCTGTCGGTCGTGATCCTCGCGATCTTCCTGGACCGCGTCACCTCGGCGCTCGGCACCCGGTCGCGCACGGCGCGCGCCGTCGCCGCCGCCGCACGCGCCTGACGCACCTTCACCCGCGGGGCCCCCGCCCCGCATCCTTCCCCACCCCGACCGGGTGCCGGTACCGTGCCGCGCACCCACGAAAGGACCCCATGCGCACCCGCACCCGTCGTCCCGTCCTCGCCGCGTCCGCGCTCGCGCTCGGCCTCGCGCTGACCGCCTGCGCCTCGGACGGCTCGGGCTCCTCGGACGACGAGAACCGGCTGGAGAACGGCGACCTGCCCGAGGTCTCGATCGGCGTCCACTCCGGCTGGGACGAGGGCATCGCCGTGTCCGCCCTGTTCCAGACGATGCTCGAGGAGGACGGCTACACCGTCGAGTCCCAGGAGGCCGACGCCGGCGTCGTCTACACCGGCATGGCCGGCGGCGACTTCGACGTCAACTTCGACATGTGGCTGCCGACCACGCACGCCGACTACCTCGAGAAGTACGGCGACGACCTGGAGCAGCTCGGCGTCTGGTACGACGACGCCCGGCTCACCATCGCGGTGAACGAGGACTCCCCGATCACGTCGCTCGACGAGCTGGCGGAGGACGCCGACGTCGTCGGCAACCGGATCGTCGGCATCGAGTCGGGCGCCGGCCTGACCCGCATCACCCAGGACGAGGTCATCCCGACCTACGGCCTGGAGGACATGGAGTTCGTGGTGTCCTCGACGCCGGCGATGCTCGCCGAGCTCAAGGGCGCCACCGAGGCGGGCGACGACATCGCGGTGACGCTGTGGCGGCCGCACTGGGCGTACGACGCCTACCCGATCCGCGACCTGGAGGACCCGGAGGGCGCGCTGGGCGACGCCGAGGAGATCCACACCGTGGGCCGCACCGGCTTCTCGGAGGACTACCCGACGCTGACCAAGCTGATCGAGGCGTTCACGCTGACCGACGAGCAGCTGTTCTCGCTCGAGAACCTCATGTTCAACGAGGACGGCGGCAGCGACCCGGCGGCGTCCGCGGCGCAGTGGCTCGAGGACAACCCGGACTTCGTGACGGACCTCAAGGAGGCGGCCGGCGTCTGAGCCGACCGCTCCCGCGACGGAGCCCCCCGTGCCGGCGGTGCGGCGCGGGGGGCTCCGTCGTGCTCAGGCCTGCGGCACCTCGGCGCGGAACCGGGCGACGAGGGCCTCGCCGGCCCGCACCGCGGCGGCGACGTCCCCCTCGGGGACGTGCGCGAGGCGCAGGCATCCCCGCACGACGGCGTCGGCGTAGGCGGCGCGGGTGCCGTCGTCGCCCCACTGCCGCTGGGAGATGATCCCCTCGACGAGCCCGAACGCGAGCTCCAGGTCGGCGTCCGCGAGCGCCGCGGTGTCGACGCCCTGCGACGCGAGCACGGCGGCGCACAGCTCGCGGTAGTGCCGCCGCAGGGCGACCTGGCTCTCGCGGGTCTCGGCGAACTCGGTCTCGGCGATGTCGAGCAGCCGGTAGACGACGTGCAGGTTCCACCGGTCGCGCAGCAGGCCGTCGAGGTCGTACCGGGCCAGGGCCGCCAGCGCCGCCGTCGGGTCGGGCGCGCCACCGTCCGGGCCGGCGGTGCGCAGCCACTCGGCGAGCTGCACGGACGGCGCGACCGTGCCCTTGAGCAGCGAGCGCAGGATCTGGCTCTTGTCCGCGAAGTGGTAGTACAGGGACGCCTGCTTGATGCCGACGGCGTCCGCGATCTGCCGGGTCGTCGTCTCCGTGTAGCCCTGGGAGCCGAACAGGGAGGCGGCGGCCGCGAGGATCTCGTCCCGCGTGCTGAGCGCGCTGTCCTTCACGATCACCAATTTCATCGAGCCACCTGCCCGCAATTCGGCGCGGCAGATGGTTGCCGCCGCCTATGCGGACCTCCTGTCTTCGGTGATCGAGGAAAAGACCTTCCGCACCATTCAGGACGGTCTGTACGTTCAGATCGCACAGCGGCAGGGCCGCATTCTCAAGGGGCTGTTTGTTGCCGACCGGCGCGATCCGAACTTCGATCTCATTTACTACGCCAAGGAAGGCATGATCGATGAGAGCGGCACATCGCTGACGATGCGCGACGGCGAAGTCCAGCAGAAGACTCCTGACGGCAAGGTTTCGATCGTCAAGTTCCTGTCCTATGCGTTCGATCTCTCGACGATGTCAGAGAAAAAGGACACCGACCAATCACTCTCTCCAAGTGATGCAAGTCTTGGCTACCTGCTTTCCCCTGACG
>JACXUT010000252.1 GCA_014763765.1 Micrococcales bacterium
CGGCCGCTCCCGCCGAGCAGGCGGCTCCGGCCGCCCGTCCGTCCGCCCCGCGTCCTGCCGCCCCGTCGCCGCGTCCCGCGGCGCCGTCGCGCCCGGCCGAGGGCGGTGACGGCCGCTCCGGTCGTCCCGGCGGCGCTCCGCGTCCCGGTGGTCCGCGTCCGGGCAACAACCCGTTCGCGCCCTCGCAGGGCATGCCGCGCTCCGGCGGCCCGCGTCCCGGTGGTCCGCGTCCGGGCAACAACCCGTTCGCGCCCTCGCAGGGCATGCCGCGTCCCGGCGAGCGCCGCTCCGAGGCGCCGGCGGCGTCCGCGGGTGCCGGCGACCGCCCGGGTGGGCCGCGTCCCGCGGCTCCGCGTCCCGGCGGCCCGCGCCCGAACCCCGGCATGATGCCGGGCCGCAGCACCAGCGGCGTCGGCCGACCCGGTGACCGTCCCGCCCGCGCGGGCGGTGGCGGCGGTGGTCGTCCCGGTGGTGGCGGCGGCTACGGCGGCGGCGGTGGCCGTCCCGGTGGCGGCGGCGGCTTCGGCGGTCGTCCCGGTGGTGGCGGTGGCCGCCCCGGTGCCGGTGGCCGCGGCTCGACGCAGGGTGCCTTCGGGCGCGCCGGCGGCCGTCCCGTCCGCGGGCGGAAGTCGAAGCGGGCGAAGCGCCAGGAGTTCGAGCAGATGCAGGCGCCGTCGCTCGGCGGCGTGCAGGTGCCCCGCGGGAACGGCTCGACCGTCATCCGCCTGCGCCACGGCTCGTCGCTGAACGACTTCGCCGACAAGATCGACGCCAACCCGGCCTCGCTGGTCACGGTGCTGTTCCACCTCGGTGAGATGGCGACCGCGACCCAGTCCCTCGACGAGGACACCTTCGGCACGCTGGCCACCGAGCTCGGCTACGTCGTGGAGATGGTCTCGGCCGAGGAGGAGGACCGCGAGCTGCTCGGGGCCTTCGACATCGACCTGGACGCCGAGCTCGAGGGGGAGTCCGACGAGGACCTCATGCCCCGGCCGCCCGTCGTCACGGTCATGGGTCACGTCGACCACGGGAAGACCAAGCTCCTCGACGCCATCCGGTCCACGGACGTCGTCGCGGGCGAGGCCGGCGGCATCACGCAGCACATCGGTGCCTACCAGGTCCGCACGGAGCACGAGGGCCAGGACCGGGCCATCACGTTCATCGACACCCCGGGTCACGAGGCGTTCACCGCCATGCGTGCCCGCGGTGCCCAGGTGACGGACATCGCGATCCTCGTGGTCGCGGCGGACGACGGCGTGATGCCCCAGACCATCGAGGCGCTCAACCACGCCCAGGCGGCGAACGTGCCGATCGTGGTCGCGGTCAACAAGGTGGACAAGGAGGGGGCCAACCCCGCCAAGATCCGCCAGCAGCTCACCGAGTACAACCTGGTGGCCGAGGAGTACGGCGGCGACACCATGTTCGTCGACGTCTCCGCCAAGCAGCGGATGGGCATCGACGACCTGCTCGAGGCCGTGCTGCTGACCGCGGACGCCGCGCTCGACCTGCGGGCCAACCCCGACAAGGACGCCCGTGGTGTCGCCATCGAGGCGAACCTCGACAAGGGCCGCGGCGCCGTCGCGACCGTCCTGGTCCAGTCCGGCACGCTGCACGTCGGCGACGCGATCGTCGCGGGTACGGCCCACGGCCGCGTCCGGGCGATGTTCGACGAGCACGGGGACAACGTCACCGAGGCGGGCCCGGCCCGTCCGGTGCTGGTCCTCGGCCTGGCGTCGGTGCCGAGCGCCGGCGACACCTTCCTGGTGGCGCCGGACGAGCGGACCGCGCGGCAGATCGCCGAGAAGCGCGAGGCCGCCGAGCGTGCCGCCCTCCTGGCCAAGCGCCGCAAGCGCATCAGCCTCGAGGACTTCACGCAGGCGCTCCAGCAGGGCAAGGTCGAGACCCTCAACCTGGTCCTCAAGGGCGACGTGTCCGGTGCCGTCGAGGCGCTGGAGGACGCGCTGCTCAAGATCGACGTGGGCGACGAGGTCGACCTGCGGGTCATCCACCGCGGTGTCGGTGCGATCACGCAGAACGACGTCAACCTCGCGACGGTCGACAACGCAATCATCATCGGCTTCAACGTCAAGTACGCGGAGCGGGTGGAGGAGCTCGCCGAGCGCGAGGGCGTGGACGTCCGGTTCTACTCGGTCATCTACCAGGCGATCGACGACGTCGAGGCTGCCCTCAAGGGCATGCTCAAGCCGGAGTACGAGGAGGTGCAGCTCGGTACCGCCGAGGTGCGCGAGGTGTTCCGCTCCTCCAAGTTCGGCAACATCGCCGGGTCGATCGTCCGGTCCGGGGAGATCCGCCGCAACTCCAAGGCGCGGGTGCTCCGGAACGGCAACGTCATCGGTGACAACCTCACCATCGAGTCGCTCAAGCGGTTCAAGGACGACGCCACCGAGGTCCGCGAGGGCTACGAGTGCGGTATCGGCCTCGGGTCGTACAACGACATCGCCGAGGGTGACGTCATCGAGACCTGGGAGCTGCGCGAGAAGCCGCGTTCCTGACCGGTCCCGCTTGCGGGTCTGCCCCCACGCGCCGAGCGTGGGGGCAGACCCGCGGTCGTCCGCCCGCGACGCGGGCGCTGAGAGGAGTTCGACATGGTGGACCACCCCCGTGCCCGCAAGCTGGCGGACCGCATCCAGCAGATCGTCGCGCAGATGCTCGACACCCGCGTGAAGGACCCGCGCCTGGGCTTCGTCACCGTGACCGACGTGCGCGTGACCGGCGACCTGCAGCACGCGAGCGTGTTCTACACGGTGCTGGGCGACGAGGAGGCCCGCGAGGGCACGGCCAAGGCGCTGGAGAGCGCCAAGGGCCTGATCCGCTCGGAGGTCGGCAAGCAGACCGGTGTGCGGCTCACGCCGACGCTGGAGTTCCACCTGGACGCCGTCCCGGAGACGGCGGCCCACCTGGACGCCGCGCTGCTCGAGGCCGCCCGGCGTGACGCCGAGGTGTCGCAGCTCGCGCAGGGCGCGCGCTACGCCGGCGACGAGGACCCGTACCGCCGCCCGGCGGACGAGGACGAGGACGACGCCGCGCGCTGACCCCGGTCCAGGCCTGCAGGGCACGAGGTCGTCAGTACGGGACGAGGTCGTCACTCCCAGGTGACGACCTCGTGCCGTACTGACGACCTCGCCGCATCTGCGGCCCCGCGTCAGCCCCGGACGCGCTCCCGGCTCCGCCGCGGCTGCTCCGGGGACGGGCGGATCAGGGCGCGGTGCGGCCCGTGCCGCGCGGCATCGCCAGCGAGGCGACGGCGGCCACCGCGATCACCGCGGCCCCCGTCAGCACCGCCGGCCGCAGCCCGGCGTCGAACCCGTCGGGCGTGATCGTGCCGCCGGCGGCCGTGAACACAGCGGTCAGCACGGCGACGCCGAGCGCCACGCCCACCTCGCGCAGCGTCGAGTTGGCGGAGGAGGCCGTGCCGTGGTCGTCGGGGGCCATGTCGGCGAGCACCGCCGTGGCGCTGGGCGCGAACGTCAGCCCCATCCCGGTCCCGGCGAGCACGAGCCCCGGGACGAGCGCCGCGTACCCGCTGCCCTCCGCGGCCAGCGCCAGCCACGCGAGCCCGGCGGCCTGCGCGGTGAGGCCCGCGGTCAGCAGCACCCGGACGCCCACGCGCGGCGCGAGGATCCCGGCGAGCGGGGCGACCACCATCGGGGCCGCCGTCCAGGGCAGGGTGCGCAGACCGGCCTCCAGCGGCGAGTAGCCCTGGACGACCTGGAGGTACTGGGCGAGCAGGAACACCGCGCCGAACGCGCCGAGCGAGAACGCGAACCCGGAGGCGTTGGCCACCGAGAAGCTGCGCGACCGGAACAGGCGCAGCGGGACGAGGGCGTGCGGCGTGCGCGACTCGTGACGCAGGAACACGCCGAGCGCGAGCACGCCGCCGACGATCGGCCCGAGCACGCCGGGCGCCGTCCAGCCGTCGTCGTTGCCGTGCACGACGCCCCACACCACGCCCAGCACGCCGGCGGCCGCGAGGAGCAGGCCCAGGACGTCGAGCCGCTGGGCGCGGCCGCGCTGCTCGGGCAGGGCCCGGAGCACCAGAGGGACCGCGACGAGCGCCACGGGGACGTTGATCCAGAACATCGCCTGCCAGGAGATGCCCTCGACCACCGCGCCGCCGACGACGGGGCCGAGGGCGACGCCGAGGCCGGAGACGCCGCCCCAGACGCCGATCGCCATGGCGCGGCGCGACGCGGGCACGGCGGCGGCGAGCAGCGCGAGCGACAGCGGCATGACCGCGGCGGCGCCGACGCCCTGGAGCGCGCGGGCCGCGACGAGCGCCCCGGGGGACCCGGCCAGGGCGGCGGCGACCGACCCGAGCGTGAACACGGCGATGCCGCCGAGGAACGTCCGGCGCCGTCCCCAGCGGTCACCGAGCGTCGCGGCGGCGATCATCAGCGTCGCGAACGCGAGCGTGTACGCGTTGACGACCCACTGCAGGTCGGTGAGGGACGCGCCGAGCTCGGCCTGGAGCACGGGCAGCGCGCTGGTGACCACGAGGTTGTCGAGGGTCGCCATGAACATCGGCAGGGACGCCGCGAGCAGCGCCAGGGCCACGGGCACGGCCCGGGGGGTCCGCGGGCGAGCCGGCTCGGGTCGGGCGGCGCCGGGACGGCCGGCGGTCCCGCCGACGGCGCCTCCCGGGGCGGGGGTGCGGATCTGCGTCGACATCGGAGCTCCTGTAAGCATCGGCTGATTACTTCAGACGACCGCGACGCTAGTTATCGACTGATAACCTGTCAAGCATGGACAGCGCGATGCGTGCGAGCCGCCCGCCACGGATGTCGGGGGAGCAGCGACGCGAGCAGATCCTCGCCGCCGCGATGACCGTGTTCGCCGAGGGCGGCTACGCCGGGACCACCACCGACCAGGTCGCGCGGGCCGCGGGCGTGTCGCAGCCGTACGTCGTGCGGCTGTTCGGCTCCAAGCAGCGCCTGTTCCTCGAGCTCTACCGGTACACCACCGGCCGCGTCGTGGAGGCGATGGCCGCGGTCGCCCCGGGCCCGGACGCCGTCGAGCGCACCGGACGCGCGTACATGGAGCTCATGGCCGACCGCGACCTGCTCCGCGTGCTCATGCACGGCTTCACGTCGGACGACGCCGAGGTCGGCCACCTCGCGCGGCACACCCTCGGCGAGGTCTTCCGGCTGTTCCGGGCGCGCGTCGAGGCCG
>JACXUT010000253.1 GCA_014763765.1 Micrococcales bacterium
CGCTTGGCGGGCCGGCCGCGGCGCGCGGGCCCGACTTGGCCGCGGCCGTCGTGGACCCCGATCTGGCCCTCGGCCTCGAGCGTCGCGAGGTGCCGGCGGGCGGGTCGGTCGCGGTCGGTCGCCGCACCGGGGTGATCGGGATGTTGGTCGTGCAGACGTGACCGCCGCGCGCGAGGGTCGCGAGCCGCTGCACGTGGACGCCGAGCATCCGGGAGAACGCGTGGGCCTCCGCCTCGCAGAGCTCGGGGAACTCCGAGGCGACGTCCTGCACCGGGCAGTGGCCCTGGCAGAGCTGGATCGCGTGGCCGCCGGGCACCGGCCGGGCGGTGGCGGCGAAGCCGTCGTCCGCGAGCGCCTCCGCCAGCACCCGGGCGCGACGGGCGGGGTCGTCACCGGCCTCGGCGAGCGCGCCGGCGTGCCGCTGCTCCAGCTCGTGCACCCGCCGCTCGGCGAAGCTGCGCACCGCGTCCGCGCCGCCGATCTCGGCGACGAACCGCAGGGCCTGCGCCGCGAGCTCGGAGTACTGCTGGCTGAGCGCCGCCTGCCCCTCCGCGGTGACGACGTAGCGCTTGGCGGGCCGGCCGCGGCGCGCGGGCCCGACTTGGCCGCGGCCGTCGTGGACCCCGATCTGGCCCTCGGCCTCGAGCGTCGCGAGGTGCCGGCGGACCCATGCACCCTCCTCCGGTTCGCTGCTGCGCGGCTGACGGCGGTCCCCGGGAGGCACGCCAGGACGCCACGAGGGCATCCGATATCGGCAACATCTTTGTTGCCGAATTCAGTCCCCGCAAGCAAGGTCTGCCTCACACCGGGCACGGCACCTACACTCGCGGGGTGCTCGGCCCGACTCCCACCCCGCTCGCCGTCGAGGTCCGCGGGCTCGTCAAGCGGTACGACGGCCGGGCGGTCGTCGACGGCCTCGACCTGCAGGCCGCACCCGGACGGGTGACGGCCGTGCTCGGCCCGAACGGTGCCGGCAAGACCACCACGGTCGAGTGCTGCGAGGGGCTGCGCACGCCGGACGGCGGCGCGGTCCGGGTGCTGGGGCTCGATCCGGTCGCCGACGCGCGCGCCCTGCGGCCCCGCGTCGGGGTGATGCTCCAGGACGCCGGCCTGCCGACCGGCGTCCCCGCGCTCGGCGTGCTGCGGCACGTCGCAGCGATGTACGCCGACCCGCGGGACGTCGGCGAGCTCGCCGACCGCCTCGGCCTGCACCCGTTCGCCCGCACCACCGTCCGGCGGCTGTCCGGCGGGCAGCGCCAGCGGCTCGCGCTCGCGACCGCCGTCGTCGGCCGGCCCGACGTCGTGTTCCTCGACGAGCCGTCCGCCGGCATGGACCCGCAGGCCCGCCGCGCCGTGTGGGACCTCGTGGCCGAGCTGCGGGCCGACGGGGTGGCCGTCCTGCTCACCACGCACCTCATGGACGAGGCGGAGGCGCTGGCCGACGAGGTCGCCGTGGTCGACCACGGTCGGGTCATCGCCCGCGGCTCCGTCCCGGACCTCCTCGCGGGTGCCGACGGGTCGACCCTGACGTTCCGGGCCACGCCCGGGCTGCCCGTCGACGACCTCGGCCGGGCGCTGGCGGCGGGCGGCGCGGCGGATGCGGCGGACGCGCGCCGCCCGGTCGTGCGGGAGACGGGACCCGGCGCGTACGTCGTGGACGCCCCCGCCGACCCCCGGCTGCTCGCGGCGCTCGCCGCGTGGTGCGCCGACCGCGACGTGCTGCTCGCCCACGTGGACGTCGGGCGGCGCACGCTCGAGGACGTGTTCCTGGACCTCACCGGACGGACCCTGCGATGACCGCGACCACGCCGGACGCCCGCGCCTCAGCACCCGCGCCGGACGCACCGGACCGCGCGGCGCCCGCCGGACGCCGCGTGCTCGCGCAGGCGCGGTTCGAGACGCTGGCCGTGCTCCGCAACGGCGAGCAGCTGCTCGTCACGCTCGTCATCCCCGTGGTGGCGCTCGTCGCCCTGGGGCGGTCGTCGTTCGTCGAGCTCGACACCGGGGGCGCTGCGCGGCTCGACGTCGTCACGCCCGGGGTGCTCGGCCTGGCCGTGATGGCGGGGTCGCTGACCTCGCAGGCGATCGCGACGGCGTTCGACCGGCGCAACGGCGTCCTGCGCCTGCTCGCCACGACGCCGCTCGGACGCGGCGGCCTGCTCGCCGGCAAGGTGCTCGCCGTGCTCGCCGTCGCGGCGCTGCAGGTGCTCGTCGTCGGCGCCACGGCGCTCGTCCTCGGCTGGCGCCCCGACCCCGCCGGCCTCGCCCCCGCCGCGCTGGCCCTGCTGCTGGGCGTCGCGGCGTTCACCGCGCTCGCGCTGCTGCTCGCCGGGACGCTGCGCGCGGAGGCGGTCCTCGCGGTGGCGAACCTGCTGCTCGTGGTGCTCGCCGTGGTCGGGGGGGTCGTGCTGCCCGTCGCCGAGCTGCCCGACGGCTGGGCGTCGGTGGCCCGCTGGTTGCCGCCGGGCGCCCTCGGCGAGGCGCTGCGCACGTCCCTGGTCGACGGCGGCTTCCCCGCGGCCCCGCTCGCGGCGCTGGCGGCCTGGGCGCTGCTGCTGGCCGCGGCCGTGCGGCGCTGGTTCCGCTGGGACTGACGCGCCCGAGCGGACGAGCGCGTCCTCGGCCGGGTGGTGGAACCACCCGGGCCGGATCGAGGTGTTGACCTCCGCCGGGTACCACACAAGATCGGTGACGCCCTCGAGCGCGGCGCGCGAGCCGAGGTCCTCCTCGTCCGAGCGCACGAGACGCGCGAACGTGCCGTCGTCGGCGGTCTGGGAGCGGCTCGCGGTGCGCTCGGCGTCGCGCAGCGTGGCGGGCACCACGCTCCACTCCTGCGGGCGGGTGTGGCCCGCCTCGTTCCCGCACCAGCGCACGTCGGGCCCGCACACGCTGATCACGGCGTCCGGCTGCAGCTCGCGCACCCGCGCGTAGTAGCGGTCCCAGTCGTACGTCTGCGGCGTCCCGCCGTTCGCGCCGTCGAGCCAGACGGCGAAGATCGGGCCGTACCCCGTCAGGAGCTCCGTGAGCTGCGCGAGGTACACGTCGTCGTACGCGGCGCCCTGGCCGTAGGTCGGGTGATTGAGGTCCCAGGGCGACAGGTACACCCCGAAGGCGAGGCCACGCCGTCGGGCCGCGTCGGCGACCTCCCGCACGAGGTCACCCCGGCCGCCGCGCCAGGGCGAGGCGGCGACCGAGTGCGAGGTGGTGCGAGTGGGCCACAGGCAGAAGCCGTCGTGGTGCTTCGCGGTGAGAATGACGCCGGTCAGCTCGGCGTCCGCGAGCGCGTCGATCCACGCGTCGGCGTCCAGGTCGTCGGGGTCGAACCACGCCGGGTCCTCCGCGCCGGTGCCCCACTCGGCGTCGGTCATCGTGTTCATCCCGACGTGCAGAAACGCGTACGTCTCGCGCGCCTGCCACGCGATCTGGCGCGGGTGCGGGCGGACGTCGACGAGGCTCACGGGTGAGCGAACCGGAGCGCCACGCGCTGGGTGCCCGGTGAGCTCCACGTGACGTACAGCCGGGTCCCGCCCACCGCGTCCGTGCCGCCGAGGAACTCGTACGCCTCGCCCGGGCTGTAGACCGCGGGAAGCGCGTCATCGCCGTCGGGCGAGGCATGCACCGTCAGCACCGTCGCGCCCGTCGACACCGTGACGTCCGACCCGCTCAGGCGGACGGCGCCGGGCCCGGCCGGGGCCGCGCCGTCGATGCGTACGTCGCTCGAGAGGGTGAGCTCCAGCGCGTGCGGGGTGGCCGGGCCCTCGGTGTCGATCACCAGGTCGACTCCACCGAGGTCGGTCTCGGACGCGGGCACGACGGCGACGCTCACCCGGGTGGTGAGGTGCAGCAGGTCCACGGCCCGGTCGGAGAACGCCATCGCGGCCGCGAACCGGCCCTCGAACTCCAGTCGGTAGTCGGCATCGGCGCGGCGCAGGGCGGGCGGCAGGGGCTGGTAGTAGCCCGCCGCGAGCGACTCCTCCAGGACGAGGCCGTGCTCGTTCGGGTGGGCGGTCTGCGCGCGGAACGGGCCGAGGCCGAAGAAGTCGCGCGCGAGTCGCACCGAGACCTCGAGGTCGCCCCGGGCGACGCGCAGGAACGTGGGGTTGCACGCGAGGCCAGACGCGACGCGGCCCGTCGCCGGGACGTCCGAGCCGCCGTAGGCCAGCGTCCAGCCCTCGGCCGACCACTCGCGCAGCAGGCGGGGGCCGGCCCACCAGCGCCGGCCCTCACCGAGGGCGCGGCGGGCGAGGTCGGTCGGTGTGGCGCCGGAGCGCGGCGCGGCGTCGGCGGCAAGGTCGAGCCCCGCGGCGACGTCCGCGTCCACGAGGGCGTGCGCGAGCACGTCCACCGGGTCGACGCCCGGGAGGTCGCGCACCCAGGCGGCCGCGGCGCGGCAGCGCTCGCACGCCTCGGCGAAGACGGCGAAGTGGCCGAGGAACGGGCCGAGCGGGAACGGTCCCGACTTCTGGTCCTGCCGCCGGGAGTGCACCGTCTCGGTGCGCCCGTCGGGCGTGGCGAGGTCGAGCAGCGTGTGCAGGTTGGTGTGCACCACCTCGCGCAGGTCGGCCCGATCGAGCGTGCGGGCGAGCGTGAGCAGCGACGGGTTCGACACGTGCGCGGCGTAGTTCGGGCTGCGCTCGGAGTAGAGGCCGTCGGCGTCGACGTCCACGCCCTCGGTCAACCACTCCTGGGCGCGCGCGAGCGCCGCCGCGCCCTCGGAGCCGCCGAGCAGCTCGCCCGCGCGCGCGAGCGCGCCGGAGATCTCCCACCGGTGGTTGGGGGTGTGCACGCCGCCGGTCGTGACGGCCGGGAGGGCGCGGCGCAGGACGCCCTCGAGCCGCTCGGGCAGGTCGTCCGGCCAGTGCCCGACGGCGCGCAGCACGGCGAGCGTGAGGCCGACGTCGGTCAGGGTGAAGGCCGAGTCGGGCGGCGACGCGAGGTTGTCGCCCGAGGAGAACAGGCCCGACGGCGCCTGGAGCTCCTCCAGGCGCGTGAGCCACCGCGACGCCGCCTCGACGGGGGCGACGGGGTCGCCGTCGGCGCGCGGGGCGGCCGAAGCACCTCCGCCGTCGGCGCGCGTGGCGGCGAAGGCAGCCTCGCCGTCGGGCACGAGCGTCGCGACCACCGCGGCCTTGACCGCCGCCATCACGCCCCGGTGACCGGTGAGCCCGCCTCCGCCGCCGACCGGGCCGTCGGCCTCGAGGTAGCGGGCGAGCACCGCGCGGGCCGCGGCCGGCAGACCGAGGCGATGCGCGCCGTCGAGCACTCCGTGGTGGGCAGCCGGCACGCCGTCAGTCCTTGAGCCCGGAGTTGATGTCCGCGCTCACGATCTGCCGCTGGAAGACGGCGAACAGGATGACCATCGGGATGAGCGAGATGATCGAGGCCGAGAGCAGCACGGACCAGTCCACGTTGTCCGCGCCGACGATCGAGCGCAGGGCCACCTGGAGCGTGTACTGCTTCGGATCGGTGAGGATGATCAACGGCCAGATGTAGTCGTTCCAGCGCCACTGGAACGAGAAGATCGCGAGCACGACCGCGATGGGCCGGGCGAGCGGCAGCATGA
>JACXUT010000254.1 GCA_014763765.1 Micrococcales bacterium
GGATGCTCGGCAGGAACGTCAACGCCCCCCGCACCCGCACACGCCGCACCACCGGCCGCGCAGCAGCCACCTCGTTCAGCACCGCGGCAGGCTAGCAGCACCTGACCGGCGCACCTGTCACGACAGGTGCGCCGGTCAGGGGCGTACGCGGGCCGGGGTCAGGCCTCGACGACCACCGGGATGATCATCGGCCGGCGGCGGAGCCGGTTCGAGACCCAGCGTCCCACGACGCGCCGCACGACCTGCTGGAGCTGCTGCGTGTCGACCGCGCCGGAGCGCGTCGCGTCCTCGAGCGCCGCCACGACGTCCGGGAGGATCGTGTCGAACACCGCGTCGTCCTCGGCGAACCCGCGCGCCTGGATGGTCGGCGTCGCGAGGACCTTGCCGTCCGTGGAGCTGACGACCGCGAAGATCGAGATGAACCCCTCGTCGGCGAGGATCCGGCGGTCCTTGAGGTCGGTCTCGGTGATGTGGCCGACACTCGAGCCGTCCACGAACACGTACCCGCACGGCACCGCGCCGACGACGCTCGCGCGCCCGTCGACCAGGTCCACGACCACGCCGTCCTCGGCGAGCACGACCCGGTCCGCCGGGACGCCCGACTTCACGGCGAGCGCACCGTTCGCCACGAGGTGGCGGACCTCGCCGTGCACCGGCATCACGTTGCGCGGCCGCAGGATGTTGTAGCAGTACAGGAGCTCGCCGGCGCTCGCGTGGCCGGAGACGTGCACCTTCGCGTTCCCGCCGTGCACGACGCGCGCGCCGAGCCGCGTGAGCCCGTTGATGACGCGGTACACCGCGTTCTCGTTGCCCGGGATCAGGGACGACGCGAGGATCACGGTGTCGCCGGGGCCGACCGAGATCTTGTGGTCGTTGTTGGCGATCCGGGACAGCGCGGCCATCGGCTCGCCCTGCGACCCGGTGCACATGAGCACCAGCTCGTCGTCGCGCAGGTCGCCGAGACGCTTCGCGTCCACGAGGACGCCGTCGGGCACCTTGAGGTACCCGAGCTCGGCGGCGATCGTCATGTTGCGGATCATCGAGCGCCCCACCAGCGCGACCTTGCGGTCGTGCGCCGCGGCGGCGTCGAGGACCTGCTGCACGCGGTGCACGTGCGAGGAGAACGACGCGACGACGATCTTGCGGGCGGACGTGGCGAACACGCTGTCGAGCACCGGCCCGATCTCCCGCTCCGGGCTGACGAAGCCCGGCACCTCGGCGTTGGTGGAGTCGACCATGAACAGGTCGACGCCCTTCTCCCCCAGCCGCGCGAACGCGCGCAGGTCGGTGATCCGCCCGTCGAGCGGCAGCTGGTCCATCTTGAAGTCGCCGGTGTGCAGGACGGTGCCGGCGGGAGTCGTCACGGCGACGGCGAGCGCGTCCGGGATCGAGTGGTTCACCGCGACGAACTCGCAGGAGAACGCGCCGACCTGCTCGGTCTGCCCCTCCTTGACCGCGAGGGTCAGCGGGGTGATGCGGTGCTCCTTGAGCTTCGCCTCGACGAACGCCAGCGTGAGCTGCGAGCCGATCAGCGGGATGTCCTGCCGCAGGCGCAGCAGGTACGGGACGGCGCCGATGTGGTCCTCGTGCCCGTGGGTCAGCACGATGCCGTCGATGTCGCCGAGCCGGCCGGAGATGTAGTCGAAGTCCGGCAGGATCAGGTCGACGCCGGGCTGGTGGTCCTCCGGGAACAGCACGCCGCAGTCGATGACGAGCAGGCGACCGCCGTACTCGAGGACCGCCATGTTGCGTCCGACCTCGCCGAGGCCACCGAGGGCCACGATCCGCAGACCGCCCTCCGGGAGCGTGGGCGGGAGGGCGAGGTCAGGGTGCGGGTGGGACATTCTTCTCCTGGTCTGTCACTGCGTGGTGGCGAGGACGTCGGCGAGGCCCGCGGCGCGCAGTCCCGCGCGGACGACCTGGACGTCCTCGTCCGACGCGGCCACGTTGGGCAGCCGCAGGTGTCGGGACGGGATGAGACCGAGGGACCAGACGGCGGCCTTCGCCGCGACCGCCTGGAACCCCTGGCCGTTGAGCGCGTCGACCGCCGGTGCGATCGACAGGAAGACCTCGAGCGCGCGGGCGTGGTCCCCGGCGTCGTGGGCCGCGGTGATCGCGGCGAGCTGCGGGCCGGCCACGTGGCCGACCACCGAGACGATGCCCGCGGCGCCGTGCGCGAGGAACGGCAGCAGCAGCGAGTCGTCGCCGCTGTACCAGGCGAGCCCCGTCCGGGCGGCGGCCTTCGCGGCGGCGTACACGTCGCCGGTCGCGTCCTTCACGGCGACCACCCGGTCGTGCGCGGCGAGCGCGTCGAGCGTCGGCTGCGCGAGGCGGACGCCCGTGCGGCCCGGGACGTCGTAGAGCATCACGGGCAGCGGCGTGGAGTCCGCGACCGCGGTGACGTGGGCGACCACGCCGGGCTGCGACGGGCGCGAGTAGTACGGGCTGACCACGAGCAGGCCGTCGGCGCCCGCCTCCGCGGCCTGCTCCGCCATGCGCACCGCGTGGAGCGTGTCGTTGGAGCCCGCGCCCGCCACGACGGCCGCGCGGTCGCCGACGGCGTCGACGACCGCGCGCACCAGGTCGGCCTTCTCCGGCGCGTGCGTGGTGGGCGACTCGCCCGTGGTGCCGTTGAGCACCAGGCCGTCGTGCCCGTGGTCCACGAGGTGCGTGGCGAGGGAGACGGCGGCGTCCAGGTCGACCGAGCCGTCGTCCCGCATGGGCGTCACCATGGCGGTGAGCACCGCGCCGAACGGACGCGACGGGGTGGCGGGGAGCATGGGGTCACGGTACCGCCCCACACCCCCCGCCCGCGCTCCGCGTCCACCCGCTGCCGGGTCAGGACGGGTGCGCCGCCAGCCAGCCGGACAGCCTGTCGGGGCGGTCGGTGATCACCGCGTCGACCCCCAGCGCCGCCGCGGCGGCCCAGTGCTCGGGCTCGTCGAGCGTCCACACCATGACCTGCAGCCCGGCCGCGTGCAGCCGCGCGACCAGCTCCGGGTGCTGCACCAGCAGCGGGCCGTACGGGTTGCAGGTCACGACGCCCAGGCCGGTGCAGACCCGCACCAGCTCGTCCACGCCGTCCGGCACCTCGAACACCAGCAGGCCGCGGCGCAGCGCGGGGTCGGCCTCCGCGAGCGCCGCCACCGACTCCGGCCAGAAGCTCTGCCCGACCACCCGCCCGGTCAGCCCGGCCTCACGGATCGCCGCGGTGACGGGGCGCACCTGCTCGGTCGTCCACGCGCCCTTGAGCTCCAGCAGCAGCTCGATGCCCGGCCGCCGCACCAGCAGCTCCAGCACCTCGTCGAACGTCGGCACCCGCTGGCCCCGGTAGGCCGCGGCGAACCACGAGCCGGCGTCGAGGGCGCGCAGCGCGTCGAGCGGCAGCTCGGCCACTCTCCCCTGCCCGTCCGTGGTCGCGTCCACCGTGTCGTCGTGGATCACCACGACGTGGCCGTCCGCGGTGCGCTGGATGTCGATCTCGATGCTGTCCGCCCCGGCGCGCCACGCCGCCTCGAACGCCGCGAGGGTGTTCTGCGGGGCGACCGCCGAGTTGCCGCGGTGGGCGACCACGCGCGGGCGCGACACCAGCACCGCCGGCGCCCCGGCACCGGGGCCGCCCGCGAGGGCGACCCCGGTCCGGTCCTGCGACGCGTCGGTCACAGGTACGGCTCCACGTTCTCGCGGTACGCCGTCTCGATCTGCGGCGTCACCGAGGCGAACGCCTCGGCCGGGTCGGTGCCCTCGAGCACGATCTGCTCGATCGCGTCGGTGAGCAGCGCGTCGGCACCGGGCACGAACACGCGGATGTAGTCCTGCGCGCGGGCCTTCTCGGCGAGCTGGTCGACGGCGGTGCGGAACTGCGGGAACTGGTCGTACACGGCCTTCATGGTGTCGGACTCGACCGCCGAGGTGCGCACCGGCATGTACCCGGTGGCCTGGGAGAACGTCGCGGTGTTCTCGGTGTTCGTGAGGAACTCCAGGAACATCGCCGCGGCGAGCTGCTCCTCCGGGGTGCTGGAGGACGAGATCGCCAGACCGGTGCCGCCGGTCGGCGTGCCGCCGCCCGCCGGGCCGTCGGGCAGGTAGGCCGTGCCCACCTCGAACGACGCCGCGTCGAGCGCGCCCTTGAGGGAGCCCGTCGAGCCGATCGTCGACGCGATGAGGCCGGACGCGAAGTCCGCCATCGAGTCGTCCGCCGAGACCGTGGCGATCGCGTCGTCGCCGTGGAACAGGCCGCGCAGGAACTCCCCGCCCGCGAGCGCCTCGTCGGAGTCGAGGGTCACGTCGAACTCGTCGGAGTACTCGCCGCCCTGGCCCCAGATCATGTTCTCGAACCACCAGGCCGACCACGACGTGCCCAGGCTCAGGCCGAACGGCGAGCCGCCGTCGGGCACCTGCTCGGCGAGCGCGGTGCTCCACTCCTGGAGCTGCTCCCACGTCTCCGGGCCCTGGTCGGGCAGCCCCGCGGCCTCCCACATCGACTTGTTGTAGTAGAACAGCGGCGTCGACCGGGCGTACGGCGCGGCCCAGTGCTGCCCGTCGTACTCGTAGTCGCCGTACAGGCCGGGCTGGAAGTCGTCGGCGTCCGCCTCGAGGTACTCGAAGACGTCGTCGAGCGGCATGATCTGGTCGTTCAGGTGGTACCGGAACCACCAGACGTCGGACGCGATGACCAGGTCCGGCTTCTCGTCCGTCTGCGAGGCGGCCTGGAACCGCTGCGCGACCTCGTCGTAGTTGGCGCCGGCGGTCACGAGGTTCACCGTGATGTCCGGGTTCTCGGCCTCGAAGGCCTCGATGAGCTGCTCCTCGACGGCCTGCGACTGGCCGGGGTGGTTCGACCACCAGGTGATCTCGGACGCCGGCTCGACCTGCGACCAGTCGGTCGAGTCGGCCGAGGCCTCGCCGGACGAGCCGGCGCCCACGGCGGGGCCGCCGCAGGCGGTCAGGGCGAGCGTGGCGCCGGCGACGGCAGCGGCCAGTCCGACGGTGACGCGGCGGTCACGCAGGAGGCTGCGGGGGTGGGACACGTGAGTGCTCCTTCAGGGGGTCGTGCACCGGGGGCCGGTGCTCGACCCCCTGAAGGAGCACTCACGT
>JACXUT010000255.1 GCA_014763765.1 Micrococcales bacterium
GCGAGCTCAACGCCCGCCCCCGCCAGACCCTGAACTGGCAGAATCCCGCCCAACGACTCAACGACCTACTCGTTGCAACCGCCGCCTGAAACCGCCCGCGCTGAACCCCGCATCTGCTGCAACCTCGTGGGGCCGGGCGAGGCCGTGGGTCAGGGCCGCGCGGATCCAGGTGAGTGTCCGGGCGGGGCGTCGGAGGTCGTCCGCGGTGCACGTGACGACCCGCCAGCCGAGCGCCTCCATCGCCTGGCGCCGGCCGATGTCCCGCCGCCAGGTCGTGCGGTCCGTCCGGTGCACGTCCCCGTCGTACTCGATCGCGACCTTCGACGCCGGGTAGCTGAGGTCCGGCAGCGCGACGAACGTCCCGGAGCCCGACAGCACCGGCACGTTGACGACCGGCTCGGGGAGGCCGCCCCTGACGACCAGGAGGCGCAGCCGCGTCTCCATCGGCGAGTCCGTGCGAGGTCGGACCCGCGACAGCGCCGCGCGCAGCCGTCGCCGGCCACGTGCCCTCGGCGGCAGGAGCGCGAGGGCGTCCTCGAGCCCGCCGACGGACGACAGCGGGGCGCGTCGGCGGGTGAGCGCGTCGCCGAGCACGACGAGCTCCTCCTCGTCGAGCTCGCCGCCCATCCGGGTCCACACCACCTCGGGCGGCAGCACCCGCACGCCGCCCGCGAGCAACCGCGTGGGGACCCCGGGCCCGCTACGGCGATGGCCCCGGACGCCCGGCCGACGCGGCGGCGTGGTGCCCGGGCCGACCTCGACGTGCAGAGCGCCCGCCGGGTCGACGCCTCGCGGCAGGTCCACGTGCAGCAGCGCGAGTGCCGTCGCACCGCAGAACACCGCGTCCGCCGGTAGCCACGGCAAGGCCTCGCGGCACCGGGCCAGGACGTCGACCGCCTCCGGGGGTGGTCCGGTGGCGCGGAAGCCGCGGGTCGGCGCCCGGAGGGACTCACGACGGAGCTGCGCCGGTGTCATGCCCGCGGCCCGGCCCTCACGGACGCTGAACGCCGCCCCGAGCCCTGACGGCACAGGAGCGGGGCGTTGCGGCATGCAGCCACGGTGACGCGTCGGGCCCGCGAGGGGCAGCACCGGGGTGGTCGTCCTGGGGACCGGACCGTCCGGTTGGCCCTGTGGAGGACCCGTCCCCGCTGACCGACCCGTCCGGACCGCTCCGACCCGTGCGGTCCGCTCGACCTGCCCGTCCCGCTCGACCTCCCGCCCGTGCTGCCGCACGAGAGTGCAGTCGTTGCGGGGTTCAGAGCGGCGAAACCCGCAACGACTGCACTCTCGACGAGCCGACCGGCTCGCGGGTGCGGGGGCCGGAGGGGCGGCGGTTTCGTTAGCGAAGGTAATGAGTTAGGGTAAGGACATGCCTGCCGATGCCCCCGAGGAGCCGCGTGTGGCCGCGGCGCAGTGCCGGCCGTCGACGCTCGCCGGTGAGCTGCGCGTCGCGCTCGCCAAGTCCACGCGACGCATCCGCTCACGGCGCGGCGCCGCCGACCTGCCGGACCCGCAGTTCAACGTCCTCGCGATCCTGCTGCGCGAGGGCCCGCTGACGCCCGGCGCGCTCGCCGAGGCCGAGCACGTGCAGCCGCCGTCGATGACCCGCACCGTGAACGCCCTGGTCGGGCTCGGGTTCGTCGCGAAGTCGGAGCACCCCACCGACGGGCGGCAGGTCGTCGTGAGCCTGACGGACGCGGGGGAGGCCGAGGTCCGGGAGACCCGCCGCCGCCGCGACGCGTGGCTCGCCGACCAGCTCAAGAACCTGACCCCCGACGAACGCCGGACCCTGGCGCAGGCCGCCGTGCTGCTGCGCCGGATCGCGGCAGGATGAGGCCCCCTGCATGAACTCCACCTTCGCCTCGCTGAGGTACGTCAACTACCGGCTGTGGTTCGCCGGCGCGCTGGTCGCGAACATCGGCACCTGGATGCAGCGTGTCGGGCAGGACTGGCTCGTGCTCACCGACCTGTCCGACGACTCGGGGCTGGCGGTGGGCATCACGACCGCGCTGCAGTTCGCCCCGACGCTGCTGCTGTCGGCCTGGGCCGGCCTGCTCGCGGACCGGGTGAACCGCCGCAAGCTGCTGATGATCACGCAGGCCGCGCAGGGCGTGCTCGCGTTCGGCCTGGGTGCGCTGGCGCTCTCGGGTCACGCCGAGCTCTGGCACGTCTACGTCTTCGCGGCGCTGCTGGGGGCGGTCGCCGCGGTCGACCAGCCGGTGCGGCAGACGTTCGTGGCGGAGCTGGTGCCCGCGGGCCGGCTGTCGAACGCGGTGGGGCTCAACAGCACGTCCTTCAACGCGGCGCGCCTGATCGGGCCGGGGCTCGCGGGCCTGCTGATCGCGGCGGTCGGCACGGGCTGGGTGTTCGTCATCAACGGGGTGTCGTTCGCGGCGACGATCCTCGCGCTCGTGGCGATGCGGACGTCCGAGCTGCACGCGATGCCGGTCGCACGGCGCGCGAAGGGCCAGATCCGCGAGGGCGTCCGCTACGTGCGCGGGCGCAGCGACATCCTCGTGATCATGGCGGTGATCGGCGTGGTGTCGACGTTCGGCCTGAACTTCCAGATGACGTCGGCCCTCATGGCGCGTGCCGAGTTCGGCAAGGGCGCGGGGGAGTACGGGATCCTCGGGTCGGTGCTGGCCATCGGCTCGCTCGGCGGGGCGCTGCTGGCCGCACGGCGGGAGCGGCCGCGGGTGCGTCTCGTGATCGGCGCGGCGTTCGCGTTCGGCGTGGCGACGGGGGTTCAGGCGCTGATGCCGACGTACGCCTCGTACGCGGTCGCGTGCATCCCGGTGGGCCTGGCGTCCCTGACGATGCTGACGGCGGCCAACACGACCATCCAGATGTCGACGGACCCCACCGTGCGCGGTCGGGTGATGTCGCTCTACATGATCGTCATGCTCGGGGCGACGCCGATCGGGTCGCCGATCGTGGGGTGGATCGGGGAGACGTTCGGCCCGCGCTGGTCGATCGGCATCGGCTCGATCACGGCGCTGCTCGTCTCGGCGCTCGCCGCCGTGTGGGCGAAGCGGCGCTGGCAGGTGGAGCTGCGGTACCACGTGCGGACGCGCCCCCACCTCGAGGTGCTGCACCCGGACGTGCCCGCGCCTCGCCGTGCGGCGGCCGACCAGCTCGCCGCCCGGGAGGCCGCCGACGCGTCGGTGTGACACCACCCGGGTGAACTTGGCCCCCTGCGGGCCGGTCGATTTGTCCGGTATGTGACGATCGGTCGATGACCATCCGGCGGCGTGTGCTCCTGGCCGCTGCCGTGCTGCTCACCGCGGTGCTGCTGGTCGGCGGGTGGCTGGCGTACCGGGTCTGGCAGGCCGCGGACGCCGCCCGCGACCTGCAGGCCGCCGCGTCCGGCGCCGGCGAGGAGGTCGCCCGGCTCGACGTCGCGGCGCTGCGCCACCGGCTCGACGCGGTGCAGGACGCCGCCGCCCGGGTGCACGCCGCCGGGCAGGACCCGGTGTGGCGCGTGGCCGAGCACCTGCCGGTCGTCGGGGACGACCTCGCCGCCGTCTCGGCGATCGGCCGGGCCGCGGACGCGCTCGCGGGCGACGCCGCGCCCGACCTCCTCGACGCCCTCGACTCGCTCGCCGAGCCGTCCGGCGGCGCGGGCGCCTCGGCCGGCGGGGGCACCGTTCCCGACGGCTGGGTCGACCTGCAGGCGCTCGCCGACGCGGCACCGGCGCTCGACCGCGCGGCGGCCACCGTCGAGCGGCTGCGCACGGACCTCGCCGCCGTCGACCCCGACGGGCTGGTCGGGCCGCTCGCCGGTCCCGTGGCCGGGCTCCGTGACGCCGTCGACGGCGCGGCCGGGCCGCTGCAGACGGTCCGCGAGCTCGCACCAGTGCTCCCCGGCCTCCTCGGCGCGGACGGCCCGCGCACGTACCTGCTGCTGTCCCTCAACCCGGCGGAGCTGCGCGCGCAGGGCGGCATCGTCGGTGCCGTCAGCGTGCTCCAGGCCCGCGACGGCGCCGTGGGGCTCGTCGGGCAGCGCAGCACCGCGGACCTGCCCGAGCTCGCCGAGTCCGCGCTGCCGCTGAGCGACGCCGAGCTCGCGCTGTTCGGGGACCGACTCGGCCGCTGGGTGCAGGACACCGTGCTCACGCCCGACTTCCCGCGTGCCGCCGAGGCCGCGTCCGCGTTCTGGACCGCGTCCACCGGGCAGCGGGTCGACGGCGTGCTCGCCACCGACCCGGTGGTCGTCGCGGACCTCCTCGGCGCGACCGGGCGGACCGTGAGCGCGGACGGCACCGAGCTCGGCGGGGACGACCTGCTGCGGGGCCTGCTGCGCGACGCCTACCTCGCGTACGGCGACCCCAAGGCGGGCGACGCGTTCTACGCCCAGGTCGCGGCGGAGGCGTTCGGCGTCCTGCGCGACGCCGCCGCCGACCCGGCGACCGCGGGGGCGGCGGTGCAGGTCGCGGCCGACGCCGTGGAGCAGCGCCGGGTCGCCGTCTGGTCGGCGGACCCCGTCGAGCAGGCGGGGATCGCCGCGTCCGTGCTCGGCGGGGCGTTCCTCACGGGCGACCCGCCGACGCCGACCGGCACGGCGGGGCAGGCCGTCGGCGTGTTCCTCGACGACGCGACGGCCGGCAAGCTCGACGTCGACCTCGACGCCCAGGTCAACGTGACCCTGACCGGGTGCGGGTCGCCGGACGTGCAGGCCCGCATCGACCTGACGCTCGGCTACCGGCCGCCCGCCGACGTCGCGACCTTCCCGGCGCAGGTGCTCGGGGACGGCGGGTCCGGGCTGCCGCCCGGGTGGCTGGCGACGAACGTGTCGTTCTACTCCGCGCGCGACGGCCGGCTCGGCGAGATCCGGCGCGACGACGCCGTGGTCGGTGGGCAGACCGCCCGCACCGCGCGCCGCGACGTCGCCGTGGTGACCTCCCGCCTCGAGCCGGGCGGGGCGGAGACCTACACCCTGACGGTGCCGGCCACGGCGAGCGGGATCACCGTCTGGACCACCCCGACCCTGACGGGCCCGGGCCTCGTCGAGTCCCACTGCCCCGCCCGGCTCGAGGCG
>JACXUT010000256.1 GCA_014763765.1 Micrococcales bacterium
CCCTGGAGGCCGCATGGACGTGCGCGACCTGCCGCTGCGCCTCGGCGCCGGCGCCTACATCCTCAGCTCGGGAGTCGACAAGCTGTCGGCCGACGAGGAGACCGCCGCGGGGTACCACGGCATGGCCGCCGGGGCGTACCCGTTCCTGGCCGACGTCGACCCGGTGACGTTCACGAAGGCGCTCGCGGCCACGGAGATCGCGCTCGGTGCCGGTCTGCTGCTCCCGGTGGCCCCGCGGAAGCTGCTCGCCGCCGGGTTCACGGCGTTCTCGGCCGGCCTCGTCGGCATGTACTGGCGGACGCCGTCGCTGCGCCGGGGACCGCGCGACCCGCGGCCGAGCCCCGACGGCGTCGGCGTCGCCAAGGACGTCATCATGCTAGGCGCGTCGGCGTCGTACCTGCTGCACGCGCTGACGCGGCGGTCGGGGCACCGGACGCTGCGGGTGCGCCGGGGCTGACGGCACGGCCGGCCGCCCCTGCCGGCGACGTGGTGTTCGCGCTGCGCTGACCCCCTTGCAGGGATGCCCGTCGTCGCACGTACCGTGACTCCATGCCCGACGTGATCGTGTCCGCCGCCGACCTCGCCCGTGAGCTCGACGGACCGCGCCCGCCCCGCCTGCTCGACGTCCGCTGGACGCTCGGCGGTCCGCCCGGGATCGGGGCGTTCCGCGAGGGGCACCTGCCCGGCGCCTCGTACGTGGACCTGGACACCGAGCTCGCCGCCGCCCCGAGCGCCGCGGCCGGCCGGCACCCGCTGCCCGACGTCGCCGACCTGCAGGCCGCGGCCCGGCGGTGGGGTCTGCGGGCGGGTGAGCCCGTGGTCGTCTACGACGACTCCGGTGCGATGTCGGCGGCCCGGGCCTGGTGGCTGCTGCGCTGGGCCGGGGTGCAGGACGTGCGGATCCTCGACGGCGGACTGGCCGCGTGGACCGCGGCGGGCGGGGCGGTCGAGACCGGGGAGCGCGACGTGGAGCCCGGCGACGTCGAGCTCTCCGCGGGGCACCTGCCGACGCTCGACGCCGACGGCGCGGCGCAGTGGGCCGACGAGGGCGTGCTGCTGGACGCGCGTGCCGCCGAGCGGTACCGCGGCGAGGTCGAGCCGGTCGACCCGCGCGCGGGGCACATCCCCGGCGCCGTGAGCGCGCCGACCTCCGAGAACCTCGGCACCGACGGGCGGTTCCTACCCGCGGACGACCTGACGGCACGGTTCGCCGCGCTCGGCGTCCCCGAGGGCGACGTGGCGGTGTACTGCGGCTCCGGCGTGACGGCCGCGCACCAGGCGGCGGCCCTCGTCATGGCCGGGCGGACGCCCGTGCTGTACCCGGGGTCGTGGTCGCAGTGGTCCGCGGACCCGGAGCGCCCCGTCGCGACCGGCGAGGACGCCGCTGCCCGATGACGCCCGGCGGTCACGGTCCCGCGGTCACGACCTCGCGCTCCGCGCGCCGCACCACGTACCGGTCGCTGAGCACCACGACCAGCGTGATGACGTACGCGAAGAACAGCACGTCCGCGGCGGACAGGATGCCGCGCCGCCCGCCGACCAGGGCCGTCAGCAGCACCAGGGCGACGGCGTTCACGACGAACGAGACCACCGCCGTCGTCACGGGCCCCCGACCGTGGCCGCCCGTGCGGGCCACGAGGGCGGCGTTCGCCAGCACGACGAGCGCCACGACGACGACCACCTGCGTCGGGCGCGGCTCCGGCCCCGGGTAGACCTCCACGAGGATCACGGTCAGCAGGGCCGTCAGCACGACCTTCTCGACGAGCGGCCACCCCCGGTCCGTGCGGACGCGGGCGGGGCTCCCGGCCGGCACCCAGCCGATCGCCGCGCTCACGGCGTCCGCGTCGAACCGCCACGGCCAGTCCGGGCGCGGCAACCGGGGCCACGCCCACCTCGCCACCAGGACGAGGACCACGGCCAGGGCGACCAGGACCGCCGCGACCCACGGCCGGTTCCGGAACCCCGCGGCCCAGCCGTCCGCCGGGTCGACCCCGAGGACCACCCGCGCGAACTCGTCCGTGGCGTCCAGCTGCGCGACGTGGATCCACCACTCCTGCGGCAGCTTGATGACGACCCATATCACCGCCGCGGTCACCACCAGCGCCCGCCGGCTGATCCGCAGCGGGTTCCAGCGGGTCCGCACGGCCTCGACGGCGATCACGACGTACTCGAACGTGTTCGGGAAGACCAGGAGCAGCCAGCGCGCCCCGGTGAGCTCGAACGCCAGCACCCCCACGAGCCGGTAGTACCAGAGGGCCGCGACCAGGGCGACGGAGAACCGGTCCGGCCAGTTCCGCCGCACCGCCAGGTACGTGATCGCCAGGTAGTAGACGTCCAGGGCCTTGTCGAACGACTGGTACCAGTCGACCCCGACGTCCGTCAGCGCGGACAGGATGCCGCCGTCCACGCCGTCGACCACGAGCGACGCCAGCAGCGCCGGCAGCGGGAAGCGGGGGATGAGCAGCGGGACCGCGAGGCGCAGCACCAGGACGACGGCGATCACGCTGCCGTCGGTGAGCGAGTCGGCCGACATGCCCGCAACCTAGTGCCGCGACGCACCCGGGCGGCAGGGGCGCCGCGCCGGGGCGTGGCAGCCCGGGTCTCGGACGAGCGGGGAGCGGCGAGCGGCGGGCCCGGGCGGTGCGGCCGCCGCGGCACGTCAGCCCGCGGGCACCCGCGCTCCCGCGGACGCCGCCCCGAGCCACGTGTGCGGGTTGCGGTCCCAGCACCAGCCCAGCTTCGGCGCGCGGGCGCTGATCCACACCGCCGGCACCCGCTGGTTCCGCGCGCGCGACCCCAGGAGCGAGAAGCACCGGTTCGGTCGCAGCATGTCGGGGCGCAGCGCCACGAGGGCCAGGCCCTCCGCGATGGTCAGCGGCACGCGGCCGCGCCGCCGCACCGTCACGAGCGCCTGCTCCGGCGGCACACCGCAGAACTCCGACCCCGTGTCGACGTCCGTCAGCAGGTACGGCGCGGCGGGTGCGACCGCGTCCGGCAGCGGCAGGTAGGTCGCCAGCTCGTCGTCGTCGATGACGCTCACCCCGGGCCGCGGTCCGCGGCGGGTCGCGGCGACGGCGGCGTTCGCCCGCGTCGTGCCGCCGTCCAGCACCAGGACGAACGGGACGTGGTCCTGCGGCGGCACCGCGCTCGCCGGCAGGTCGTCGACGACCCGGCGCAGCGGCTCGACCGCCGTGGCGAGGTCGGCAGCCGTCCACCCGTGCAGCGTCGCGAGACCCAGGTCGACCGCGGCCCGGACCTGCCGGTCCAGCTCGGAGCGGGCGGAGGCGTCGGGGTCGAACGGGTCCGCCCGGCGGTCGGCGGCGGCGACGGTCGGCCAGGCGGGATCGGCGGGGACGACAGGGACGGGCACGGGCGCTCCGTTCGACGGGCGGTCGGGAGCGGGTCAACGTCCGCCGCGGTCGGCGAGTTCCCTCGCGCCGGTGGTGGCGCCGGTGCCGGGTGCTCGGCCCCGGGCCCGGGTTCAGCCGTCCGCGCCGTCCGCGGCGGGCGCGTCGTCGGAGCCGGCGGCCTCCCGGGGCCGGTCGCGGTCCCTGCTCGGCTGCACCCGCTTCGGCTCGCCCGGCATCTTCGGGTACTCCGGCGGGTACGGCAGGTCGCCCAGGTCGTGGTCCCGCTCGTCGCGCGCCGCCAGCTCCAGCAGCCCCTCGAGGGACCCGGCCGGGACGTCCTCCGTGCCGGGCGCCGGAGACGTCCGGGCGACGAGCGGTGCGAACAGGTCGCCGACCTCCGCGAACCGGGCCGGCATCGTCGTCACGTCGAAGTCGTCGGGGTGCACGTCCGGCACCTCCTCCCAGCGCAGCGGCGCCGAGACCGTCGCCCGGCGGTTCGGGCGCACCGAGTACGCCGAGGCGATCGTGCGGTCCCGGGCCATCTGGTTGTAGTCGACGAAGATCGCCTCGCCGCGCTCCTCCTTCCACCACCGCGTGGTGACCTGGCCCGGCAGCCGCCGCTCCAGCTCCCGGCCCAGCGCGATGACGGCGCGGCGGCACTGCGTGAACGACCAGCGGGGCTCGATCGGCACGAAGATGTGGATGCCCCGCCCCCCGGACGTCTTCGGGAAGCCGGTCAGGCCGTGCTCGGCCAGCACCTCCCGCACGTGCGGCGCGACGCGGGCCGCGTCGTCGAACGAGGTGCCGGGCTGGGGGTCCAGGTCGATGCGCAGCTGGTCGGGCGCCTCGACGTCGGCCCGCGTCACCGGCCACGGGTGGAACGTCAGCGTGCCGAGGTTCGCCGCCCACGCGACGACCGCGAGCTCCGTCGGCGTCACCTCGTCGGCCGTCCGCCCGGACGGGAACGTGATCGTCGTCGACTCGACGTAGTCCGGCGCGCCCTGGGGGACGCGCTTCTGGAAGAACGCGTCGCCCCTGTTGTCCGCCCGGGTCGACAGCCGGGCGCCCTCGAACCACCCGCGCGGCCAGCGCTCGAGCGTCGTCGGGCGGTCGAGCAGCGCACCGAGGATGCCGTCGCCGACCGACACGAAGTACCGCACGACGTCCAGCTTGGTCAGGCCGCGACGGGTGCGGGGGAGGTCGTCAGGCGGCCGGCTCGTCGCCGCCGCGGGCGAGCGCCGCGTCCAGGTCCGCGAGGATCCGCCGGCACTCCTCGACGTCCCAGGGCGTGCCCGCGATCTCGAACTCGAACAGCACCGGCCGCCCGGACCTCGCGGCGATCTGGCGTGCGGCCATCTGGTAGTGCCGGCCGAAGTTCCGGTTGCCGGAGCCGATGACGCCGACCATCCGCCGCCGGTTCACCGGCGAGCGCAGGAACCGGCGCACCGCCTCGGGGATCGTGTCGTTCCGGTCGTTGCCCGTCTTGTACGACGGAGTCAGCAGCACCCATGGGCCGTCGGCCTCGCCCAGCCGGTGCTCGCGCTCCGACAGGTCGAACACCGGCCGTCCGAGCCGCTCCGCGAAGGACCGCACCAGCCCCGACTTGCTGGAGTAGAAGTACACCGGGGTCTGCCGCACGCTCACCCTC
>JACXUT010000257.1 GCA_014763765.1 Micrococcales bacterium
GCACCGTCCCCGCCGGGACGACGGCCCCCGCCACCACGCAGGCCGGCCCGGCCGGGCCGCCGCCCGCCGCCGCGTCCGTCGCGGTGGACCCCGCCGGTCCGGGCGCCGCGCCCGCCGCCGCCACGGCCGCGCCCGCAGGCGGCTCCGCTCCCGCGCCGACCGCGCTCACGGGCGCGGCGCAGCCGTCCGCCGGCTCCGCGGCGTCGGGCACCGCCGCCGCGGCCACCGACCCGGCGGGCGACACGCCGGCCCCCGCGCCGGCACCGACCGCTCCCGCCGCGCTGCAGGTCGGCACCGTGCAGCACCGCGCCCCCGTCGCCGCCGCGCCGGCCGCAGGGGTGCCGCTGTCCGACCAGATCGCCGCGAAGCTCGGCGAGCAGCTGCCGGCCCTGCGGTCGCTCGGCGGAGGCTCCCACGTGCTCACGCTCCGGGTGGACCCGGAGCACTTCGGGCCCGTGACCGTCGTCGCGCACATCTCGCCCGAGTCCGTGCGGGTCGAGCTCGTCGGTGCGACCGACTCCGCACGCGACGCGCTGCGGCAGTCGCTGCCCGACCTGCGGCGGGACCTCGCCTCCACCGGGCTGTCGTCCGACGTCAGCCTCGGCGGGGGTGACGCCTCGGGCGCCACCGGCGGCGAGACCCGGCGCGACTCCCTCGCGGGGGCCCGGCCCCTGGGCGCCGCACCCGCCGGCACCGCACCCGGACCGGCCACCGACCTGCCCGCCGCCCGTCCGTCGACCGCCGCCGGCGGCCTCGACCTGCTCGTCTGAGGAGACCCGCGTGTCCATCGACGTCTCGTACATCACCAACCAGAGCGCCGCCGCGACCGAGAGCACGTCCACGCCGAGCAAGACCCTCGACAAGGACACGTTCCTCAAGCTGCTGGTGGCCCAGCTGTCCAACCAGGACCCGAGCAGCCCCATGGACACCAGCGACATGATGGCGCAGACCACGCAGCTGTCGATGATGGAGTCCCTCTCCGAGATCCAGGCGTCCGCCCGCGAGCAGTTCGCCCTGCAGATGCGCATGGCCTCCGCGGACCTCGTCGGCAAGCAGGTCACCTGGACCGACGCCGACGGCAAGACGCAGACCGGCGTGGTCGGCTCGGTCGACTACTCCGCCACCGTCCCCGTGCTCCAGGTCGGCGAGACGAAGCTCCCGCTCGACGCCGTCGCGGGCATCAGCCCCGTGCCCGCCACCACCCCCACGACCACCGCCTGACCGCGGTCCGGCTCCACCACCCCGAAGGGATCCACCATGCTCCGCTCCCTCTTCTCCGGCATCAGCGGTCTGCGCAGCCACCAGACGATGCTCGACGTCACGGGCAACAACATCGCCAACGTCAACACCACCGGCTTCAAGGCGTCCCAGATCCAGTTCCAGGACACGCTCAGCCAGATGCTCAACGCCGCCTCGGGCGCGCAGGACGGCGTCGGCGGCCAGAACCCCGCGCAGGTCGGCCTCGGCGTGCAGGTCGCCGGCATCACGACCAACTTCAAGCAGGGCGCCGCGCAGCTCACGGGCCGCAGCACCGACATGATGATCTCCGGCGACGGGTTCTTCGTCGTCCGCCAGGGGAACCAGCAGTTCTACACGCGCGCCGGGTCCTTCGACTTCGACTCGACCGGCCAGATGGTCCTGCCGGGTGCGGGCGCCATGGTGCAGGGCTGGGCCGCCGTCAACGGCGTCATCGACACCACCAAGCCGGTCGGCGACATCAAGGTCGCCGTGGGCACCGTGATGCCGGCGCGCGCCACCACGAACGCCCCGTTCGCCGGCAACCTCAAGGCCGACGCCGAGGACGGCACGGTCCAGACCGTCACCACCAAGGCGTACGACGCGCTCGGCAACGAGCGGGAGCTCTCGCTGACCTTCACCAAGACCGCCACCGGCTGGACGATGGCCGCCTCGGACGGCACCAGCACCGTCGCGGCGGCGCCGCTGACGTTCGACGGGTCCGGCAACCTCACGGGCGCCGGCACCTTCACGCTCGGCGGCGTGAACGTCGACATCTCCGGCCTCACGAGCATGGCCGGCGTCGACACCGTCGCGGCGGGCAAGCAGGACGGCTACGCGGCCGGCATCCTGCAGTCCTTCACGCTCGGGTCCGACGGCACCATCAACGGCGCGTTCTCGAACGGCCTCAAGCAGGACCTCGGGCGCATCGCGATGGCGTCGTTCACCAACCCCGCGGGTCTGTCGAAGGCCGGTGGCTCGCTGTTCACCACCACGGTGAACTCCGGCGACGCGCAGATCGGCGCCGCGGGCGTCGGCGGCCGCGGGACGCTGTCCTCCGGCTCGCTCGAGATGAGCAACGTGGACCTGTCCACGGAGTTCACGCAGCTGATCATCGCCCAGCGCGGGTTCCAGGCGAACTCCCGCGTCATCACGACGTCCGACGAGGTGCTCCAGGAGCTGGTCAACCTCAAGCGCTGACCCACGCCCGGTCGAGAGGCCAGCACCCGGGCACCGGTCCCCACCGGGACGGCCGGGTGCTGGCCTCTCGCGCACGCGCGGCGGGAGCGGGCGCGGCGGGAGCGGGTCAGGGGCGCGGGAGGGCGCGCTCGTCGTCGACCAGGGCCCAGCGGCCGTCGCGGCGGTGCGCGATCCCCGCGCGCTCCAGCTGCGCGAGGTACGCCGCCATGCCGCGCTCGCCCCGACGCCGGAACAGCCGCATCAGCCGGGGCAGGGCGTTCGGCACGAGCATGGCGGTCTTCACGAGCACCGCCTCGGACGGCCGCGCGTAGCGCTCGAGCGCGGGCCGGTCGAGCATCCGCATCATCGTGCGCGCGACGACCTCGGGCGGCTGCGGCGGGTCCTGGAACTGCAGGGAGTTGCCGCCCTCGACGGCCTCCCGGCGCAGCATCCGGGTGTCCGTCGCGGACGGCAGCACGGAGCCGGCGGTGATGCCCTTCGCCCGCAGGTCCAGCCCGATGGCCAGCATCGCGCCGCGCAGCCCGAACTTCGACGCCGTGTAGATGGGCGTCTCGCCGAGCGGGAAGATCCCGCCGAGCGACACCGTCGTGACGACGCGCGGGTCCGGCGCGGCGCGCAGCAGCGGCACGGCGAGCCGGGTCAGCACCAGCGGGGACAGCAGGTTGACCTCCAGCTCGGTGCGGATGGACTCGACGCTGCGCTCGTCGAACCGGTCGGCGCTGGTCATCCCGACGTTGTTCACGAGCACGTCGATGCGCCCGTGCTCCGCGCCGACCCGCGCCAGCAGCGCCTCGACCTGCGCCTGGTCCGTCAGGTCGCAGCCGTACCCCGCGTGCCCGGCGCCGGGCAGGCCGGCGGCGGTGCGCTCGGCCGCCTCCGTCCGGATGTCGACCACCGCGCACGTCGCGCCCCGCGACGCCACCGGGCCCAGGAACGCGCGCGCGATGCCGCCGGCCCCGCCGGTCACCAGGACGACCTTGCCCCGGTAGTCGTACGTCACGCCCGCACCGCCGCCGCCGCGGACGACCCGCGCGTCCTCGCCGCGCGCGGCGGGTCGGACTCCAGCCGCCACCCCAGCGTCCGGCCGACCCTGCGCAGGTACGCCACGTAGGCGTCCGAGTCGACGTAGCCGCGGTGCCGGGGCGAGGAGTCGAACCGCAGGCCGTTCGACAGGTCCGGCCGGTCGGTCGCGATCATCCGCGTGAACCGCTCGGCGGACGGGCTGTGCGTCTCCAGCCCGTCCAGGTACGCCGCGAGCAGGTGCGCCTGCTGGTCGAACAGCCCGTACGCCCCGCTGTTGGTCTCGACGTACCCGACGCCGAACAGCCCGGGGTGCTCGCGGGACACGAAGTTCAGGTACAGGTCGGGGTGCTGCTCGTCGCCGACGTACTGCTGCGCGACCGGGACGCGGTGCCGGTAGCCGGTGGCGAGCAGCACCAGGTCGAACTCGTCGGAGGTGCCGTCGGTGAACGTGACGGCCCGGCCCGCGGTGTCCCGGACGCCCGGCCGGGCGGTGATGTCGCCGTGCTGCAGGTGGTGCAGCAGCATCGAGTTGACGATCGGGTGCGTCTCGAACAGCTTGTGGTCCGGCTTCGGAAGGCCCAGCCGGCGCAGGTCCCCGACGAGGAGGCGCAGCAGCGGCTGGATCAGTGCCCGCTCCGCACGCTTGGGCAGGAACGACCCGGCACCGCCGACCACGTCGGACGGCACCCCGAACACGTGCTTCGGGATGAACCAGTACCCGCGCCGCGTGCTGATGACGGCGTGGTCGGCGCTGCGGGCGGCGTCGCACGCGATGTCGCAGCCCGAGTTGCCCGCCCCGACGACGAGCACCCGCTTGCCGGCGAGCTCGCCCGGGCTGCGGTACGTGCTGCTGTGCCGGACCTCCCCGGTGAACGACCCGGGCAGCGCGGGCTCGTTGGGGAACCACTGCGAGCCGGTCGCGACGACGACCGCCGCGTGCCGGGACGCCGTGCCGTCCGCGCGGGTCACCAGCCAGCCGTCGCCGTCACGGCGGACCTCGGTGACCTCGACGCCGGTCTCGACGTGCTCCGTCACCCCGTACGCGTCGGCGAACGCCCGCAGGTACGCGAGCACCTGCCGGTGGCCGGGGTAGTCCGGGTAGTCGTCCGGCATCGGGAACCCGCTGAACCCCGACCGCGTGCGGCTGGAGATGAGGTGCGCCGACTCGTACATCGGCCCGCCCGGGTTGTCGATGTCCCAGGCCCCGCCGACGCCGGTGTGCCGCTCCAGGTGCACGTATTCGAGGCTGCGTTCCCGCAGCGCACGCGCCACCGCCAGGCCGGCCGGGCCGGCCCCGATCACGCAGACGTCCGCGGTCACGGCTCACGCTCCTTCGCGCTCGGTGCCAGCGATGCTAGGCACCCGCACCCCCGCCGCGGCGGACCCGGCGAGCCGACTTCCCGGACCCGACAGGCCACCCACCGCGG
>JACXUT010000258.1 GCA_014763765.1 Micrococcales bacterium
CGGCCCGCGAGCGCGAGGTGCTCGTGCTGCTCGGCGAGGGGCGGTCGAACCAGCAGGTGGCGCAGGCGCTGACGGTGTCGGAGACCACCGCGAAGACGCACGTCAGCCGGGTGCTGGCCAAGCTGGGCTGCCGGACGCGCCTGGAGGCGGCGGCCGTCGCGCACCGGGCCGGGCTGGTGATCTGAGCCACATCAGGCGCTTTGCACCCGGTGCACGCTTGCACTGAGTGCACCCACGTGCCTACCGTCCTCCGCGTGACCGAGACCCCCGACCGGCGCTCCGCCGTCAAGGCGCGGTCCCGGCACGCCATCCTCGAGGCCGCGGACGCCCTGCTCGTCGAGCGCGGCGCCCCCGCGTTCAGCGTCGACGAGCTCGCCGAGCGCGCGGACGTCTCGAGGCGCACCGTGTTCAACCACTTCGGCTCGCTCGACGACGTCATCCTGACCGTCTGCGCGCAGCGGCTCGGGCAGGTGATCGCCGAGGTCGAGCTGGCGGCCACCCGGACGCCCGTGGGCGACGGCTCCCGCGCGTCGATGTT
Source organism: Micrococcales bacterium (assembly GCA_014763765.1). GTDB lineage: Bacteria > Actinomycetota > Actinomycetes > Actinomycetales > Cellulomonadaceae > Cellulomonas. Next base: position 539 of record JACXUT010000258.1, read on the forward strand.
CGACGAGCTCGCCGAGACGCTGCGCGGCGCCGACCTGCCCGCCCCGATCACCTACCTCGCGAACGCCCTCGGCCCGCTGGCCCAGGGCGACGACCCGCGCGCCGCGGCGCTCGCCCAGCAGGCGTTCGCCCGCGTGGCGGACCACCTCGTGGAGGAGCTGCGGCGCCGCTACCCGCACGCCGACCCGCTCGACGTCCGGCTGCTCGTGACCTCCCTCGTGCACGGTGTCGGCGTCATCGCCATGCACTGGTGCACCACCACCGACCCCGCCGCGCCCGACGCGCGCGCGGCGTGGGACGGCCTCGTCGACCGGCTCATCGAGAACGTCCGAGCCGGGTACATGCCGGAGCACTGACGCCCCGCACTCCCACCCACCACAGCGCAGAGACAGGGACGGACACCGGACATGGCAGGACTCCTCTACAGACTCGGGCGGTTCTCCGCCCGCCGGGCCTGGGTCGTCGTCACGGCCTGGGCCGCGGTGCTGGCGCTGTCGGTCGGCGCGTACCTCGCGTTCGGCGGCACGCTCACCTCCGCCATCACCATCCCGGGCACCGCCACCGAGAAGGTGACCGAGCACCTCCAGGAGGAGTTCCCCTCCGCGAGCGGCGGCACCGGCACGGTCGTGTTCCACACCGGCGGCGACGACGCGTTCACGTCGGAGCAGCAGGCCGCCATCAGCGCCGCACTGGCCGACGTGGCGGACCTCGACGGCGTCAAGGGCGTCACCGACCCGTTCGCCACCACCGAGCAGCTCGCCGAGCAGGCCGCCCAGCTCGAGGACGGCCGCGCGCAGATCGCCGACGGCCGGACCCAGCTCGACGACGGCCAGGCGCAGCTCGAGGCGGGCCAGGCGCAGCTCGACGCCGCGCAGGACCAGCTCGACGCCCAGCGGGCGCAGGCCGAGGCCGCGGGGATGCTCGCGCAGGTGCAGCCGCAGCTCGACGCCGGCCAGGCGCAGCTCGACGCCCAGCAGGACCAGCTCGACGCCCAGCAGCAGACGCTCGACGAGGGCCGCGAGCAGCTCGAGGCGCAGACCACCCAGCTCGAGGACGGCGCGGCGCTGCTGGACCTCGCCCGGGAGATCCGCCTCGTGTCCGAGGACGGCTCCGCCGCGGTCGCCACCGTGGCGTTCGACGCGGGGCAGTTCGAGGTGGACGCCGACCTGAAGACGCAGGTGGCGGACACCCTCGCCGACGCGGACCTCGCCGGTGCCCAGGTCGAGTTCTCGAGCGACCTCACGCAGGAGGTGCCGAGCGTGCTCGGTCCGGGCGAGGTCGTCGGCGTCGTCGTCGCGGCCGTCGTGCTGCTGGTGATGCTCGGCTCGGCGGTCGCCGCCGGCCTGCCCATCCTGTCGGCCCTGGTCGGCGTGGCCATCGGCGCCACGGTCACCCTGTCCCTGTCCGGCGTGGTCGACATGTTGTCCGTCACCCCGGTGCTCGGCATCATGCTCGGCCTCGCGGTCGGCATCGACTACTCGCTGTTCATCCTCAACCGGCACCGCCGCCAGCTCCGCGACGGCGTCGAGCTGCACGAGTCGATCGCCCTGGCCAACGGCACCGCGGGCAACGCCGTGGTCTTCGCCGGCACGACCGTCCTCGTGGCCCTGCTGGCGCTGAACGTCACCGGCATCCCGTTCCTGGGCCTCATGGGGACGACGGCCGCGGTGTGCATCGCCATCGCGATCCTCATGGCGATCACGTTCACGCCCGCGCTGCTGTCGCGCATCGGCCTGCGGGTGCTGCCGAAGAAGCAGCGCGCGCGCGTCGGGCACGAGGAGCCCGAGCCGGTGCCCTCCACCCCGATGCGCACCTCGCGCGCGGTGCTCACCCTCGTCGTCGGCCTCGCCGCGCTGCTGGTCGTCGCGATCCCCGCGCTGTCCATGCGCCTCGGCCTGCCGGGCGGGGCGTCGGAGGCCGAGGACTCCACGCAGTACCAGGCGTACACGATCACGGCCGAGAAGTTCGGGGCCGGCGTGAACGGCCCCCTGCTGGTCGTCGCGGACCTGCCCGACGCGGTGTCGGAGGACGGGCTCGTCGCGGAGCAGGTGCGGATCGGCCAGGAGCTCGCGGCGTTCGACGACGTCGTGGCGGTCGCGCCGATCGGCGCCAACGACGGCCGCACGGTGCTCGCGTTCCAGGTCGTGCCCCGCGAGGGACCGGACAGCGAGAGCACCGAGCACCTGGTGCAGGACCTGCGGGCGGCGTCCCCGCTGGACGGCGACGTGCAGCTCGGCGTCGCGGGCACCACGAGCGCGCAGATCGACGTCTCGGAGAAGCTCGCCGACGTGCTGCCGCTCTACCTGGCGATCGTCGTCGGCCTGTCGCTCATCATCCTCATCATCGTGTTCCGCTCGATCCTGGTGCCGGTCACCGCGACGCTCGGGTTCGTCCTGTCGCTGTTCGCGGCGTTCGGCGGCGTCGTCGCGATCTACCAGTGGGGCTGGCTCGGGTCGCTCTTCGGGGTGCACGACCCCGCGCCCGTGCTGAGCTTCCTGCCGATCATCGTCACCGGCATCCTGTTCGGCCTCGCCATGGACTACCAGCTGTTCCTGGTCTCCGGCATGCGGGAGGCGTACGCCCACGGCGTCGACGCCCGCGTGGCGGTCAGGCGCGGGCTGCACGCCGGGCGGGTCGTGGTCGCCGCGGCGGCGATCATCATGGCGTCGGTGTTCGCGGGCTTCATCTTCGCGGAGTCCTCGATCATCCGGCCGCTCGGGTTCGGCCTCGCGTTCGGCGTGCTGGTCGACGCGTTCGTCGTCCGGATGCTGCTGATCCCGGCGCTCATGCACCTGGCCGGCAAGGCGGCGTGGTGGATCCCCCGCTGGCTCGACCGCATCCTGCCGGACGTCGACGTGGAGGGCGCGTCCCTGGAGCGCACCCACCCGCACCCGATGCACCAGGTCGTCGAGGCCCCGGAGCGGCACCGGCACGACCGCGTCTGAGGCACCGCACCGAGAGCCCCGTCACACCCGCCCCCGCGGCGGGCTGCGGCGGGGCTCTCGGGCGCCCGGGGCGGACTACCCTGAGGTGTGGCCACGTTCTCCTCCGTCAGCCGGCAGCACGTCCTCCAGGCGATCGCGGAGCACGACGACCGGGGCGCGGAGGCGTTCCTCGGCGTCTACGGCTTCGAGGCCACCCCGGGCGAGACGTTCGCGCACGAGGGCCGGACGTACGACTCCCGCGCGGTCCTCGCGGTCGCCCACCGGTACGCGACCGGCCGCGCCGCGACGCCCGAGGAGCTGCGCTCCGCCCCGACCGGCACCCTGCTGACGCGCCGCGGGTTCGACGTCGCGGGCCCCGTCGCCGCGCCGCGGACGACCTCCGCGACCCGCTCGTCCGCCCGGTCCACCGCGGGCACCGCCCCCCGCCGCGCCGCGAAGCCGGCCACGACGCCCCGCCGGCCCGCGCCGGAGGACCGCCCGCTGGCGATCTGCCCGACGTGCTTCACGGCGCTGCCCGCCACGGGGATCTGCGACACCTGCGGCTGACGCCCCCGGTCCACGACGGGCCACCGGTCGCCGCGCGGGCAGGGCGTGCCTAGCGTGTCCGGATGAGCACCAGCCCTGACCCGGACCCCGCGAACACCCCCGGCCTCGAGCCGGGTGGAGGCGTCGCGCCCGGGGACACCCCGCCCGGCGAGTCGAGCACCTCGGGGGCGGCGTTCCGCGAGCCCGATCTGCCCGGGCGCCGCACCAGCTGGGTCGTCTACGGCGTCGTCGGCGCGGTCGTCGCCGTCGCGCTGCTGCTGTTCGTCGGCTACGTCGTCGGCCTGCTGTCCTGACGGCACCGCCCGGGGGGCTCAGGCCCGCTGCTGGCCCCGCGCCTGCAACCGCTTGCGCAGCAGCACCATCGGCAGCAGCCAGGTCGCGAGCGCCGTCACCAGCCAGACGATGACGACGGCGGCGATCCATGTCACCACCCCGCCGGAGATCCGCAGCCCGTCCGTGAACGCGCTCGCCACCAGCAGGGCCACCCATGTGGAGACCAGCCCGACCCCGCCGAGGAACGCGTTGGCGTACCGGCGCGCCATCGTGGCGATGAACGGTGTCAGCACCGCCTGGACCGCGGTGAAGACGACGACGGCGGTCACGAACCCGCTCACGCCGAGGTGCACGTCGTCCACGAGCAGCGCCGCCGCCCCCAGCCCCAGGGCCGCGGAGCCGAGGAAGATCGCCACCCGGATCAGGAAGATCACCATGTCCGGACGCTAGTGCCCGCACGCCCCCGGGAGAAGAGCCGCTCGGCCCGCCCGGCGGGGGCCGCACGTCCCGGCACCTCTCCCGCTCCCCCGCCTGCTCCCCCGCCGGGCGGGCCGAGCGGCTCTTCTCCCGGGGGCGT
>JACXUT010000259.1 GCA_014763765.1 Micrococcales bacterium
CGGACGTGGCGGAGCTGCTGGGCGACCGCCCGGGCGGCGGGGCTGCTCGACGCGGACGGCGTCCCGAGGCCGACGATCTTCGCGGAGATGTCCGCGCTGGCCGCGAGCACCGGTGCGCTCAACCTCGGCCAGGGGTTCCCCGACGTCGACGGCCCGGAGTCGGTGAAGCGAGCCGCGGCGGACGCCATCGCCGCGGGGGTCAACCAGTACCCGCCCGGGCCGGGCACCCCGGAGCTGCGGCGCGCCGTGGCCGACCACCAGCGGCGGCACTACGGCCCGGACGTCGACCCGGACACCGAGGTGCTCGTCACCACCGGCGCCACCGAGGCGGTCGCCGCGGCGCTGCTCGCGCTCACCGAGCCGGGCGACGAGGTGCTCACGCTCGAGCCGTTCTACGACTCCTACGCCGCGGTCATCGCGCTGGCCGGCGCCCGCCACACCACCGCGCCGCTCGTGGCCGGCCCCGACGGGTTCCGGCTGGACGCCGACGCGCTGCGCGCCGCCGTCACCGACCGGACGCGCGTGATCCTGCTCAACACGCCGCACAACCCGACGGGCGCCGTCCTCACGCCCGCCGAGCTCGCGGTGGTCGCCGAGGTCGCCGAGCGCCACGACTGCCTCGTCGTGACCGACGAGGTGTACGAGCACCTCACGTACGACGACGCCCGGCACGTCCCGTTCGCGACGCTGCCCGGCGCCGCCGACCGCACGCTGACCGTCTCGTCGGCGGGCAAGACGTTCTCGTTCACCGGCTGGAAGATCGGCTGGGTCACGGGGCCGGCGCCGCTGGTGGACGCGGTGCGGGCGGTCAAGCAGTTCCTCACGTACGTGTCCGGGGCGCCGTTCCAGCCCGCCGTGGCGCACGCGCTGGCGCTCGAGACCACCGACGGCCCCGACGCCGGCTGGGTCCGCGGGCTCGCGGCGTCCCTGGCCGCGCGCCGGGACCTGCTCGCCGCCGGGCTGACCGGGGCCGGGTTCGCGGTCGCCCGGCCGCAGGGCACGTACTTCGTGGTCGCCGACGCCGCCGCGCTGCTGGCCGGGCCGCTCGCCGGGTCGGGGATCCGCGACGCGGCGGGGCGGTGCCGCGCGCTCCCCGACCTCGCCGGCGTGGTCGGGGTGCCCGTCAGCGCGTTCACCCGGCCCGGGTCGGCGGCGGACGAGGCGCTGCGCACCGCGGTGCGGTTCACGTTCGTCAAGCAGGAGGCGGTGCTGGAGGAGGCCGTGCGGCGGCTGGCGCGGCTCGGCGCCTGACCGCCGCCCGCCCGGGCGCTCAGTGCGCCGCGGTCCACCCGCCGCGGCGGTAGGCCGGGGTCGCGAGCGCGAGCACCAGCAGCGCACCGGCCGCCGCGCCCGTCATCACGCTCGCCATCGCCACGGTGTCCTCCCCGAGCACGCCGACCAGCGGGCTCACCGCACCGGCGACGCCCGCCTGCAGCGACCCGATGAACGCCGCGGCCGTCCCCGCGCGCTCGCCGTGCCGGGACAGCGCGATCGCGGAGGCGTTCGGCGGCGTGAAGTTCACCAGCGACATGATGAGGAACAGCGCCACCAGCAGCGCCGGCAGCCCGCCGGCGCCCGTCAGCGCGAGCACCAGCAGCACCCCGGTGAGCGTCAGCGACACGGGCAGCACCGCGCGGATGATCTGGATCGGCGCGTACCGGCGGACCAGCGCGGCGTTCACCTGCGCGCCGCCGACCAGGCCGACGCCGTTGACGGCGAACACCAGCGCGAACTGCCCGGCGCTCAGCCCGAACCCCTCGCGCAGCACGAACGGCGACCCGACCACGTAGCTCATCAGCACCGCCTGCCCGAGCCCGGGCAGCACCGCGAGCGCCACGAAGTGCCGGTCCCGCGCGAGCACCAGGTAGCCGCGCCACGCGCCCCCGGTGGACGACAGCCTCCGCTCGGCCGGCAGCGTCTCGGGCAGGCGCCGCAGCACCACCACCCAGAGGACCGCGCCGTACACGGCCAGCGCGACGAACACGCCGCGCCACCCGAACTCGCCGGCGATCAGCCCGCCGACGCTCGGCGCGAACAGCGGCGCGACCCCGATGACGAGCATCAGGCGTGACAGCAGCCGCGACGCGTCCGGCCCGACGAACCGGTCGCGGATCACCGCCATCGCGACCACCGACGCCGACGCGTTGAAGAACCCCTGCAGGGTGCGCAGCGCGATGAGCGGGACGATCGCCGGGGCGATCGCGCACAGCAGCGACGTCACGACGTGCAGCGCCACGCCGACGAGCACCGGCCGGCGCCGGCCGAAGCGGTCCGACAGCGGGCCGATCACCAGCTGGCCGACGGCCCCGCCGATGAGCATCGACGTCATCGTGAGCTGGGCGGCCGCCGCGCTGGTCCCCAGGTCGCGGGCCACGTCGGGCAGCGACGGCAGGTAGATGTCGGTGGTGACGGCCGGCAGCGCGGTCATCACCCCGAGCAGGAGCACGTACTTGGCGCTCGGCCGGAACACGGGTGCGGCGGCGTCCCCGGCGGCGCCCGACGAGGCGGGCACGGGTGCCGGTGCGGGGCGCGGTGCGGGTGGCTCGCCGGTGCTCATGTCCCCTGATCGTCGCACGCGGCGAGGCCGGGCGCGAATCGATTCGATCCGCGCCCTCGCGGTCAGCGGCGCGCCGGCGCAGCGCCGGGCGGCCGGGCGTCAGGCGGTGCGGACCCGCACCGGTGCCAGGGCGCCGATGCCCTCGAGCTCCCGCTCCGGCAGCGGCTCCAGCACGAGGCCCGGCACGTCGACGAGCAGCCGCGCGGTCGCCGGGTCGGTGAGCACCGTGCTCGGGTCCGCGACGTCCGTCAGGCGGGCGGCGACGTTCACCGACGGGCCGAACACGTCGCCGAACCGGGACAGCACCCGGCCCCACACCACGCCGACCCGCACCGGGGTCACGCCCCGCGCGCCCTCGGCGAGCCCGCCGGCCGCCTTCTCCCGCTCGACGTCGAGCTCCCCGCCGAGCACCCGCGCGAGCTCCAGGGCGACGCGCGCGCCGGTCCGCACGTCGTCCGCCACGAACAGCACCGCGTCCCCGATGGTCTTGACGACGCGGCCACCGCCCTGCGTCACGACGTCCCGGGCGATGGTCTCGAACCGCTGCACGAAGTCCGACAGGTCGGTCGAGCCCAGCCCGGCCGTCCGGCGCGTGAACGACACCATGTCGGCGAACCCCACCGCCCGGGCGAGCGGCAGCGCCGCCGGGTCGCCGTCGCGGTCCTGCCCGGCCGCGAACTCCACCGCGTACCGCGACGCGATCGACGCCAGGTGCCGGCGGTAGGAGTGCAGGAGCTGCGCCTCCAGCACCGGGGCCAGCACCGGCAGCTCGTCCAGCACCGCCCGCCGCGCGGCCGGGTCGTCGAGCCCCCGGCGGGTCGCGACGTCCTCCACCAGCGCCTCGACCTGCCACAGCGCGAGCCGGTCGCTCGTGTGCCCGAGCGCGCGCGTCAGCGAGATCATCGTGCGGCCCGACACGAGCTCCTCGCGCAGCAGGGCCGCCGCGCTGCCCAGGGCCTCGGCGTCCCGCACCGTGAACGCGGCGTCGTCCGCGTCCGGGTGCGGCAGGCCGAGCGTCCGCCAGTACAGCCGCACCAGCTCGACGTCCACGCCGGCGCGCTCCGCCAGGTCCCGCATGCTCAGGGTGCGGGGGCCGCCGAGCAGCGCCGCGTCGAGGCGGGCACCGGCGGACACGGGGGCGTCGTCGGGCCCCGGGGTGCCGGCGGCCGGAGTGGGGACGCCGGCGGTCTCCGGGGCGACGGGACGCGCCTCGTCGTCCTGGCGCGCGCTGCCCGTCCGGTCCGTCACACCAGCGACCCTAGTTCACGGCAGGTGCCCGCGGGTGGGCCGGACGTGACGCACGTCACCGGCGAGCAGCCGCCGCTCGGCGCCGTCCGCGCCCCGCAGCACGAGGGCGCCGTCGGGGTCGATCCGCACCGCCGTGCCCCGCGCCTGCGACCCGTCGGGCAGCGTCGCCCCCACGTCCGAGCCCAGCGTCCGGCACACCCGCGCGACCTCGGCGTCGAGCCCGGCCGCCCCGACGTCCCCGCCCGCCCGCCGCCAGCGCGCGAGGACCGCGCACACCTCGCGGACCACGGCGACCAGCACGGCCGTGCGGTCCGCGGAGGGGGCGCCCGACAGCCGCAGCGACGTGGCGCTCGGCACCGGCAGCTCGGCGGCCGTCTGCGCGACGTTGACCCCGATGCCGAGCACCACCGCATCCCCCGCCGGCGTCGCCTCCGCGAGGATCCCGACCGCCTTGCGGTCCAGCCCCCAGCCGGGCAGCTCCTCGGCGCCGGACGGCGCGGGCAGCAGCACGTCGTTCGGCCACTTCAGCGCCGCCGTCAGGCCCGTGGCCACGGACAGCCCGCGCACGACGCCCAGCCCCGCCAGCAGCGGCAGCCACCCCCACGACGCGCGCGGCACCCCCGGACGGACCGCGAGCGACATCGTCACCGCCGTGCCGGCCGGGGTGGTCCAGGTGTGGCCGCCCCGCCCGCGCCCGGCGCGCTGGTGCTCAGCGACCAGCAGGCCGCCGTCCGCCCACGCGGCGTCGGCCGCCAGGCGCGCGATCAGCTCGGTGCTCGTCGAGCCGGCCTCCGCCACGACCGCGCACCGCCGCAGCGGCCCGCCCGGGCCCGCCAGCGCCGCCACCTCGTCCACCCGCAGGGGCCCGCGTGAGTCGTCCACGCCCCCATCC
>JACXUT010000013.1 GCA_014763765.1 Micrococcales bacterium
GCGGGCCGCGTGTCAGGCGCGCAGGCCGCGGCCCCGCCGCCCTCGGGGGCCGACCGAGGTCGTCAGTTGCGGCCGAGGTCGTCAGCTCGGCGTGACGACCTCGGCCGCAACTGACGACCTCGGTCGGCCCCCGAGGGCGGCGGGGCCGCGTGTCAGGCGCGCAGGCCGCGGCCCGCGGGGCCCGTCGACCCGTGCTCGTGCAGGACGGCCGGCAGCAGGTCCACCGCCCCGCCCGCGGCGCCCGCCAGCTCGTCCAGCGCGCGCTCGACCGCGCGGGAGACCATCGCCCGTCCCGGCAGGTCCACGAGCGTGGTCCCCGGGTGCAGCGGCAGGAACTGCTCCGCCGGCGCCAGCGCCAGCACGGACACGTCGCCGGGCACCGAGCGGCCGCGCCGCGCGAGCTCCGCCGTCAGGTCGTCGAACGACGCGAGGCCCAGCACCAGGACGCCGGTCAGGTCGGGGAGCTCGGTCAGCACCTCGTCCAGCCACCGGCCCGCCGCCCCCGGACCGGGCAGGCACGACACGACGGCCCCGCGCAGGCCGAGCTCCGCGCACGTCTGCGCGAACGCCGTCCGGTACCGGTACCGGAACGCCAGCTCGTCCACGTTGTCGTCGGGGTGCACCAGCACCGCGACCTCGCGGTGCCCCAGGGACGCCAGGTGGCGCACCATCACGCGGGCCGCCTCCGCGAAGTCCAGGTCGACCGCGCTCATGCCCGCCGGGTCCGCGGGCCAGCCGATCAGCACCGTCGGCAGCCCCCGCTCCCGCAGCACCGGCAGCCGCCGGTCGTGCAGCCGGATGTCCATGACCACGAGGGCGTCGGCCAGCATGTCGCCCGCCAGCTCGTCGTCGCCGCGGCCCATCACGAGCACGTCGTAGCCGCGCGGCTGCGCCGTGTACATCGCGGCGCGGACGAACCGCATGAACACGTCGACGTCCGGCTCCGGCGTCGCCGGGGAGTACGACGCGAGCATCCCGAGGATGTTCGTGCGGCCCAGCGCGAGCGCCCGCGCGGCCGGTGACGGCCGGTACCCGAGGCGCGCGACGCTCTCCAGCACGCGCTGCACGGTGGCGTCCGGCAGCTTCTTGCGGCCCGACAGGACGTAGGACACGGTGCTCGGCGCGACCCCGGCGTCCGAGGCGACGTCCCTGATCGTGGCCATGCGCCCAGCGTAGAGCGGCGGCCTGCCCCGCAGAGCGTGTCCGGGGGCCGGCCGCCGCCGCGCACTCAGCCGAGCGCCACCTCCACGCCGCCCGAGAACGGCGAGTCGTGCAGCTCGAGCCGGGTCAGCGCCGCGTCGGCCGGGATGTCGAACACGACGGTGCCCGTCACGGAGTTGCCCGGGTTGATCTGGTTGAGGAACGAGTTCGCGTCCCCGAGGTACACCGCAGCGGTGCCGTCCGCGGACAGCTCGCGGCCCTGGGCGTCGAACGCCTTCTGCGAGGAGCCGTCGAAGTACTGGGCCTCCTCGCCGATGTTCGTCACGGTGAGGTGGACGAGCACGAACTGGCCCTGCGCGTCCTGCCCGAGCATGTCGTCGCCGATGCGGGCGACGCCGGGCTCGACGCCGGTGACGGTGAACTCGAACTTGCCGTCGCGGACCGGGGTGCCGATCCCGGCGGGCTGCTCGGCGGCGGGGGCGGCGTCGTCGCCCGCGTCGTCGCCCGCCGGGTCGTCGGCGGAAGCCGCGGGGTCGCCACCGCCGCCGGCCGTGCTGCCACCGGCGGCCGGGGCGGAGGCGTCGGGCGCGTCGGAGCCTCCGGACGTGGCCGACGCGATCGCGACGACGGCGACGACCAGCACGCCGAGCGTGGTGAGCACCTTGTGGCGGGCGAACCACGACCGCTTCCGCGTCGGAGGCTCCGACGGGGGCGGCGTGGGCGCGCCGGGGACGGGGTACGAGCCGGGCGGGGGGACCTGGGACATGGTGCTGCTCCTCGTGGGCGCCGCGGACGCGGACGGATCGGGTGGTGCGGACCGGCGGTGACGGGCACCGCCGTGACGTGCACCGACGCTCCCGGACCGGCCCGGGGCGCGGCGTCGGCCGGCCGGGCAGGACCGGTGTGCCCGATCGGGCAGCACCGACGCGGTCGGACCGCCCGGTCGGCGGACGTGGGGTGTCCCCGGTCGTCCGTACCCTGTGCGGCATGTCCCTGGTCCCCGGCCCGCAGCGCCCCGTGCCGTCGGGTGCCGTGTCGCCGGGTGCCGTGCCGTCGGGTGCCGTGCCGCCGGGCCCGGCCGCCGCGACGTGGTTCCCCGGCGCCCCGCCCGCGGGTGGGGCCCGCACCGCCGCGCCGCGCCCGGGTCGGCCGTGGTGGTCGCGGGCCGGGACGGTCGGTGCCGTGACCGTCGCCGCGTTCAGCGCGATGGTCGCGTCGTCGTTCAGCGGCAACGCCCGGGTGACGGACGACCCGCGCATCGCGCTCGACATCGTGGCGATGCTCGTCGGCCTGGTCGGGGCGGGGTTCCTGGTGGCCCGCCGTTCGGCCGCCGTGCCCCTCACGCTCGCCGCGTCCGCGCTGCCCGTGGTGCTGCCGCTCGACTCCGTCACCGCGCTGATCGCCCTGCCGTGGGTGTTCGCGACCGCGTCCCGCCGGGTCGCCTGGTGGTGCACCGCGGCCGTCGCCGCCGGGACCGGGGCGGCGCTGTGGCGGGACGCCGCACGGCCGCCGGAGCACCGGGTGCTGAGCCTCACCGACCAGGTCACCGGGCAGATCTCGACCGCGAGCCCTCTCGGCATCGTCGTCGTGGGCGTGCTGTGCCTGTCCGCGTCGGTCGCCGCGGGGCTGGTCCGCGCGTCCCGGGCGCGTGCCGAGCGCGCCGTGGCGGACATGGAGGGGCAGGTGGCGCGGGCCGACACCCTGCGGGACCGGATGTCCCGCCAGGAGGAGCGTGAGCTGATCGCCCGCGAGGTCCACGACACCGTCGCCCACCACATCTCGCGCATCTCGTTGCAGGCCTCCGCGCTCGAGGTGCAGCGCGGCGCCACCGACGCGCAGGTGCAGGCCGCCGCCCAGCAGGTCCGCTCCTCCGCGCAGCAGGCGATCGCCGAGATGCGCGGCCTCATCTCCACGCTCCGCACGGGGGACGACCCGCACGCGCCCGGCGCGACGCTCGACGAGCTCGCCGGGCTGCTCGACGGCGCCCGGCGGCAGGGCCGGTGGGTCACCAGCACGGTGTTCGTCACCGACGGCCGCGACGCCTCGCCGGCCCTCACCCGGGCGGCGTTCCGCATCGTGCAGGAGGGCCTGACCAACGCGCTCAAGCACGCCCCGGGCCGCCCTGTCGAGGTGACCGTCCGCGCGTCGCCCGCCGAGGGCGTCCACCTGCGCGTGGCGAACCCGGTCGTCCCCGGGGTGCGGCCGGCCGCGCCGGGCACCGGCTCCGGCCTGGTCGGCATGCGGGAGCGGGCCGCGCTGCTCGGTGGCACCGTGCAGGCCGGCGTGCACCAGGGCTGGCACGTGCTCGACGCGCGCCTGCCCTGGCAGTCCCGGACGGACGACGGCCAGGCCCTACGCTCGTCGGTGTGATCCGGGTCCTCGTCGTCGACGACGACGCGCTGGTGCGCACGCTGCTCACGACGATCCTGGCCGCGCAGGACCTCACGGTCGTCGCGCAGGCCGCCGACGGCGACGAGGTCGTCCCCGCGGTGCAGGCCCACCACCCGGACGTCGTGCTGCTCGACCTGCACATGCCACGCATGTCCGGGCTCGACGCGCTGGCCGCCCTGCGCGAGCTGCCGTCGCCGCCGGGTGTCATCGCGCTCACGTCCTTCGGCACCGACGAGACGGTGGTCGCCGCGGTCCGTGCCGGCGCCTCGGGGTTCCTGGCCAAGGACGCCGACCCGGCGCAGATCGCCGAGGCCGTCCGCCGCGTCGCCGACGGGGACGGCGCGCTCGGCCGGGCCGCCGCCGGGTCGCTGTTGCGGCACGTCGCCGCCGACCCCGACCGCGGCCGGCGCGAGGAGGCGCAGCGCGCCCTGGAGGTGCTGACCGAGGCGGAGCTCGAGGTCGCCGCGTACGTGCCCGCCGGGCTGTCGAACCAGGCGATCGGCGAGCTGACCTACCGCTCGGACTCCACGGTCAAAGCGCACCTCAGCCGCGCGATGGCCAAGCTCGGGGTGACGACGCGGTCGCAGCTCGCGGTCATCGTGGACCGGGCGGGTCTGCGGCCGGGCTGATGCGCGGCGCCCGCGCGGGAGACCGGAACGCACCAGCCACCGGGCCGCCCGGACCGCGCGTGGGTAGCGTGGCGGGCATGGGGGCGGGACCCGGGGACGACGACGCGGCGGACCAGGTCCTCGACGCGCTGCGCGCCGGGACCGGGGCGCTGCTGACGGGTCTCGCGGGGTCGGGGGCGGGCGCGCTCGCCGAGCGGGCCGCGGGTGCGCTCGCGGAGGACGGCTGGCAGGTGCTCCGGGTGCCGGGTCGTCCGGGCGTCCGCGGACGGCCGCTCGCGGCGCTCGCGCTGGCCGGGTGGGCGGCGCGCCCGGCGCCGGGTGACCCGCTGGGGCCGGCGACCGCGCGCGTGCTGGAGGCCGTCGGTGCCGGCCGCGCGGTGCTGCTGTCACGCCGTGCGGACCTGCTGGACGAGGAGTCCCGCGCGGTCCTCGCGACGGTGGCCGAGCAGACCGGCTCGCTGCCGCTGCTGACCTCCCGGCCGGCCCGCGCGAACCGGGTCGCCGCGTCGCGGGTCGCCGGCGCGGTGCCGTTGGCGGGCGTCGCCGTGCCGCCGCTGCGGTTCGACGCGCTGCTGGCGGTGCTGACCGAGGAGCTCGGCGGGCCGCCGGCGCCGGACGCCGCCGCCCGGGTGTACGCCCTGTCGGCCGGGGTGCCGGGCGTCGCGCGCGCGGTGGTCGCGGGGGCGCGCCGGGCCGGGCGGCTGGTGCTCGTCGACGGGGTGTGGACGGCGGTGGCCGACCTGCGCACGCCGGGACTCGTGACGGTCGTCGACGCGCTGCTGGAGGGACTCGACGGGCCGGCGCGGTCGGCGCTCGCGGTGCTGGCGACGCTCGGGCCCGCGAGCCCTGCCGTCGTGCGCCGGGTGCTCGAGTGGGACGACCTGGCCGCGCTCGAGGACGCCGGCGTCGTGCGGGTGGTCGACGCGGGGGATCGGACCGAGGTGGTCGTGGTGCCGCCGCTCGTGGCCGAGCACCTGCTGGCGGTGGGTGGACGCGTCGAGGCGGCGCGGGCCCGTGAGCAGGTGGAGCGGGCGCTGGCCGCGACCCCGGGCGGCGCGGGTGCCGCCGCGGGGGACGCCCGGGTGGCCGCCCCGGTCAGCGGGGTCGCCGGGGTGGCCGCCCCGGCGTCCGTCCCCGCAGCCGCGCCCGTTCCCGCCCCCGGGGGCGTCCCCGCAGCCGGCGCGCAGCCCGACGGCCCCGCTGCGCGGCCCGACCGCCGCGGCGCGCAGCCCGACGGCAGCGGTGCGCGGTGGGCCGAGTCCCGGGAGGGCGTCGCGGTGCTGGGGCGCGCGCTGCGTCGCGCCGCCGCCACCCGGCTCGCGGTGCGAAGGGCCGAGTGGGAGGACGAGCCGGACGCGGGCACGGCGGTGCCGTTCCTCGACGCGCTCGCCCGCGCCGGCGCCGACCGGCGCGAGGTGGAGGCCGCCGTCGCCGCCGCCCGGGACCGGGTCGGGTCGGCCGGTCGCGCGGCCGTGGACGAGTGGCACGCGCGCTACCTCGGCCTGGCGTGCGGCGAGGTGGACGCGGCGCTCGCGGTGCCGGTGCCGCAGGACGCCGCGGGTCGGCGGTCGCGGCGGCGGCTCGAGCTGCTGCTGGGCGTGGGCGCCGGCGCGCAGCACGCGGGCGAGGACGGGGACAGGGGTGGGGAGCGGCCCGACGGCTGGCTGCTGCTCGCCCGCGGCCGTGCGCTCGACGCGCTGGACGCCCTCGACGCGACCGACCCGCCGGCCGGGCCCACCGCGCCCGACCCCGACGAGCACGCCGCCCGCTGGCTGGCGGTGCTGCTGGCGGGTCGCATCGACGAGGCGGTCCGTGACGCGTCCCGGGCGCTGGACGAGGCGCGCGCCGCGCTGGACGGTCCCGCGATCGAGCTGGGGGCGGCGGTCGTCGCGCTGGGGCTGGCGCTCGCGGGCCGGTCGCGGGAGCTGCGCGAGCACCTGCCGGGCGCCCTGGCGCTGGGGTCGACGGCCCCGTTGCAGCCGTGGGCGCGCGCCGGGCTGCTGTGCATCGGGTCGTCCCTGGCCGCGGCGGACGGCCGGGTGGTCGCCGCGCAGGCGCTGCGGGACGGCCTGGTCGCGATGCGGCTGCCGGTCGGGCCGGTCCCGCTGACGTCGGCGACGCTGGCGAGCACGCGGGTCATGGTCGCGTCGGGCACCGACCCGCGGCGGGACGCGGAGGCGCTGTGGGCGGAGGTCGAGCTGGACCTGGACCGCGGGTTCGTCCCCGCCGCGGTGCTGTCCGGGTCCGCCGCCGCCGAGGTGCTGCCCGACCACCCGTCGGCCGCCCGGGTCGCGGCAGCCGCGTCGCAGGCTCAGGGGACGCTGCTGCCGGTGCTCGGGCGCTACGTCGCGGCGCTCGCCTCCGGCAGCCCGGACGAGGCCGCGCGCGTCGCGCCGGAGCTGCGGGCGGCCGGGCTGCGCGTGCACGCCGTCCGCGCCCACGCGCGCGCCGCCTCGCTCGCGGCGCTCCAGGGCGACCCGGCCGCCGCGCGGGAGCAGCTCCGGGCCGCCGAGGCGGTGATCGCGGAGGCCGGGGGAGACCTCGACCGGGCGCTGGACGCGGTCGGGCCGGTCGCCGGGCTCAGCGCCCGCGAGCTGGAGATCGCCCGGCTCGTCGCAGGCGGAGCCTCCAACCGGCAGGTGGCGGAGACGCTCGGCGTGTCCGTGCGGACCGTCGACAACCACCTGTACCGGATCTACCGGAAGGTCGGCGTCAGCGACCGCGAGAGCCTGGCCCGCCGCATCCACTGACCGCGACCCCGCCGACCGGGGCGGGCCACGTGAGCACCGCCGCACGGGTCGCTCGCCGCCTCGCGCCCGGCTGCTCCACCGCGCCGCGCGCCCTGCTCGCGGGCGTCGCGCGGCCGGTGAGCACCACGCCCCGCGGAGGTCCGATGGGTGCACACCGCACCCGGTCCCACCGACACCCGGGTGCCCGAGCGCCCGGAGGTCCCCATGCCCACCGCACCCGCGCCCGCCCCGCACGGGACGCCGCAGCGGCAGACCGCACGCCGGTCCGTCGACCGCTCCCGGCTGGTGGTGCTGGTGCCCGCGCACGACGAGCAGGCCGCCCTGCCGGGCACCCTGCGCGCGCTGCGCCGTCAGACCGTGCGGCCGTCCGCGGTGACCGTCGTCGCCGACCGCTGCACGGACGCGACCCCGGAGGTCGCCCACGCGTTCGGCGCCCGCGTGCTGCGCACCCGCGACAACGCGGACCGCAAGGCCGGCGCCCTCAACCAGGCGCTCACCGCGCTCGCGGTCGCGCCGCCGGAGTACGTGCTGGTGCTGGACGCGGACACGCGGATCGCCCCGACGTTCGTCGAGACCGCCCTGGCGCACCTCGACTCCGACCCCGCGCTCGGCGCGGTCAGCGGCATCTTCCACGGCGACGGCGCGCACGGGATGGTCGAGCGCTGCCAGGCGAACGAGTACACGCGCTACGCGTCGAAGATCCTCACGACCGGCCGGGTGGCCGTCGTCACCGGCACCGCGTCGGTGTTCCGCCACCAGGCGCTCGCGGACGTCGCGGAGCACCGCGGCGACGTCCTGCCGGGGACGCGCGGCGACGTGTACGACCGCGCCGCCGTCACGGAGGACTCCGAGCTGACGCTCGCGCTGCGGACCCGCGGCTGGCGGCTCGTCGCCCCGTCGGACTGCCGGTGCAGCACCGAGCTGATGCCGACGTTCACGACGCTGCACCGCCAGCGCGTGCGCTGGTACGCCGGGATGCTCGACAACCTGCGCGCGTACGGCCTGACGCCGGTGACCGTGCGGTACCACCTGCAGCAGGCGGCCCTCACCCTGGGGACGCTGACCTGGTGGGCGATGCTGGCGATCATGCTGGGCGCCGCGCTCGCCGGCACGTTCGTGTGGCAGGCGTTCTGGCTGGCCGTCGGGGCCGTGTTCGTCGTCGAGCGGCTCGTCACCGTCTGGGACGGCGGCCCCCGCGCGCGGTGGCTGAGCGCCGCGGTGCTGCCGGAGCTCGTCTACGACACGGCGCTGCAGTGCGCCTACCTGCATGCCTGGGTGACCCACCTGCGCGGCCGGCAGCCGAGCTGGGGTCATCTCGCACCCGCGCGCGCCTGAGCGTGCACCGACCCGCGGCCGCGGCCGCACGACACGAGAGGAGGGGGAACCGTGTACCAGATCACCGGACAGGGGGCGGGCGTGCTCGCCACGACAGGGCTCGCGCTCGCGAGCGGCTGGGTCGCCGCGTGGACGCTGGCCGTCGCGGGCGTGGCCGTGTGGTCGGTCGCGCGCGTGCTGCGGCGGCGCGTGGCCGCCCGCGCGGGTCGCTGACCCGCACCGCGACGGGGTGTCGGTGGGATACCGACACCCCGTCGGTATGATCCCGACATGACGTCGGAAAACCGGCGTCCGACCCGAACGGAAGAGGCCACCCGTGTTCCTCGCCCTGCGCGAGCTCGCCTTCGCGCGCACCCGCTTCGGACTCGTGGGAGCGGTGGTCGCCCTGATCGCCGTCCTCATGGTCCTGCTGTCCGGGCTGTCGTCCGGACTCGTCACCGACGGTGTCTCCGGCCTCCAGCGCAGTCCGATCGACGCGCTGGCCTTCGCCGAGGGCACCAGGACCGACTCCGCCTTCACGCGCTCCGAGGTCACCACCGAGCAGCGCGACGCCTGGGCGGCCCGGGACGACGTTGCCGTCGCCGAGCTGCTCGGCACCGCGATCGTCAACGCCAAGAACGACGACGGCACGCCCGTCGACCTCACGCTGTTCGGCGTCCGGCCGGGCGGGTTCGTCGCGCCCGAGGCGGCGCAGGGACGCGAGGTCGCCGGGGACGGCGAGGTCGTCCTCAGCGCCACCGCGCGCGACGAGGGCGTCGAGATCGGCGACGTCATCACGCTCGACCGCCTCGGCACGCCGCTCGAGGTGGTCGGCTTCACGGCCGACCAGCGCACGTTCGGCCACGTCGACATCGGCTACATCGCGCTGACCACCTGGCAGGAGGTGCACGCCGGCGTGTCCCCGGGGGACCCCGTGCCCGCCGACGCCTACGACGTCGCGAGCGTCGTCGCCCTGCGGGGCGTCGGCGGCGACGGCATCGACCTGGCCGCCGGTGACGCCGCCGCCGGGACGTCCGCCCGCACGATCACCGAGGCGTACGACTCCTCGCCCGGCTACACCGCCGAGCTCATGACCATGCAGCTCATCCAGGCGTTCCTGTACGCGATCTCCGCACTGGTCGTCGGGGCGTTCTTCACGCTCTGGACCGTGCAGCGCACCCGCGAGCTCGCCGTCATGCGGGCCATCGGCGCCTCCACGCGCTACCTGCTGACCGACGGCCTGCTGCAGGCCGCGATCCTCCTGGTGACCGCCACCGCCGCGGGCGTCGCGCTCGGACTGGGGGCCGGTGCGCTGCTCGACGGGACGGGCATGCCGTTCGCGCTCGAGGCCGCGCCCGTGCTCGGCGGCGCGGCGCTGATCGTCGGGCTCGGCCTCGTCGGTGCCGCCGTCGCGACCACCCGCATCGCCTCCGTCGACCCCGTCACCGCCCTGGGAGAGAACCGATGACCGCCACCACCGCCGGACCGTCCGGCACGCAGGGCACGCCGCGCACGCCCCGCCGGCGCGACGCCGAGCCGCGCATCCCGTCCGAGCTCGCGCTCACCGACGTCGTCCTGACGTTCGGCGACGGCGACCAGCTCGTCACCGCCCTGGACCACGTGGACCTCGTGGTCCAGCCGGGCGAGATCGTCGCGGTCGTCGGCCCCTCCGGCGCCGGCAAGTCCAGCCTGCTGGCCGTCGCCGGCGGGCTCACCCGCCCGACGGCGGGCTCCGTCGTGGTCGACGGCACCGAGCTCACGGACGTCTCCACCCGGGGCCTCGCCCGGTTCCGGCGCGACCACGTCGGGTTCGTGTTCCAGTCCGGCAACCTCGTGCCCGCGCTCACCGCGGTCGACCAGATCCGCCTGGTGGAGAAGATCACCGGCCGCCCCCCGGCCCGCCCGCCGCTCGAGCTGCTCGACGCGGTCGGCATGGCCGAGCACGCCCACCGGCGCCCCGGGCGCCTCTCCGGTGGCGAGCGCCAGCGCGTCGGCATCGCCCGGGCGCTCGCGGCGACCCCGTCGGTGCTGCTCGTCGACGAGCCGACCGCCGCGCTCGACCGCCGGCGCAGCCACGAGATCGTCGAGCTGCTCGCCCGGCGCACGCACGAGTTCTGCGTCGCGACCGTCATGGTCACCCACGACCACGACGTGCTGGAGCACGCGGACCGCGTGGTGGAGATGGTCGACGGGCGGCTCCGGCCGGCGTGACCCGGGGCGGCTAGGACCGGTCGGGGGCGGTGCCGTCCGCGGGGGCGGCGTCCTCGGCGGTGCCGGTGCGCCCGCGCGTGCCGGCGCCGCCGAGGTACGGCTCCAGCAGCGCCGCCGTCGCCTCGTACGCCCGCTCCAGGTCACCGGTCTGCTCGACCCGCCGCGACGCCGCGTGCACCAGGGCGTTCACCAGCTCGGCCGTCGTCTCCGGGTCCGGGACGCCCAGGGCCCGCAGCGCGTCCAGCACCGGCAGCAGCAGCTGCTCGTGGAACGCCCGCGACTCCCGCGCCAGGTCCTCCGCCGGTGCCACCACGGCGAGCGTCCGCGCCAGCGCGTGCTCGCCGTCCGCCACCAGCTGCAGGTTCCCGCGCACGAACGCCAGCACCCGCTCCGCCGGGTCCGGCGCCGCGCCCATCACCGCGTCGAGCCGCTGCTGCCACCGCGGGAACGAGTCGCTCACCACCGCGCGCAGCAGGTCGTCCCGCGACCGGAAGTACTCGTACACGCTCGACCGCGACAGCCCCGCGCGCTCCCCGACCTCCGCCAGCGACGGCAGCCGGTCGGGCTCCGCGGTCAGCGCGTCGCGGGCCGCGTCCAGCAGCGCCCGGCGCCGCGCGGCCCGGTGCTCCGCGACGGTGGGGGCGTCGATCCGCGGCACCACAACCCCTCCTGTCCGACCGGTCGGCGGGCCCGGGCGGGCCCGGCGGCCACTCTAGGCCGAGCCGCTCGCGGCGGGAGGACACCGGGGCGCCGACCGGCCCGGTCCGGGACCGGTCAGTCCACGACGACCGTCGCCCTCGCGCTCACCACGTCCGACCACTGCGTGCCGTCACCGTCGGGCAGGACGATCGAGGCGACCAGCGCCTCGTACCGACCGGGCGGGACGGGACTGCCGTCGCACAGCGTGAGCCCGGCCGAGGGCGGATCGAGCTCCGCCGCGGTCCCGGTGGCCAGCAGCGGACGCCATGTGGGTTCGTACGGGTACGGGGACGAGCCCACCACCTGGCCGTCGGAGAGCAGCAGCACCCACAGCGGGGTCGCGTAGAAGCCGAGCCGACCCTCGCCGGTGTAGCGGATCCGCGCGGACGTCGACGCGAGCTCGTCCGCTCCGACCGTGGTGCCCGCGGCCGACCACTCGAGCCCCAGCGGCGACGGAGGGTCGGCCGACGGCGTGACATCCGTGCGGCAAGCGACCGTGACCCCCGGCGCGGGGAGCGTCGCGGTGCCGCCGGCGCCGGGCACGGGTTCCATGCGGTCGGCGGCACCTGTGATCGTCAGGGGGACCGCGGCGCCCACGGCCGTCCCCGGCGTCCCGCCGCGCGCGAACGCCTCCTCGCCCGAGACCAGCTCCCCACCCGGCCCGACCAGGCCCTCGCCGGACGTCCCGAGGTCGACGACGTCGGCCCAGGCGAGCACCTCGTACGAGCCGGCAGGCAGCGGGGCGCCCGTCGAGGTGCCGGACTGCCCCTCCGGCCCGCACACCGACAGCGGCATCCAGTCGGCGGCCCAGCGGTACTCGCCGAGGTAGTCGTTGCGCAGCTCCCACGAGTCGTCGCCGCCCAGGGTCCCGGTCGCGACCACGACCCCGTCCCGCAGGACTGCGAGCTCGGGGCCGGAGGACGGCACGAGCGTGTACCGGGTCGACGACCCCTCCAGGCGGTGCGCGACCGACCCGCGGACCTCGGCGTTGCCCCCGGCGGGCACCGACTGGCTGCCCAGCTCGAACCGCACCTCGAACGTGTCGGTCACGGGGTGCTGCGGCGTCGCGGACGCGAGCGACCCGCACGACCCGAACGGCAGGGCGGGATCCCCGGCCGGGAGGACCACGCGCGGCGTCGCCGGCTCCGCGTCCGCCGTGGGCGTGCCGGACGGGCTCGGCGCGGTTGTGGTGGACGGGCTCGGTGCGGGCGTGGTGGGCGTCGGTCCCGCGGGCTGCGGGGTCGGCTCCGGCGCCAGGGCGAACCCGCCGGCCACCAGGGCCGCGACGACCGCGAGCCCGCCGGTGGTCGCCGCAGCGCCCCGGACCCGCCGCCGCCGTCGCACGCGCCGGACGGTCGGGGCCAGCACGAGGCGGTCGTCGTCGGCGGCACGGGCGCGGTGCGCCGCCGCGGCGCCGGCGGCCAGGTCGTGCAGGGCGGCGTCGAGGTCGTGGTTCATCGCGCGCTCCCGTTCGTGGTCGTCGGCAGGTCCTCGGAGGCCAGACCCGGCTGCGGTCCGAGCAGCGGGGCGAGCGTCCGGTTGGCGTCGTGCAGGTAGCGCTTCACCGCGCCGTCGCTCACGTCGAGCCGGGCGGCGATCTCCGCCACGGTCAGGTCCTCGTAGAACCGGAGCACGACGCATGCCCGCTGCCGCGGGCTCAGGTGTGTGAGCGCCGTCGCGACCAGGTCGCGGTCGTCCGTGCGCGTCGGCCCGTCCGCGGACCGCTCCGGCGTGGCGACCAGGTGCGACACGTCGCGCCACCGCCTCGCCCGGCGCCGCCCGTCGACGAACGCGTGCAGGATGCACCGCCGGACGTACGCCTCGAGCCACGTCACGTCGCCGTCGCGCCTCCGCCGGGTCCACGTCCGGACGAGCCCCTCCTGCACGAGGTCCTCCGCCGCGGCGAGGTCCCCTGTGAGCAGGTAGGCGTAGCCCACCAGCGCATCCCCCCGCTCGCGCACGAAGCGCTCGAGCTCCCGCTCCCAGGCCACGCCGCCCCCTCCGCTGTCCGGTCCCCACCACCTTGTCGCCCGCTCAGACGCCCGGGGGAGGTGCGACGTTGGGGGTGTCACCCGATCGGAGCAACCCGGATCGAGCGCCCGCCTCCGGTCGGCCCTGCGCGGGACCGGTGGCGCCCCGCGGCCCGCCCACGAGGGCGTCGACCCGGTCCCGCCCGCGGGGACGCCCGATGCCCCGGACGACCCGTCCGCCGTGCTCCGCGCGGACGGCCTCGGAATGCGCACGCACGTCGGGTGGGTGTTCCGGCACGTCGACCTGCGGGCGGACGCCGGCGAGGTGGTCGAGGTCCGCGGGAGCGGCGGGACCGGGCGGTCGATGCTGCTCCTCACGCTCGCGGGCCGCGCGCGCCCGTCGGTCGGCACGCTGCGGGTGCTCGGGCACGACCTGCCGCGGGGCTCGCGCGCGGTGCGGCGCCGGTCGGCGGTCGCGCGGCTGGACCGCGTCATCGGGCCGGAGGAGCACCACACCGTGCGGATGACGTTCCGGGAGCGGGCGCGGTGGGAGCGGGTGCACCCGCCGGGGTCGGACGGCCTGGGCTACCGGGTGGACGAGGTCCGCGAGCTGACGGGCCTCGTCGCCGACCCGGACGTCCACGTCGAGGGGCTGCCCGCCGTGCAGCGCACCCTGCTGGCGGTGGCGCTCGCGGCGCTGCCCCGGCCCGAGCTGCTGGTCCTGGACGACCTCGACGACGGCCTGCCGCCGGACGAGCAGGCGCTGGTCTGGGAGGCGCTCACGCGGGTGGCGGACGCCGACGGGTGCGTCGTCCTCGCGAGCACGGCCGGCGACCCGCGGACGCCGGCGCCGGACGATCCGCCGCGCACCGTCCTGGAGCTGCACCCGACGCACGTGGAGGAGTCGTGACCATCCCGCTCGCGTGGTCGGAGCTGCGCCGCTACCGGATGCCGGTGCAGCGGGTGGCGCTGCTGTTCCTCGTCCTGCTGCCGTCGCTGTACGGCGGGCTGTACCTGTGGTCGAACTGGGACCCGTACGGGCACCTCGGCGACATCGAGGTGGCCGTCGTCGACGAGGACGAGCCCGTGGAGGTCGCCGGGCAGCGCGTCGACGCCGGGGCGCAGGTGGTGCGCGAGCTCCAGGCGGACCCCGTCGTCGCGTGGACGCCCACCGACGCCCGGGACGCCCGCGAGGGACTCGCCGACGGCACCTACCTCATGTCCATCACGATCCCGCGCGACTTCTCCGCGAACCTGGCCGCCGTCCAGTCCGGCGAGCCGGAGGTCGCGGAGGTCGTGCTGCGCCGCGACGGGGCGAACGGGTTCATCGTCGGCGTCGCCGCCCAGGGACTCGCCCTCGAGCTCAAGGAGCGGATCAACGCCGCGGCGACCTCCGCGTACTTCACGGTCGCGTTCCGCCAGCTCGCGGAGCTGCGCAGCGGGCTGCAGGACGCCGCCGACGGCGCGACCGAGCTGCGGGACGGCCTCACGACCGCGCACGACGGCGCCGCGACCCTCGCGTCCGGGCTCGCCGGGGCGGTGCAGGCGTCCGGCGAGCTCCGTGACGGCGCGGGCCAGGTCGCGGACGGCGACGAGCGGATCGCGGCGGTCGTCGACCCCCTGGTCGACCGCGTCGTGCCCGCGCTGCCCGGCGTCGCGCAGGCCGCCGACCAGGTCGCGGGCGGCGCGGCTGGGCTCGCCGGCCTGGTCGCGCAGGACGCCGAGGGGCTGCCCACCCGCACGGGGCAGCTCGTCGCCCTGCTCGACGGCTGGGCGCAGACCCACCCGGATCAGGCCGCCGACCCGGGCTTCCAGCAGATCCAGGAGGCCGCCCGCGCCGCCGACGCCCGCTCCGGCGAGGTCGTCGCCGCGGCGCAGGCCGTGAACGCGGCAGCCGCCGACGTCGCCGCCCGCGCGGACGCCGTCACCGCCGAGGTCCCCGCGATCCAGCAGCGCATCCGCGCGGCGCAGTCCGACATCGACCGGCTCGCCACCGGCTCCCGCCAGGTCGCCGACGGCCTGGGCGAGCTGACCACCGGCCTCCAGACCGCCGCCGACGGCGCGGGCCGGCTCGCCGACGGCACGCAGCAGCTCCAGCAGGGCGCGGCCACGCTCACCGACGGGCTGACGTCCGCCGTGCAGCGTGTCCCCACCCTCGGCGCGTCCGACCCCGAGGGCACCGCCGACCAGCTCGCCGATCCCACGCAGGTGCGCGTCGAGTCGCGCAACGAGGCCCAGTACTACGGGCAGGGCCTCGCGCCGTTCTTCTTCGGCATCGCGCTGTGCGTGTTCGGCGTCGCCGTCTTCACCGTGCTGCGGCCCGTCAACCCCCGCGGGCTGGCGTCCGCCGCCGGCTCCCTGCGGGTCGCGCTCGCCGGGTTCCTCCCCGTCGCGCTGATCGGCGTCACCGGTGGCCTCGTGCTGCTCGCGATCGTCCAGCTCGGCCTCGGCCTCGACCCCCACAGCTGGCCGCGCACCCTCGGCCTCGTCGTCGTCGGGTCCCTCACGTTCACCGCCATCGCCCACGCGCTGCGCACCGCGTTCGGCGTCGTCGGGTCCGCGGTCGCCCTCGTCCTGCTCATGGTGCAGCTCACCAGCGCCGCCGGCATCTACCCGCCGCAGACCCTCCCGCTGCCCTTCCGCGTCGTCCACCCGCTGCTGCCCATGTCCCACGTGGTCGACGGTCTGCGCATCGCGCTCACCGGCGGGCCGCCCGAGCGGTACGTGGCTGACCTGCTGCTCGTGGGCGCGATCGGTGTCGGGGCGCTCGCGGCGGGGGTCGGGGCGACGGCGTGGCGGCGGCGGTGGCGGATCACGCAGGTGAAGCCGGTGCTGGGGGAGTAGGGCGGGGGCGGATCTTGCGCGGCTGGCGCTGTGCATCGCGTCGCGCTCTCGAACGCGGTCCAGTTCGCCGGTCGCACGCTGACCCGCTCACCACCGGTACCCTGGCGGGGCGTCGGTGCGGGCCTTCCGGCTCACGCCGACGACGCACGGGCCGCACGACGGGGCCGGACCTGCACGACACCGTTCGAGCCGGTTCCGCAGTCGCGTCGGCCCGGGCGCCTGTAGCTCAGTGGATAGAGCACCGCTCTCCTAAAGCGGGTGTCGGCAGTTCGAATCTGCCCAGGCGCACAGAGTGTTGTTGCAGGTCAGGGCCAGTATGGGCGCCGGGGCCGCTATCGGGACTGTGTCCGATTTGCCGGGCATTGGTCAGCGTGTGGTCAGCGACTTGTCTCAGGACGTGGACGGCCTGTCAAGAACGTGGACGGACGCCGGCGAACGCTGCATGGCAACAGCTGTTCGCTCCGACGAGTCGCTAGCGCGCCATCGCACGCGCGGCAAACCCCGCCCCGGCCGAGAGGGCGCCAAGCGCGAGGGCGACGACGAGCCACCACTCGCCTGCGCGAAACGGGTCGCCATCCAGGGCGACTGAGATGAGGCCTCCACCCGCTAGCCCGAAGATGGTGAGGCCCGCGTTGGTCGCCAGGTCGGCGAAGAGGGTTGACCTCTTCCCGAGTCGGAGGTGCCGGGCGGCGGTTTCGACGTGGCCCGCCGAGACGGTGTCTGCATCGGCCCGTGCCGCGACGCGCTCGGCCTCGGCGAAGAGAGCTTCCGCATCTGCCTGAAGGGTACGTTCGCCCGCAGCCGTAGCGCGGTCTGACCAGGCGAGCGCCTTCCGCTGCACCGCGTTCACCATCCTTCGCGGCCCGGTGATTGTGGGCCGGCTTCGTGTGCCGAGAGCGTCGCTTGCCACACCCGGACGGCCATCCTGGAAGCTTCTGCGCGACGGCGTTCCCGTCGCCCTGCCGTCAAGCCCAGGCGCGCGAGTTGGCCCGCTACGGCAATGGCGGTGATGGTTACCAGGACTGTCGCGGCCGCAGTGAGCGAGTCCGCGCGGGACGCGCCGGGCGAAGCGGCTGGGAAGATGACGGCCAGGACGCCGGCCGCTGCGGACACGACGGCACCTATGACGCTGACCACAACCTCGCTCCGACGACGGCGCTCGATGTCCGCCCCCATGGCGTGAGCACGCAGCTCGGCCCGCGTGAGGCGCCCACGCGAGTCTTCCTGGTTCATGCGGCGACGATAGCGACCCGGACCCAGCGGTGGGCCGCTGACGCGATGGAGCTGAAGCCAGGTCGTGGCCGACCAGCTGACGCTGCCGCACGCCACCGCAGCAGTCAACCGCGGGAGACGAGCTTGCGCCCGCTAAAGATCTGATCAGCCAGATCTGGCTGCCAGATCTGGTTGACAGATCTCGTGGTTCAGATCTATCGTCTTGATCAGGCGGGGGCGCTGGGTCCCCAGGGATGACGGAGGTGCGGAAGAGATGACCACGAGCAGCGAGACCCTCAAGCGGGTCACGACGAGTAAGGACCTTGTTCTGTCCGGGGCGCTCGCCGTTCAGCGCGGGGTGCCGATGATGCAGACGTTCGGGCGGGCCACCGAGGTCGTCGAGCGTTCCAAGGCGGACACGTACGACCCCGTGCAGAAGACGGGGTACCAGAGGGACCGGCAGATGCCGCGCGTGCGGAAGGCGGCCGAGTATTACCGGAGCGGCGGGC
The DNA here is from genome assembly GCA_014763765.1 of Micrococcales bacterium. GTDB lineage: Bacteria > Actinomycetota > Actinomycetes > Actinomycetales > Cellulomonadaceae > Cellulomonas. Next base: position 17,691 of record JACXUT010000013.1, read on the forward strand.
GGATGCCGAACCCTCTTCTCGTGAACCTGCGCGAGGCGGATCTGACCCGAATCGAGGTCAGGATCATCTCTGGCGACAAGGCCGCTTACGACGAGGCGGTCGAGAACGGCGGGGACTGGATCGGCGTCGCGGAGCTGGTCATTCCGCAGGGCGTCACCATCTGGGTGTTCGACGGTCAGCACCGCGAGGGGGCGGTCGAGGAGCTGCTGGACGGTGGCGACTTCGGGGAGTTCCCCGTCCCCCTGTCCATCACCATCGGGCTGGACACGGCCGAGGAGATGAAGGAGTTCTACGAGGTCAACCAGAACGCGAAGGCCGTCAAGACGGACCTCGCCTGGGAGCTCCTGCGTCTCATGGCCGAGGAGGACCCGGAGCTCGCCGAGTTGCTCGAGATCAAGGGCCAGGACTGGAAGACCCGCGGTGCCGACGTCACCGACGAGCTCATTGACCTCGGTGGCGTGTGGGCGGAGAGCATCCAGTCCGCCAACGTCCGGAAGCTCCCGAGTGACCGGCTGACCTTGAACAAGGCGCAGTTCATCCGGTCGCTCCAGCCGGTCCTGGCCATGCCGGCGCTCTCGAAGGCACCCGCGAAGGACATCGCCAGGATCCTCCACGCCTACTGGAACGGCATCGCTCGTGTGATGCCTGAGCCCTTCGACCCCGCCAACGACCCGAAGAAGTGGGTGATCCAGAAGGGGCCGGGCGCCATCGCGTTTCACCGCGTCCTTCCTCAGATCATCGAGGTCCTCCGCGCGAAGGGCCTGCGGCTCGCTGATCCGGAGGCCTACGCCGACGTGCTGAAGGAGCTGCCCACTCTTTCGGGTGAGATCGTCTACGAGGACGGTTCGGCGGCGATGGTCTCCGGCGCCGACTTCTGGCGCGCCGGTCCGGAGGGCGTGGCGTCCCAGTGGACGGGCGACGCCGGCCGGAAGCGGCTCGCCGTGCGGATCCAGGCGCTGCTGCCGAGGCCGTCCGAGGCCCTGGCCCTCTAGCCCACGGGGCCCCGCCGACGTCGGCGGGGCCCCGTCGCATCAGCGTGGCCTCCTCAACGCCCCGAGGGGCCCCGGGGCGTTGGGGAGGGTCGGCCCAGCCGAAGACCGCGGGTATCGACCCACGGTGCCTCGATCGCCCGCGGCGCCTGCATCAGCGGTATCACCGGCAGCCGTTCCATCGCCTGCCACGTGGCCTCGCTGAACAGGTGCCCGTATAGGTCCATCGTCATCGTCGCGGTGGAGTGCCCGAGGATCACCTGCACCGCCTTCACGTCCGCACCGGCCGCGATCAGCAGCGACGCCGCGGTGTGCCGCAGGTCGTGGATCGTCGTCCCCACCACACCCGCCCGCCGGGTCGCCTCCATCCACCCCGACCGCGCCCGGAAGTTGGTGTTCGTCCACACACCCCCAGTCGGGCTCGGGAACAGGTACCCACCCGGCGCGGTGAAGGCGACCCGCGTCCGCACGTACTCGTCCAGCGCCGCCGGCACCGGCACGGTCCGCGTCTGGTGCGTCTTCGTCGGCCCGAACACCGCCCCGCTGGTCCGCTTGGACTGGGTAGCGGCCCGGTGCACGCGCACGCCGAGCCCGTGCGGGGTCTGGACGACGTCGTCGACCCGCAGCGCGGCCATCTCGGAGAACCGGCACCCCGTGGTCCCGAGGAACAGCACGACCGGCTGGCATAGCGGCGGCACCGCCATGACCAGCCGGCCGAGCTGCTCGGGCCGCAGCCAGTGCGGCTCGCGCTTGGTCCCCCCGCGCGGCAGCGCGACCATCCGCGCGACGTTCACGCTCAGCCGCCGGTCGCGGATCGCGTAGTCGAACACCAGCCGCATCATCGACAGCGCCCGGCGTCGCGTCGCCGTCGCGAGGCCGCGCGCCGTCAGCGCGGACATCACCCGTTCGACGTCGGCCGCCGAGATCCCGGAGATCGGGTACGCGCCGATCTCCGGGATCACGTACTTGTCGAGCAGGAACCGCGTGGTCTCCTGGCTGCGCACCGCCAGGTGACCACGCGAGGCCTGCCACTCCTCGGCCAGCGCCGCGAACGTCATCCGCCCGCGCGCCGGGTCGATCCACGATCCGGCGTCCAGCTTGGCGAGCTGGTCGGCCTCCCAGCGCTTGGCGTCGACCCGGCGCCCGAACGACCGCTGCGTGATGACCCGGCCCTCGAAGAACACCTTCGCGCGCCAGGTCACCTTCCCCGTCGGGTGCGCCCGCCTGGTGACGGACATCAGCGCCGCTTGACCGGCATCGTCGGCTCACGCTCGACCCACGCGGCCGGGAGGAGGATCACCGTGCTGAGCCGCCGGTACGGGATCTGCTCGTGCTCGACCAGGTGGTACAGCGTCCGGGGCAGCACCCCGAGCACCCGCGCCGCGTCCTTCACGCGGTAGTACTGCCGGGCCGGGGTGGCGGGGACAGTGTGCTGTGCGGTGGTGGTCATGACCTTCTCCTTCTGTTGGGTTGGGTGTGGCGGTGGTCAGCGACCGAGCACCGGTCCATCGGCGGACGACGACGGCGGCGCGGTCAACGGGTGCAGTGCAGGCTGTGGAGGCCAGGCGTTCCACGGCTGCTGTGGATGCACGGGCGGCACGAGGGGCGCGGCCCGGCCGGGGTGGTAGGTGTCCCAGGTCTCGGTGGCGATGGGCTCGGCGTGGCTGGTCGCGAGGATCTGCTCGAGCACCTCTCGGCCCGACGACGGCGCCTGGCCCGGCAGGCACTCCGGGTCGCCCTGGTCGACGACGACGTAGGTCCGGTTGGTGTGGCGGCCGCGGCTCATCGCGACGTACAGGTCCTCGCGGCCCATGCCGGGGGTGGCGATGGTGTGGGTCTCGTCGACGGTCATGCCCTGGGTACGGGCGATGGTCGTGGCGTAGCCGAGCTCGACGTGCTCGGCGACGTAGTCGGCGGGCAGCCGGACGGTGGCCGCGTCGGCGCCGCTGGCAGGCTGGACGCGGAGGGACCCGTCGGGCAGGACGGCGGTGACGTTCCACAGGGCGCCGTTGCGGACGAACCCGTCGGCGGTGGTCAGGCGGCGGTGGTTGCGCCGAGTGACGATCCGGTCGCCGACGCCGGCCGTCAGCCCGTCGTGCAGGCTCACGCCGGTGGGGCCGACGTCGCCGGTGGTGATGCGGTCTGTGCGGATGCGGGCGTTGAGCTCGCGGACGGTCCGGTTGTCGACGGCCTGCAGCACCGCGACCCGGCCCTCGCTGCTCGCGTTGGTGACGGAGTCGATGGCGGCGTCGAGCATCGCGTCGTGCCCGCCGGAGGCGATCGCGCCGTGCGCCTCGTAGGCGTCGAGCGCCGACGGATGACCGCGGCGCAGCTCGAGGCTCGCCCGAGCCTCCCAGGGGTAGGCGAACCGCCAGAGGCTGGTCAGCTCGGCGGTGGGCCCACGGCGGGCGAGCATGCCGAACGCCCCGCCGGCGTCGACCGACCCACGCTGCAGGTGGTCCCCGACCAACAGGACCTTCGCCGTCGCTGCCCGAGCCTGCTCGACGATCGCAGCCAGGGTCCGGGTGTCGGCGAGGGAGGCCTCGTCGACGATGACCAGCTGGCCAGGGGAGAACCGCCACTGGTCCTGCTGGGCGCGGAGCCGCCAGTGCTCCTCGTTGGCTGCACGCATCTCGCGGTAGTCCCCGGGCGCCATGCGGGCGAGGGCGTCGGCGTAGCGCAGGGCGCGGGTGGCGGCGCCGTCGCCGGTGGACTCGTGCAGCCACTTCGCGGTCGTCTCGCACGGCACGCCGAGCGACCCCGCCAGCGCCCGGGCCGCGGTGGCCGACGGCGCCAGCCCGACCACGGACCCGATGCCGTGCCCCCAGAACGAGGTCAATGCGGCAAGGGTGGTGGTCTTGCCCGACCCGGCCGGCCCGACGAGCACGTCGAGGAGCCGGCCGGAGGTGATGACGGCCTCCGCGGCCGCGCGCTGGTCGGGGGCGAGGGCGCCGAGGTGTTGCTCGGTGCGCAGCGGGATGGCGCCGAGCATCTCCGCCGGCCTGTGCGGTGCGCCAGCGGTCTCGGCGGCGTCGATGAGCGCCTTCTCCGCGCCGAGCAGCTCGGTCGAGGTGAACAGCGACTCCCCGACACGGCGCGTCATCGGGTCGCGGTTGTCGTCCAGGTGCACGCACGCCGCGGCGGCGTCAGTGGTGACCTCGTTGAGCAGCGTCCGCCGCTCCACGGCGGAGGCCATCCGTAGCAGCTTCGAGGCGCGGACGGCAGCGGCGCCGAGGTTCCACGTCGTCCACACCGACCGCCGCGTCGAGACGTCATCGAGCACCTGGGCGACCATCGCCGCGCGCACCTCCGGGCCGACGTCGTGCGCGTGCAACGCCCGCCCGTAGGCGCCGGCCAGCGCGCGCGCCGCAAGGTCGTGCGGCTCGAGCCCGGTGAGCGCGCGGGCGCGGTTCGCCCAGTCGGCCAACACATCCGCGAGCGGCCGCACCGTCTTCGGCGGCCGCGTCGCCCGCGTCAGGTGCTGCCGTGCCCGGGTCGTCTCCACTCGGGTCGGCGCCCGGCCATGGGTGGCCTCGAACTCGGCGAGCCACTCCTGCTCGGCGCAGTGGATCGCCTCCGCGCGCGTCGAGAAGTGCGCGAGCAGGTCCTCGCCGATGCGGTCGACCTCGAACGCCGGGTTCCGGCGCGGGCCGCGGTCGCGCATCGACCACTCCACGGGCAGCCGCCGCGCCAGCTCGTCCGCGAGCAGCGCGTCATACAGCTCGGACACGGTGACGACCGCGGCATGCACCGTCCGCCCGTCCAGGCTGCGCCACGCGCCGTCGGGCCCCTGAACCTTGTTCGCGATGACCACGTGGGTGTGCAGGTTCGGGTCCCCGGCCCGGGTGTCCCAGTGGTCGAACGCCGCGGCGACCATCCCGCGGGTGCGGACCTGATGACGGCCCCCGTCGCCAATGCGCGTGCGGATGACGCGCTGCTCGACGAACTCCAGCGATGACGCCAACGCCGCCCGGTGCGCGTCATAGACGATCACGCGCGTCGCGTCATCGGCCAGCGCCCACAAGACGGAGACGGACTTCGGCGCGGTGAACGTCAGGTCGTAGCCCACGACGGCGTGACGCTTTCCGTCATCGAAGCGGCTATAGGGCCGGCCGAGCGCGTCATCGGTGAGCGGGTCTGCGCCGTCGCGGAACACGGCCGTCATCGCCGCCTCGGTGACGACATCGCCAGCCCGGAGCCGCCGCCTCATGTCACCGAGGCCGGCAAGGCCTTCGCCGTACCAGCGGCCGGCCGGGTTGCCGGTCTGCTCGTAGTAGGCGGTCAGTGACGCACCCTGCTCGAGACCGGCGTCGCCCGCGGCGACGTGCCGGGTCAGGTAGGCGTACCCGTCCCCAGCCGTCAGCTTGTGCATCGACATCACGGGCTCCACCTCCCTCGCGACCCCGTCGCTACCTGCAGGTGTGCGGCAGCGGGGGAGAAGATGCGCACCTGCCGCCGCAACGGCGTTCAGGTAGAGGTGTGCCAGCCGACCTACCAACGTGAGGTACCGCTCTGCGCCGCCGGCGCGTGGCCACCTCGAGACGGGGGATGCGGCACGATCGGCTCATGGCGACTGTGCACGAAGCACCTCTGCCCGCGGACGGGATCACCGATGCTCTGCATGCCTTCAGGGCTGAACTCGCTGCGACGCTTGGTGACGTCGCCAGCGTCACCTGGGACGGCGACCTCACCGTCGAGGGCTGCAACGTCGAACCGGCGGCCGAGTCGGCCGTCAGCGTCGGGTGGGTGCACTCGGCGGAGGACATCGTCGCCACCCTCGGACGTGCGCCGGGCTGGGACCTACCGCGGTCACCGGACGGTCTGAAGACTCTGCACGCCATCGTTGACGCGGCCGTTCACGGCGAGGTTGAGGTCGGCACCGGGCGTGGCCTGACCGTCTACCGTGTGCGGACGCCGGGCGGGACAGTGCTGGAGGACACGCACGAGGGACTCGCCGGATTCCTCATGTCGATGCCGTGGAAGCCGCGACTGCGATGGGCGACCGCCACGGCCTACAGGTAGCGACAAGGCACCGGCGCAGAGCCCGCCTGCTCGATCCGCCAGACCTGGCACGCGACCCGGGTCACGACCCTGATGCCGGCCGGAGCACCGATGACGGACCGCGACTCTTCTTGCATCTATGCGCTGTTGGTGGCGCCGGGTCGCTCCGAGGCCCCGCAGCGCCACCTCGACCCCCTGAATAGAAGACCAACCCGGATGACCGCGACTCCGCAGAGCAGGGCACGCGACACCGCTTGTATGGGCGCCCGCTCGCTTCGATCGGTTGCACACCTCGTACTTCCGCACCGTGCCAGAGGACGACGGACGTGCCCCTTGGTCAGTAGTGCCTGTCGAACCCGCTCTCGGTCGCCGCGGCGACGAGGGGCTGGACCGCGGCGTCTCCGAGCACTTCTCGCATATTGTCGATCAGGTCCTGCACCTGATGCGGAACGAGATAGCCGGTGGGTGAAGAGTTCCGGATTCGTTGAACGTAGTGCTCAACGAGGGTCGGTCCGTGCTCGAGCAGCACCCCATCGGGAAAGTCGGGATCGAAGAACCGGTCGCCCAAGCCGATTCCCCGTCCACCAAGCACGCCCGATGCTTCCGGTATTGCCGCCCCAAGATGCGGCAATGCGTCCGCCCAACGAGCGAGTTCCTCCAGCTCTGCTGTTCGCGGAATCCCGGCGAGCCGAGCCCTCACGTGATCACCGAGCCAACGTTCCCATACTGCTGCCCCGTCGACGCGGTCGGACTGCAGCAGGCGAACAGCTGCTTCCGCGAACTCTGCGGCGTGTGCGCCGTCGTTGGCGAGGACGCTGCGGTCTAGGAGGGCCTGTCGCTCTTCGACGCTGATCCCGGCTACGGCGACTATCGATGCGACCAGCCCGAGGAACTGATCTCGCAATCGGTCATCAAGATCCCCAAGGCGATCCCATTCCGCCATCACGCCCTCGAGCAGCCCAGCGCCCAGCAACTTATCGTTGTATCGCGGGTGGTGCAGATACGGAGACCACGCGAGCCTCGCCGTTGCGTCTTCCAAGAACAAGGGGATGACGCGCTCGATTGCGAAATCGGGGTCGGCGGCGAACAGGAAAAAGAGCCCACTTGCAACTGCCGGTTGCGTGGCGTCGAGTGTGTCGTCGGTGCCTTGAAGCAACAGCCCCAGCGCGGCGCGTTCCTGTTCGCTGAGGCCCGACCAACCGTCTCGGTTGTGCCGCCAACGGCGGTCGATCTCGCCTATCCAGTACTGCGCCAGCTCCCCCGGCCACGAATTAAGGTATAGGGGCGCAAAAGAGACAGGATCCAGATCCTGCGGGTGGGTGAAGGACGCGCTGTGCTCATGCCATAGCGCGAGCGCGACGTCGCGCATCGCGGCGAGCGCCGGTGTCTCATCGAAATCGGCCTGCGACCGCACCTGCTCGAAGAGGAACCGGCTGATCGTGCGTGCGGACTCTACATCTCCTACAAGTTCCGATACTCGCGCCACAGCCGTTTCGGCGTAGGCAGCCAAGTCCGCCTTTGCCCAGCCGCCGGCCAGGGCTCGCCGAATGTCAGCCGCTTGCTCATCGGCCCGCTCAGCGATCAGACGCCACATCTGTTCGCCCACATCGGGACGGGCCTCTGCGACCCGGCTGACGAGAGAAAGAGCGTCCTCCCATCTCGGCTGATCGAAGGCTCGCTCCGAGTAGTCGCGACTCACGAGGTCTTGGAGTGCATCTGCCGGGTCATTCTCGAACGACTGCACAAAGTCGTCCGGCTCCATGGGGAACTTCCCGCCCCAGGTTCCGCTTGACATCCAGCGGTCGAAGTCCGGGTGCTCTCGCGGCGCGAAATCAGGGTTTGCCTCTTGCGCGGCCTCAAGCTCGCTGGCCGCATCCCGCCATTCCGACGCGACGTCAGTGAGCCAGACCAGGGCGTTATATCTTGCGTACGCGATATGACGGTCGAGATCGGGTATTTCTTCGGACACTGATGGGCCTGCAAGGACGGCCGCCAGGAGTCGATCGCGGGCTGAGTCAGAGGCCAACGGGGTGGCGGCCTGCAGTACTTGGTATACCTCGTGCTTTAAGCCGGTCTTGTAGATCAGCGACCTGTCCAGCAACCATGAGATCTTCTCATCGGGGTCGCGAGACTGGTCTCGGGCCAGGAGGTGGAGTGCGAGACGCTGGAAGAGCTCCCGACCGAGTGACCACCACCGCTCCGGCAAGTCGGCGAGAACGGGCAGTGCCTTCTCGCCGTACGCTCGCAGTCCGTCGATCACGGCGTCGAGAGGGTCGGGGAACTCGTCCTGTGGGTGCGGTTCAATTGCTGAACGCCCGAAGCTCAGGCTGTCCCACTCCCTCGGCCCAAAGTATGCGCCGAGCAAGTCGTAGGCAGCGCTAAGGGCGTCTTCAAGAAGGCTCTCGAGCGCGGGATCGCCAGGCTCAGACGCCTCGATAATTCTCGAAATTTGGCTGGTGAGGCTCTCCGCCGCGGTGCTCCATCGGGCTTCGGCATCCGGAGGTGCAGTCGCTGATTCCGCCTCGCTGAGGAACCACCGTCGCTTCAACGCCAAGCGTGGCCGCAGCGCAGATCTCAACACGGAGACGTGCTCCGCGTGATCGCCGGGGACATATGCCAGCAACCAATCCGTTTCCACTGGAGCCGAGTGACCATGGATGGAGCTCGCAAGAAGCACCTTCCAGCGTCGCCCGGCGTCGGCGTCCTTCTTGCCTAGCTGGTCCGCCGCCCAGCAGGCACCTCGAAAGAGTGCGTCCGAGAACGCTTGTCCTAGGCGCTGCACGGTCTGTAAGGCCGCACCGTGTAGTTCGGGCGATGTGATGAAGACGCTGCAGAACCAGTTGACAAGGGTTGGCTCCGCTTCGCCACCGCGCCCACCGGCGAAGATCGACCTAAACCCCGAGAGGTCCTCTGCCCATTGAAGCCAGGCCAACTTGTGGTCGAGGACGGCGTTTTCGACCGCCGCGGCGAAGTGGCGAGCGCCGTCTGTAGTCGCGAGCCGGTCAGCAAGATAATCACGATCGACTGGGGTCATCTCCGGGCCGGCGTCGATGATTTCGATCATGCGCGACTGGTGGTCCGTCTGACCCATTCGGGCACGTACGTCCCACGCCTGAAGTGCCGCGACGAGGGCGGTATGATCATCGCCAACTACTGGATAACCAATCGTGCCCACGCCCAGTCGCTCCCATTTTGGGTCTGCTGCATGGTGTAGCGGCGTGAAGGCGAAGCGCAGCGTCCGCGGCGGAAGTCCGAGCGCAAGGTAGCGCATGATCGGGTCGTCGTGGCTGTATCCGACGAATACTACGGTGTACTCCTGGAACATCGGCAACAAGAACCGTGTGGCCCAGCCCCGAGTCAAGTAGGCTCGTCCAAAATCGGTATCGGTGAGGACGAGCTCGCGCGGATCTCGGCGCACCGAGCCGTGCAGGTGGACGAGGCCGATGAATTCGTCGCCGAGGGGAAGCGAGGGCCCGAACCACGTGTCGCGCACCTCCACCCCCGCATCGGCCGCCGCGGAAAGTAGGTGATCGTCGAAGTTCGTGGTAACGATGCGCACATCCCCGGTGGAAGATGCCAGTCGCACGAGCGCGGTGTGCGTGGCGTTGGGCAACGAACCAGCTCGGCCGATCAGATCGCGCGTGTGTGCGTGGGTGTCGAATCCGGCAGGTAGTTCTCCGAGGAAGGTGTCGAGGTTTGTGGTGTCCGCGAACGGAATCCGGGCCATGCTCGCCAACTCGCGAGCCAGGCCGGTGAACGATGGCAGGCTGGATGGCGGACCCATTGATGCACCGGCACCGACGAAGAAGACCAGGTGCCCCGCGGCATGCGCGTCGATGACGGCCTGCGGTAGCTCCACCTCACTGGTGATCCACATGGGTCTCCGCTCGTCTGGAACAAACTCGCGTGCGCGCCCGGCCATGCGCGGAGTGAGCGCGTGGGAGGTACGACTGACCGCTTCAAGATCGCCTAGTCGCGCTCAAGTCGTCAACCGTTGGCCGGTGTGGCTCAGCACCGCAGCTCGCCCACCCGTGATTGCGCCTCCGGCCGTGGCTGGATCGCGTCTCGCCGGGGCCCGCCTGGCAGAGGGCTAGCGGGCGCCCCGTGGTCAGCGCGTGGTCAGCGGCCACCCCGGAACGGGGTCGCCGCACGGACTACCCGCATGTAATTCCGCAGGTCAGGGCGCTATCCACAGACCAAGATCGAACTCCAAGAGCGGGTGTCGACGGTTCATGTCTGTCTAGGCTTACAGAGGCGGGCCAGCGAGGCGTCATTACAGTTCAGGGGGACATCGGCGCCGCGTACGCCGCGGGGGCCATTTCCGTTTGGTGAGCGTTGGTCATCGGGTGGTCGGTGGCATGTCTCGAGATGTGGACGGGCCCGTCAAGGTCATTGCTGTGCGCCTCCGGGCGTCTGCGTTGACTGGAAGCGGCGCGGCGATTCGTCCTACGCGTAGCCCGCTGGATCGGTGAGGTCACGTCGCGGGACCTCTCGGCGGCGGACTGAGGCGAGCTCAGCGCGGGGTCTTGCTCGACCTGCAGGACCGGGCGCACGAATGAAGCGTCGGACTTAGCAGGTGGACTCCGTTCTCTGCCCCGCGCCGCATCTCGCGGTGCAAGACTCACCGGCATGGTCAACGTCCTGGATCTCGCCGTGGACGAGTGGGAGGGCCTCGCGACGCTGGTCCCGTCGGTCGACGGCACGGCTCTGGCCGACATGGTGCAGGCCTTCGAGCAGAGCCGGGGCTTCACGCCTGCCGGGGGTTACGCGGGTGTCGGGCCGACGCTCGTCGCATTCGACGACATCCCTGACTACTACCTCGGCGTCGCGAGACGGCAGTGGCCCCGGCGTGAGCGGGTCTGGCTTCTCGGGTGTGAGTGCGGTGAGGAGGGGTGCTGGCCGTTCGAGGCTGAGGTGACGCTCGCCGGCCAGTCGGTGACGTGGTCCAGCTTCTCCCAGCCGCACCGCCGGGCGAGGTCGTACGCGGGGTTCGGTCCGTTCGTGTTCGATCGGCGCCAGTACGAGGACGCGGTCGTCGCAGCCGTGGCAGCGCTGCGCGCCGGAGGGTGGGGCCCGGCTCCTGACGTGGCGGTGAGTGCGTCGGCCCCGGCGCGCTGGTCTCGGTGGCCTCTGCGCCGTCGACCGCCCCACCCCGTCTCACCCCGACCCGGTCCTGCCGCGGCCCCGGGCGATCCTCACCGATAGGTCGTCGCGACGCTGCCCAGGGTTCACGCCGACGCCATCCCCGCGAGCCCCTGCCCGAACGTCACCCCCGGCACGTACCCGAGCTCCCTCCGCGCGGCCGTGATGTCGTACGCCCGGTCGCGCCCCGTGAAGCTCACCAGCCAGTTCGTCAGCGGCGGAGCGGTGCGCCGCCGCAGCACCCGCGCCGCCCGGTCCACCGCCGCAGCGAGCAGCGAGGCCACCGCGAGCGGGACGCTGCGGCTCCCCGACACGTCCACGCCCTGCGTCGCCAGCAGCGGCACCAGGAACTCGCGGATCGGCATCGGCGCGCCGTCGGTCACGTGGTAGACGCCGCCGGGCCGCCCGCGGGTGAGCGCGAGGACCAGGGCGGTGACGAGGTTGTCGACGTGGACCATGTCGACGGTGTGGCGGCCGTGGTCGATCCAGGCGAACCGACCCGTCCGCGCCGCCTCGACGAAGCCGTCGATCGTCGCCATCCCGCGTCCCCAGATGAACGGCGGCCGCAGGATCACGAGCTCGGTGCTCCCCGCAGGCGCGGCGAGGAGGGCGCGTTCGGTCGCGAGCTTGACCCGGCTGTAGGCGATGTTGGGCCGGCCCTCGGGGGTCGTCTCGTCGACGACCGGGCGGCGCTGGCTGCCGGTGGAGACGGAGGCGGCGCTGACGAGGACGAAGCGGCGCACTCCGGCAGCGACGGCGGCGGCGTGCAGGGCGACGGTGGGCGCGTGGTTGAGGCGCTCGAACAGGGCGTCCGGTCCCCAGAACTCCATGTGCGCGGCCGTGTGCACGACGGCGTCGACGTCGGCGAGGCGTGCGAGCCACTCGGCGCCCGCCGCGTCCGCCAGGTCGGCGAGGTCCCCGCGCAGCGCGACGGCGCCGGCCGCGCGGACCCGCTGGGCGCTGGATTCCGACCGCGCGAGGGCGGTGACCTGGTGGCCCTCGGCGACGAGTCGGCGCACGAGCGAGCCGCCGACGAAGCCGCTGCCTCCGGTGACGAAGATCCTCATGGCTGGTCCTCTCCGATCGACGTGCGTGGGCTGCGGGGGCGCGACGGCACCACTCGGGAGCGCATTGACACCAAACAGTTCGATATCAATACATCGGGATCAATGTAACCCGCCGTAGGATCAACTCGTCAAGGGAGGAGGCGGTGCTCATGGCACGCAGGAGAGCGACGGTGACGGCCGCCGAGGTGGCGGACGAGTTCAGCCGCACGGCCAAGGTGCTGGTGCGGCGCCTGGACGAGCGGCTGGGCGAGCACGGCGTGTCGACGCCGCGGTCACGCCTGGTGGTCGAGGTGGCCCGGTCGCAGCCGGTCCGCCTCACCGAGCTCGCGCACGCGGTGGGCGTCGCGCAGGGCACGGCCTCGACGCTGGTCGACGGGCTCGTCCGCGACGGGCTGCTCGAGCGTCGGCCGAGCGCCGATGACCGCCGGTCCGTGCTGCTGCACGTCACCCCCGACGGCGCCGCTCTGGCCGACGTGTGGGTGCGCAGCTACGAGCGCGCGACGGACGAGCTGTTCGCGGTCCTCGACGACGACGAGCTGACGGCCCTGGCCGTGATGCTGCGCAAGCTCGGCGCCGCGCCCGCCGGCGACGCCCCCGGCCGCCCCGCCCCGGACTGATCCGGGCCGGAGCGCCCGAGGGCGCCGCCCTGCACGCGAGGGCTCAGCGCGCGGTCGCCCGCGCTGCCTCCTCGATCAGCTCCGCCACGACGCCGGGCTGCGACACGGTGACCGCGTGCGACGCGTCCACCTCGACCGCGTGCGACGACGCCCGCGACGCCATGAACCGCTGCGCCTCCGCGGGGACGGCCAGGTCGGCGAGGGTGACGAGCGTCCACGACGGGATCGTCTTCCAGGCGGCCCTGGTGGCCTTGTCGGCGAGCGCCTCGCCGATGATCGGCCGCTGGGTGACGGCCATGACGGACGCGACGTCCGCGGGGACGTCGCCGGCGAACACGGGCCCGAACTTGTCGAGCTGGATGTAGAGGTCGTCGACGGTGCGCCCGTCGGGGGTGCGCACGGGCACGGGCCGCAGAGCGCCGCCGAGCTCGTTGCCGGGGTAGCGGCCGGCGAGCTCGCCGGTGCTCTCGCCCTCCTCGAGCAGGAAGCTCGCGACGTACACGAGCGCCCGGACGCCGGGGTGGCCGTCGGCGGCCTCGCTCATGACGGTGCCGCCGTAGGAGTGGCCGGCCAGGACGATCGGGCCGTCGATGCTGTCCAGGACGTCGCGCAGGAACCGGGCGTCGCCGTCCAGGGAGCGCAGGGGGTTGGCGACGGCGAGCACGGTGTAGCCGTCCTGGCGCAGCCGGGCGATCACGTCGTTCCAGCTGGAGGAGTCGGCGAACGCGCCGTGCACGAGCACGACGGTGGGGGTGGAGGTGCCGGTGCTGTCGAGCGTGGTGTCGGTCATCGGAGTGTCCTCTCGGTGATCCGGGGCGGGCGGGTCCCGCTCCGGTCGGGATGAGTAACGCACGCGGTATCCGATATATTGCATCCAGCGATACGCTCTGTCGAGAGCTCGACCCCCGCCGATCCGAGAGGACCCGCCCGTGCCCGTCCCGGCAACACCCCCCGGCGTGGACCGCCACCTGCTGCGCGACGACGTCTACCTGCGGCTGCGCGACGCGATCGTCGACGGGACGTTCGAGCCGGGGGAGCAGCTGCGGGACCAGGAGATCGCGGCGTGGCTCGGCGTCAGCCGCACGCCGGTGCGCGAGGCGCTGCTGCGGCTCGCGCAGGGCGGCCTCGTGCTCGCCCAGCCGGGGCGCTCCACGATCGTCAGCCCGCTCGACGCGCGCGAGGTCCGCGACGCCCGGGACGTGGTCGCCGCGATGCACGAGGTGGCCGTCCGCGAGGCGGTGCCGCTGCTCACGGAGGCGGAGGTCGCGGAGATGCGGGACGCGAACGTGCGCTTCGCCGCGGCGGTCGAGTCCGGGGACGTCGACGCGGCGCTGCGCGCGGACGGCGAGCTGCACGGCGTGCTGGTCGACGTCGCCGGCAACCGCGCGCTCGAGCGGGTGCTGGAGCTGTTCACCCCCGCGGTGCGGCGCGCGGAGCGGCTGCGGTTCGAGTCGGAGGCCGGCCGGCGCTCGGTCGCGCAGCACGACGAGCTGATCCGGCTGTGCGCCGCGGGCGAGACCGACCGGGCCGCCGCCGTCGCGTACGACACGTGGCACAGCCTGGAGAGCACGCGGGAGTGAGCGCGGGTGCCGGGAGCGCATGAGGCCCTAACCTGGGGCTCTGTCAGGGGGGTAGCGCCCTCCGGGGGCGAGGGACGAGGAGCCGCAGTGCCAGGAACGCGTCGGCGGGCGTCCTTGAAGGACGTGGCGCGGGAGGCCGGCGTCTCGTACCAGACGGTGTCGCGCGTCATCAACGACGGCGGCCGGGTCTCCACGGCCACCCGCGACCGGGTGCTCGCCGTGATCGCGGAGCTCGGGTACCGCCGCAACGACGCGGCGCGCGCCCTGGTGACGAGCCGCTCGCACACGATCGGTGTCATCGCCGACGCCTCGCCCAAGTACGGGCCCGTCAGCACGCTCGCCGCCGTCGAGTCCGCGGCCCGGGACGCGGGCTACACGGCACTCGTCACCACGACCAGCCACCCGTCCCCGCAGGAGGTGGCGGCGATCTTCCGCGCGTTCGTCGAGCGCGGGGTGGAGGGCGTCGTCGTGATCGCCCCACGGGTGTCCCTGTCGCACGTGACGCAGGAGGTCACCGCCGGGCTCCCGGTCGTGCTGCTGTCGCCGGGGGAGACGAGCCACGAGGGCATCACGGTGTTCTACGAGGACCAGGAGCTCGGCGCCCGGCTGGCCACCCGGCACCTGGTGGAGCTCGGCCACCGCGAGGTCGCGCACCTCGCCGGCAGCCAGGACTGGCTGGACGGTCAGGTGCGGCTGCGGGGCTGGCAGGCCGAGCTGCGCGCGCACGCGCTGCCGGCGCCGGCCGTGCAGTACGGGGACTGGACGGGCGAGAGCGCGTACCGGATCGGGCGCCGCATGGTCGCCGCCGGCCTGCCGACGTCGGTGTTCGTGGCCTCGGACCTCATGGCGCTGGGCTTCCTGCGCGCGCTGTACGAGGCGGGTGTCCGGGTGCCGCAGGACGTCTCGGTGGTCGGGTTCGACGACAACGAGTTCGCCGCGCAGGTGTTCCCGCCGCTGACGACAGTCCGCCAGTCGTTCGCGACGGTGGGGTCGCGCTGCATGGAGATCCTGCTCGGGCTGATCGAGGGCCAGGACGTGGACACGTCGCCGGCCGAGCCGTCGCTGGTCGTCCGGGCGTCCGCCGCCCGGCCCGCGCGCTGACCTCCGCCCGCCGCC
>JACXUT010000260.1 GCA_014763765.1 Micrococcales bacterium
GCCCGGGACACCCGGTACGCCGCCCTCGGGCAGCCCGCGTCCCAGGGCGGCGTACCGGGTGTCCCGGGCGGACCGGCGCCGGAACGCGTCGACCGCCCGCAGCCGGCCGACGTGCAGCAGCCACGCGACGGGGTCGCGCGGGACGCCGTCGCGCGGCCACGCGACGAGGGCCTCGGCCAGCGCCTCGGACGCCACGTCCTCGGCCAGCGGGAAGTCGCCGGTGTACCGGGCGAGCGCGCCGACGATCCGCGCGGACTCGATCCGCCAGACCGCCTCGACGGCGCGCCGCCCGGCGTCGGCGGCGCTCAGTTCGTCCCGAGCTGCTCCCGCCACACGGCCTCCTTCTGGATCCACTCGTCGTCCTGCGGAAAGTCCTCGGGGCCGGTGACGCGGCGGACCTCGATCTTGTTGCCCGCGCCGTGCAGCGGGGCGCGCTTGGCCCACTCGACGGCGTCGTCGAGGGTGGGCACGTCGAGGATCCAGAAGCCGTTGAACAGCTCCTTCGTCTCGCCGT
The DNA here is from genome assembly GCA_014763765.1 of Micrococcales bacterium. Lineage (GTDB taxonomy): Bacteria > Actinomycetota > Actinomycetes > Actinomycetales > Cellulomonadaceae > Cellulomonas. Next base: position 515 of record JACXUT010000260.1, read on the forward strand.
AGGGGCCGTCGGTGACGACCGGGGTCTCGGCGGTGAAGTCCACGACGGCGCCCTCGGTGGCGTCGCTCAGCCCCTCGCCGCCGACGAGCACCCCGGCCTGCATCATCGACTCGTTGTACCGGCCCATCGCCGCGATGACCTGACGGAAGTCCAGCTCCCGGAAGGCCGCGACGCCCTCGTCGGTGCCCCGCATGATCAGCATGTACTTGGCCATCGTCGTCTCCCTCGGTGTCGGTGGCCCGCCTCCCGCGGACCCTCTCACCTCCCAGGTCGAACGGGAAGGCCCCGGATCGACAGCCGCCGGCGAGGAATCCGTGCGCGCCGCCCGGGGTTGCGCGAGGAGGATCCGCCACTCACCCGGGAGGACGACCATGGCCGCCGCGTTCACCGCCGAGGACCGCGCCCTGCTGCAGCGCCCGCTGCACGGGTTCCTCACCGTCGCCGCCGGGCCCACGCCGCCGCAGCCGCGACCGGTGTGGTTCGAGCTCGCGGACGACGGCACGGTGCAGCTGTTCACCGGCCCCGGGACGCTGAAGGTCCGCCGCCTGCGCGAGGACCCGCGGGCGTCGATCGTGGTCGCCGCGCCGGTGGGTGAGCGGGAGCACTGGGTGGCGGTGTCGGGGCCCGTGACGGTCGAGCACGACGGCGGCCACGACCTGGCGGCCCGGCTCGCGGCCCGGTACTGGGACCTGGACGACCCGGTGCGCGCGCGGGAGCTCGAGGGGCTGCTCGCCGAGGAGCAGGTCCGCCTGGTGATCCACCCGGACGCGGTGAGCCGCTACGCGTTCTGACCGCCGGCGCCCACGACGGCCCGGGAATCCCGTCCGCGGGCGGCGCCCGCCGCGCTAGTGTCCGGCGCATGACGGACGAGCAGCAGCCCCCGCAGCCGGCCGAGGGCGCGCAGCCCGTCGGCGACCCGTACCCGACGCCGCAGGACCAGCCGCCGTTCCCGGGGGCCGAGCCGTACGCCGCGCAGGACCCGTACCCGGGGCAGGACCCGTACGCCGCGCAGGACCCGTACGCCGCGCAGGACCCGTACGCCGCGCAGCAGCCGTACCCGGGCGCCGTGCAGCCGTACGCCGCCGCGTACCCGCCGCCCGCGGCGCCGCTGTACGCGAGCCCGACCGCGCCGTACGGGGTGGACCCCGCGACCGGGCTGCCGTGGTCGGACAAGAGCCGCTCCACCGCGGGCCTGCTCCAGCTCCTGCTGCCGCTGGTCGGCGTGTGCGGCGTCGGGCGGCTGTACGCGGGGCAGACGGCGATCGGCCTGCTGCAGCTGCTGGGCTTCTTCCTCGGCGGGCTGCTCATGGTGGTGCTGATCGGGTTCGTCATCGCGCCGGCCGTGTGGTTGTGGGCGGTGGTGGACGGCATCGTGCTGCTGGCCTCCGGCGGCCGCGACCAGTACGGACGCCCGCTGCGCTGACCTCGCCCCCGGCGCCGCCCCGGCGGTGCCCGCCGCAGCCGCACGTCGTGTGCGCGGCGGTGGGTTGACACGGACCCGTCCGGTGGTTCATCGTTTTGGCACTCGGCTGACAAAACGGTTTGGCAGCCACGGACACGACGAAGTGGCGGTGAGCGGCCGTGGCAGCACGCGTGAGCATCCGGGACGTCGCCGCCCGCGCCGGGGTGTCCGCGACGACGGTCTCGCACGTGCTCAACCGCACCCCCGGCACCCGCACGTCGGCCGGCACGCAGGAGCGCGTCCGCCGGGCCGCCGAGGAGCTCGGGTACTCCGCGAACGCCGTCGCGCGCACGCTGCGCACCCGCCGGTCCGACTCCGTGGGCTTCGTCGGCGACGAGATCGCGACCACGCCGTACGCCGGGGAGCTCATCGCCGGGGCGCAGGAGGTCATCCGCGCGCACGACGGCGTGCTGCTCGTGACGAACACCGAGTACGACGCCGAGCTGGAGGCCCGCGAGGTCCGCGAGCTGCTGGACCGGGAGGTCGACGGCGTGCTGTACGCCGCGATGTACCACCGGGTGGTCCAGGTGCCGCAGGGCCTCGCGGACGTGCCGGTCGTGGTGCTCAACGCCGAGGCCGCCGGGAGCACGCACTCGTGGGTCACGCCCGACGAGGTCGCCGGCGGCCGGGACGCCGCCGGGGTGCTGCTCGACGCCGGTCACCGCCGGCTGGCCATGATCAACGACGCCGACGACATCCCGGCCTCGCACGGACGCCCCGCGGGCTTCCGCGCCGCGTGCGCCGAGGCCGGGCGCCCCGCGCAGGACGTGGTCGTCGTCCCCAGCGAGCCGACCACGGACGCCGCGCGGCGCACCGCGACCGCCCTGCTGACCGGACCCGACCGCCCCACCGGCCTGTTCTGCTTCAACGACCGCATGGCGATGGGCGCCTACCTCGCGGCGCACGCCCTCGGGCTGCGCGTCGGCGTGGACGTCTCGGTCGTCGGGTTCGACGACATGCGGATCCTCACCGAGGCGATCGACCCGCCGCTGACGTCCGTCGCCCTCCCGCACCGGGAGATGGGCGCGTGGGCGGCGCAGCAGCTGTACCAGCAGATCTCCGCGCGCGACGAGGGCCACGAGCCCGAGGTGCGCACGGTCCGGCTCCGGGGTCCGGTCGTGCACCGGGCCTCCGTCGGAACGCCGCCCCGGGAATGACCCCGGGGCGGCGCCCCAGCGACGCGTTGCAGCGCGTCGCGGCACACCAGATGAACGACCATCCAGTGATCCGGAGGACCATTCCGTGTCTCGTCACACCGTCCGGCGCCTCGCAGCCGCCAGCGTAGCCGCCTGCTCCCTCGTCGCCCTGACCGCCTGCTCCTCCGGGTCGTCGGGCGGCAGCGACGGCCCCACCACGATCGCCCTGTGGACCCACAACGGCGGCAACGACGCCGAGCTCGCCGCGAACCAGCAGATCGTCGACGACTTCAACGCGAGCCAGTCCGACTACCGCGTGGAGCTCGAGGCGTTCCCGCAGGCGTCCTACAACGACGCCGTCGTGGCCGCCGCGTCGGCCCGGAAGCTGCCGTGCGTGCTCGACATCGACGCCCCGAACGTCCCGAACTGGGCGTGGGCCGGCTACATCCAGCCGCTCGGGCTGCCCGACGACGAGTTCGACGGCCAGCTGCCCAGCACGATCGGCGAGGTGGACGGGGACGTGTACGCGTTCGGCCACTACGACGTCGCGCTGGCGTTCTTCACGCGCGCCTCGGCGCTCGAGGCGGTCGGCGCCCGCGTGCCCACCACCGACGACCCGTGGACCCGCGACGAGCTGGAGACGGTGCTCGACGACCTCCAGGCGACCGGGCAGTACGACTACCCCCTGGACCTCGGCACCGGCGGCACCGGCGAGTGGATCACCTACGCCTACTCGCCGTTCCTGCAGTCCGCCGGTGGCGACCTGGTCGACCGGGACGGCTACACGACGGCCGACGGCGTGCTGAACGGCGACGCCGCGCTCGACTGGGCGGGCTGGATGCAGGGCCTCGTCGCGGACGGCCACATCGCCGCGCGCTCCGGCGAGGACGCCACGGCCGACTTCGTCAACGGGAAGTCCGCGATCCTCTACAGCGGCTCGTGGGCGTACGACACGGTCACCGACGCGTTCGGCGACGACGCGGTGGTCATCCCGCCGGTCGACCTCGGCGAGGGCCCGGCCATCGGCGGCGGCTCCTGGCAGTGGGCGATGAGCGCGCAGTGCGAGGACGTCGACGGCGCGCGCGCCTACCTCGAGTTCAGCCACCAGGCCGAGTACGTGCAGGCGCTCGCGGAGGCGACGGGCACCATCCCCGCCACCGACGAGGCGGCCGCGGCGATGACGGACTACGCCGCCGGCGGCGCCAAGGAGGTGTTCCGGACGTTCTCGCAGGACTACGCGGTGGTGCGCCCGGTGACGCCCGCCTACCCGTACATCACGTCGGTGTTCCAGAAGGCGACGCAGGACATCCTGTCCGGCGGCGACCCGGCGACGATCCTCGACAAGGCCGTCTCCGACATCGACAACGACATCGCGCAGAACGGCGACTACGCCTTCTGACGCCCCGCGGCCGGCGTCCGGCGCCCGGCACCCGCGTCGTCCCGGTCCGCCCGGGCGCCGGACGCCGGCCGCGGGGCGTCAGAAGGCGTAGTCGCCGTTC
>JACXUT010000261.1 GCA_014763765.1 Micrococcales bacterium
GTGCGGCAGCGGCGTGCGGGCCGGGACCGGCCGACGTGGTGACGCGGTGCGCGGAGCCGGGGTGCCCGCCCCCCGGGCGGTCGGCGTCCCCGGCGGCGGTCCCGTCCGCGGTCCCGTCCGCCGGCGCCCCGTCGGTCCCGTCCGCGGCGCCGTCCTGGCGGGTCGCCGCCGCGCGCGCGAGGGTCGCGGCCCGGACCGCGTCGGGCGGCGGCGTGGCGACCGCGCCGCCGAGGCGGGCCGCGGTCTCCCGGAGCGAGCGGCCCTCGCGGGCGGCGTCGGGGTCGCGGGCCATGAGGTCCTCGACGGCAGCCCGCTCCGCGTCGGTGACGGCGTCCAGCGCCCAGGCGCCGAGCAGCTCGCGGGAGGCGGCGTCGTCGGGGCGGCGGTCGCCGGGCCGCGGCGGAGGCGTGCTCATGCGGCCACCCCCAGGCAGTCGCGCAGCCGCACGAGTCCGTCGCGGATCCGGGACTTCACCGTGGGCAGCGGGGCGTCCAGGTGCTCGGCGACCTCGCGGTACGTGCGGCCGTCGTAGTACGCCAGGACGACGGCCTCGCGCTGCGTGTCGGTCAGGCCGCCGAGGCAGTGCCGGACGCGCTGCGCCTCGAGGCGCTCCTCGGCCTGCTCGGCGACGACGTCGAACGCGGTGGGCCGGTCGGCGTCGAGGGCGGCCTGGTCGCGGTCGCGCTGCGCCTGGACGGACCGCACGCGGTCCACCGACCGGCGGTGCGCCATCGTGGTCGCCCAGGCGCGCGCCGACCCTCGGCGGGCGTCCCACCGGGCGGCGGTGCGCCAGATCTCCACCATGACCTCCTGGGTGACCTCGGCCGCGTGGTCCGGGTCCCGGAGCACGGCGAGCGCCGTGCCGTGCACGGCGGGGGACAGCATGTCGTAGAGCGACGCGAACGCGTCGAGGTCGCCCTCGGCCACGCGCGCGAGCGCCTGGTCGGCGGCTGCGCGCGCGGTGGCGCGGGAGTCGGGGCTGGGCACGCGCGCCAGTGTGCCGTACGCGCGTGGGTGCGGCCCGGTGGGCGTGCCGCCGGCCCCGGCGGGGATCGGGACCGGCGGCACGGTTCTCGGGACGCCCGGGCGCGTCAGGCGACGAGGGCCGCGGCGAGGGAGTCGATCGCCCCGGCGAGCGTCGACACGTGCATGCCGAGACCGGCCGCCACGTCGTCGGCGGGCAGCTCGCCGCCGCTGACCTCCTCGAAGAACGCCCCGGCCTGCGGGCGGTAGCCGTCGAGGTCGGTGAGGGCCTGCTGGCGGCCGTCCTCGTCACCGGTCGCGTCGGCGACCGCGTAGTCGACGAAGAACCCGATGTGCTCGCGCCACAGGTCCAGGAACTCCGCGCCCTTCTCGTCGCCCGCGAGGGACGCGACGGCGTCCGACAGCGCGACCGAGTTGGCGTCGAGCGTCGCCGCCGCGCTGGTGAACGCGTCGGACTCCACGCCGCCCTCCGCGGTGTACGCGGTGAAGACCGCGAACGACGCGAGGTAGACGTGCTCCTGCAGCAGCGCCGTCAGGGTCGAGCGCAGCGTCGAGGCGTCGTCCATGGCGTCTCCGGGCAGGCCGGCCCCGGCGGCGAGGCCGGTCGCGATGGTCGCGGCACCCTCGCCGACGTGCTGGGCGGCCGCGCGCAGCGCGTCGGACGCGCCCGGGTCACCCGCGGCCATCGCGTCGATCGCGGCGGTCAGCGTCGTGACGTGCATCGCGAGCGACTCCGCGACCGCGTCGGCCGGCAGGTTGCCGGCGCTGATCTGCTCGAAGAACGCGCCGGCCTCGGTGGTGTAGCCGTCGAGCTCCGCGCGCGCGGCGTCGGCAGCGGCCTGGTCGCCGCCCTGGACGGCGACCGCGTAGTCGACGAAGTACCCGATGTGGGTCTCCCAGAGCTGCTGGAACGCGTCGCCCTGCTCCTCGCCGGCGAGCGAGCCGATCGCGTCCGCCAGGTCCTGGGTGTTGCCGTCGAGCGCGGTCTTCGCGGCGGCGAACTCGTCGGAGTCGGCGCCGGCGGTGTAGGCGGTCGCGACGCCGATGCCGGTCAGGTAGACGTGCTCCTGGAGCATCGCCGTGAGGCCCGCGCGCAGGGCGGCGGCCTCGGAGTCGACCTCGCCGGCGGTGCCGGTCGCGGCGGCGAGGCCGGTCGCGAGGGTGAGGCCCGTCTCGGGCATGTGCGCCGCGGCGGTGCGGGCGTCGGCGAACGGGTCACCCGTGCTGACGGGCATCACCTCGTCCATGCCGTCCGTCCCGGACATGCCGTCGTGGTCCATCCCGTCGGTGCTGGACGAGGCGGCGGGCATCGACCCGGTGTCGCTCTCGCCCCCGTCGCTGCACGCGGCGAGCGTGAGGCTCAGCGCGAGTCCGGCGGACAGGACGGAGACGGCGTAGGTGCTGCGGGTGCGTCGCATGGTGACTCCTCGGTCGCGGGTGCTGTCGAGGAGGGTTCGGAGCCGAGCCGCCCGCGGATGGGTCGCCCGCTCGCCGGGCCGCGCGGCGGGTCAGGCGGCGCCGTGGTGCGCGAGGGCCAGCAGGGCGTCCTCGGGGCGGGTGGCGTGCTCGGGGGCGGGGCCGCCGGTGAAGCAGCGGCAGGCGCCGTCGCGGTGCACGAGGTTGGCGTGCGGGCGCGCGACGCAGGGCGCGGGCCGGCCGGCGGGGTCGAGCGCCCCGGGGTTCTCGAGGACGAGGGTCATGCGGGTACTACCTCCGTGCGGTGGACCGCGGGCGGTCCGTGACGGCGCGGGGGAGATCCGCGCCGTGGTCGCCGGGCCGCCTGGGCGTCCCGGTGGTGATGTGTCCATCGGACGGTCGCACAGGTTCCTGCGAAGTCAGGCACCCCGGTGCGCCCACGGACGGGTGAAACCGTTCCCAGGTGGTCGGGATCACGTCGCCCGGGCGCGGACGCGGGCCCTCGGTCCCGGGAGCGGGGCCCGGGCGGCCCGCGCGCGTCAGCCCGCGAGCCGTGCCGCCCGCCGCTCCGCCTGCGCGGCCGGGTCGGGCACCGGGGCCGCCGCGAGCAGCCGGCGCGTGTAGTCGTCCTGCGGCGCACCGAGCACGGTGCTGCGCTCGCCGACCTCCACGAGCCGTCCGCGGTGCATGACGGCGACGCGGTCGGCGAGCTCGTCCACGACGGCCAGGTCGTGGCTGATGAACAGGCACGCGAACCGCAGCCGCTGCTGGATCGACCGGAACAGCTCCAGCACCGTGGCCTGCACGGAGACGTCCAGGGCCGAGGTCGGCTCGTCGGCGATGAGCAGCTCCGGGTCGAGCGAGACGGCGCGCGCGATGGAGACCCGCTGCCGCTGGCCGCCGGACAGCTCGTGCGGGTACCGGGACGCCCAGGCGGCGGGCAGCTCGACGCTCTCGAGCAGCTCGGCGACGCGTGCGTCGAGGGCCGGCCCCCGCAGCCCCGCGTGCACGCGCAGCGGCTCCGCGACGGACTCCCCGACGGTGTACCGGGGGTTGAGCGACGCGGCCGGGTTCTGGAACACCACGCCGATGCGGGTGCGCGCGGCCCGCACGGCGCGCGGGGTGTCCGTCCCGAGGCGGGTGCCGACCACCTCGACCGTCCCGGACGTGAGCGGCGCCAGGCCGAGCGCGCACCGGCCGAGCGTGGACTTGCCGGAGCCGGACTCCCCGACCAGCGCCACCATCTCCCCGGGCTGCACCCGCAGCGTCACGTCGTCGACGGCCCGCACGACGCGCCCGCGGCGGTTGCGGTACTCCACGACGAGCCGCTCGACGTTGAGGGCCGGGCGCTCGCGGTCGTCGGCGGCGCTGTCCCGGGCGGGCGCGCCGATGCGCGGCACCGCGGCCAGCAGCGTGCGGGTGTACGCGGCGGCGGGCGTGGCGAACAGCGCGGCGACCTCGGCCGTCTCGACCACCTCGCCGTCGCGCATGACGACGACCCGGTCGGCCAGGTCGGCCACCACGCCCATGTCGTGCGTGATGAGGACGATCGCGGCGGACGTGCGCTCCCGCAGCCGCCGCAGCACGTCCAGCACCTCCTGCTGCACGGTGACGTCCAGCGCGGTGGTCGGCTCGTCGGCGACGAGGATCTCCGGGTCGCAGGCCAGGGCCATCGCGATCATCACGCGCTGCGCCTGCCCGCCCGAGAGCTGGTGCGGGTAGAACCGCAGCCGCTCCTCGGGGTCGGGCAGCTCGACCATGCGCAGCAGCTCGACCGCGCGGGCGGTGCGCTGCGCGCGCGTCAGGCCGGGGACGTGCCGGCGCAGCATCTCGCGGAGCTGGTAGCCGACCGTGAACACCGGGTCCAGCGCGTTGCCCGGGTCCTGGAAGATCATCGCGATCCGCCGGCCGCGCACCTCGGACAGCGCGCGGCGGTCGAGGCGCACGAGCTCCTGGTCGCCCAGGCGGGCGCTGCCGCTGACGCGGGCGGTGCCGGGCAGCAGGCCGAGCAGCGCGAGGGACGACACGGACTTGCCGGAGCCGGACTCGCCGACCACCGCGAGGACCTCGCCCGGCAGCAGGTCGTACGACACGCCGCGCACCGCGTGGACGTCCGGGGAGCGCCCGCCGTCGACGCGGAACGTCACGGTCAGGTCGCGCACCCGCAGCACGGGCTCGGTGGTGGCGCTCACGGTGCTCCTGGGGTCT
>JACXUT010000262.1 GCA_014763765.1 Micrococcales bacterium
CGGTCAGGGAGCGGGAGCCGTGGCGTGCCGCAGGTCCGGCTCCAGGTAGATGACCCGGGCGATCGGCACCGCCGACCGCACGCGCTGCTCGGCCGCGTCGATCGCCGTCGCGACGTCCGCCGCGGAGTCTGTGGCGTCGACCTCGATCTTCGCCGCGACCAGCAGCTCCTCCGGGCCCAGGTGCAGGGTCCGCAGGTGGATGACCGACGGCACTCCGGCACCCACCAGGGCGCCCCGGATCGCCTCGACGTCGCGGCGGGACGCGGACTCGCCGAGCAGCAGGCTCTTCGTCTCGACGGCCAGCACCACCGCGATGACGACCAGCAGCACGCCGATCGCCGCCGACCCGACGGCGTCCCAGCGCCCGTCGTCGGTGACCAGCGTCATCGACACGCCGAACAGCGCGAGCACCAGGCCGATCAGCGCACCGAAGTCCTCCAGCAGCACCACCGGCAGCTCCGGCGCCTTCGCCGTGCGGATGTACGACACCCAGCCCTGCTTCCCGCGGGTGTGGTTCGCCTCGCGGATGGCGGTGCGGAACGAGAAGCCCTCCATGCCGATCGCGGCCAGCAGCACGACGATCGGCACCCACTGCCACGACTCGATCGGGTGCGGCTCCGCGAACTTGTGCCACGCCTCGTACAGCGCGAACAGGCCACCGAGGCTGAACAGCACGATCGCGACGATGAACGCGTACATGTAGCGCTCGCGCCCGTAGCCGAACGGGTGCTCCTCGTCCGCGGCCCGCCGCGCCCGCCGCCCGCCCAGCAGGAGCAGCAGCTGGTTGCCGGAGTCGGCCAGGGAGTGCACCGACTCCGCGAGCATCGAGCTGGACGAGGTGAGCAGGAACGCGACGAACTTCGTCACCGCGATCCCGAGGTTCGCGGACAGCGCCGCGATGATCGCCCTGTTCCCGCCGCCGTGCGCCATGCCGGTCCTCCCGCTGGTGGTCGGGCGACCACCGTCCCCCGGGGCCGACCTGCGCGGGGGCCCGAGCGGAGATGCTAGACCGCGCGGGCCTCGTCGGCGAGGAGGACGGGGATGCCGTCGCGCACCGGGTACGCCAGCGGCCGGTCCGGGTCGGTGGAGACGAGCTCGGGCTCGCCTCCGGGGCCGACGCCGTCGACGAGCGTCGCGCCCGTCACCGGGCAGCGCAGCAGCTCGCGCACCCAGGGGGCCAGGCCGGTCGTGTCCGCCACGTCTCAGCCCTCCTGCCGGACCAGCGCGAGCACGTCGTCGCGCACCTTCTCCATGACGTCCTCGTCCGCCGCCTCGACGTTGAGGCGCAGCAGCGGCTCGGTGTTCGACGCGCGCAGGTTGAACCACCACTGCGGCTGGCCGTCCCAGTGCGAGACCGTCAGGCCGTCGAGCTCGTCGACCGTGACCGGCCCGGCGCCCTGCTGCGTCACGTACGCCTCGACCACGCGGGCGCGGGCGGCGGCGACGTCGGCCACCCGGGAGTTGATCTCCCCGGACGCGCTGTAGGGCTGGTACTGCTCGGCGAGCGCGGACAGCGGGTGCGGCTGACCGCCCAGCGCGGCGAGGACGTGCAGCGCCGCGAGCATGCCGGTGTCCGCGAAGAAGAAGTCACGGAAGTAGTAGTGCGCGGAGTGCTCGCCGCCGAACACCGCCTGCGACTCGGCCATCTGCGCCTTGATGAACGAGTGGCCGACCCGGGTGCGGACGGCCTTCGCGCCGGCGGCCGTCACCAGGTCCGGCACCACCATCGACGTGATGAGGTTGTGGATCACCGTGGGCGTGCGGCCCTCGGCCTTCTCCCGCTCGATCTCCCGCAGGCCCACGAGCGCCGTGATCGCCGACGGGCTGACCGGGTCGCCGTTCTCGTCGACGACGAAGCAGCGGTCGGCGTCGCCGTCGAACGCCAGGCCGATGTCCGCGCCGTGCTCGACGACGGCCTTCTGCAGGTCGCGCAGGTTCTCCGGCTCCAGCGGGTTCGCCTCGTGGTTGGGGAACGTGCCGTCCAGCTCGAAGTACAGCGGCACGACCTCGAGCGGCAGCTCCGGCAGGCCCGCGCCGGTGCCGAGCACCGCGGGGGCCGTGAAGCCGCCCATGCCGTTGCCGGCGTCCACCACGACCTTCAGCGGCCGGATGCCCGACAGGTCGACCAGGCCGCGCAGGAACGCCGCGTAGTCGGCGAGGAGGTCTTGCTCGGTGACCTCGCCGCGCTGCCCGGCGTCGGCCGGGACGCCGTCGCGCAGGTACCGGGCCGCGAGGTCGCGCACGGCCGCGAGGCCCGTGTCCTGGCCGACGGGACGCGCGCCCGCCCGGCAGAGCTTGATGCCGTTGTACTCCGCCGGGTTGTGGCTCGCGGTGAACATGGCACCGGGGACGTCCAGCCGGCCGGAGGCGAAGTACAGGCCGTCCGTCGAGCACAGGCCGATGCGGACCACGTCGACGCCGCGGCCCGCGAGGCCGTCGGCGAACGCGCCGACCAGCTCGGGCCCCGACGGGCGCATGTCGTTGCCGACCACCACGCGGGGCCGGGCGCCCTCGCGCACCTCGGGCAGCACGACGACCTCGGCGAACGCCGCGCCGATGGCGCGCGCCACGTCGGCGTTCAGCTGGTCGGGGACCGTGCCCCGCACGTCGTAGGCCTTGATGAGGCCGGTCAGGTCAGGCAGCGCGGGCGTCTCGGGCACGACGGTCACGCTATCCCATCGCGGCCTGTCGTCCCACGACCCTGAGGCCGTCGTCCACGCCGCGCCGGGCGGTCAGTCGCGCGCCGAGCGGCGCACCACGTCCTCGCGGGACAGGGACGTGCCGTCGCCGTCGAGCGGGAACCACGCGCGGTGCTCGCAGTCGTGGCAGGACACGAACGTGACGTCGGTGCCGTCCGCGAGCGTCAGGTGCAGCCGGGTCAGGCGGGTCGACGCGCAGACCTCGCAGGACCCGGTGCCCGGGGCGTGCTCCGCGGCGGCGTGGCTCAGCGAGCCGAGCGGCGTGTCCGTCGCCCGGGCGCGCCGGCCCGGACGCCGTCCCGCGCCACCGCCCCCGGCTGCCGGCACGACCGTCAGTCCTCCTCGCCGCGCAGCACCCGCAGGTGCCCCCGGCGGCGGCCCGGCTCCGGCCCGGCCGGGGACGGCAGCCCGTCCGCCGCGGCCACCGCGGGCTGCGGGGCGGGGCGCCCGGCCTCCCGCACGGCGTCCGCGAGCGCGAGCAGGTCGTCGTGGCTCGGGCCCGTCTCGACGAACTCCGGCGTCAGCCGGACGACCTCCCAGCCACGCGGTGCCGTCAGGCGCGACGCGTGCTCGGCGCACAGGTCGTAGGAGTGCGGCTCCGCCAGCGTGGCGAGAGGTCCGAGCACGGCCGTCGAGTCGGCGTACACGTACGTCAGGGTGGCGACCGCCGGACGACCGCACGCGGTGCGGGTGCACTGGCGGACGGGTCTCACGGGGTAGACCGTACCGCCGCCCGCGCCCGGGACGCAGGCGCGACCCGCGTTCTCACCCGGATACAGTGCCGGGATGGCACCGACACGGTTCGTCCCCGCGGCCCCGGGCGACCCGGCCGGACCGTCGGGCGGCGCCGGCCCGGTGCGCCGGCGCGACCGCCGCGGCCGCGGCCTGCGGGGGCCGCTGCTGCCCTCGACGCTCCCCGCCCACCGCACCCGCGCCGAGCGGTTCGACGACCTCGTGCTCGACTCGGTGGAGCGCCTCGAGGTCCGCTGGGGCAAGGAGCTCGACGGCGTGGAGTTCGCCGTCGAGGACGTGCCGCCGTCGAACCCGGCGCCCTGGGAGTCCGGCGGCGTGCCGCTGGGCCGGTCGTTCCCCGCGCAGCCGGGCCTGCCGCCGCGGATCGTCGTGTACCGGCGGCCGGTCGAGTCGCGCGCCGCCGACGCGGACGAGCTCGGCGAGCTCACGCACGAGGTGGTCGTGGAGCAGGTGGCGCACCTGCTGGGCCGCTCCCCCGACGAGGTGGACCCCGGTCTCGGGGACGGGCGGTAGCCTGAGCCGGCCATGACGACCCCCGCACCGGACGACGTGGTGTCACTTGCCGAGACGCTGGACGGCTGGCAGCTCGACGGTGGCCCTCTCCAACTGCACCCGGGTGACCTCGGCTGGTTCTCGATGCGCGGGATGGAGGCGACGGCGTCCGCGATGCGCGTCTGGCTCTGTGACGGTCGACCGGTGGCCATCGGCCTCCTCGACGGCGACGACCTGCTCCGGCTCGCGATCGCGCCCCCGGCGCTCGACGACGGCGAGCTGGCGGCCGCGATCGCCAGGTCCGTTGCCGATCCGTCGCGCGGAGTCCTCCCTGCCGGCGTCGTCAGCGTCGAGGCACGGGGCGCCGACGCGCTCGCCGCGTGCCTCATCGGTGCGGGATGGGGCACGGGAGATCCCTGGGTCCCTCTCCATCGTGACCTGCGCGACCCTGTCGAGGCGACGCCGCTGCGGGTCGAGGTGGTCCAGGGCGATCTTGTGGAGCCCTGGTCCGAGGTCCACTTCTCGGCGTTCCGAGGTGGCGAGTTCACCGATGCGGTCCGCGGACGGATGGTGCACAACTGGCAGACGATGGCCGCCGGGCCGCTCTACGACCGGGCGCGCAGCCTCCTCGGCCGCGACGAGGCCGGCAC
>JACXUT010000263.1 GCA_014763765.1 Micrococcales bacterium
CCTACACGACCCGCCTGCCCCGTACCCGAGCCCTCCGTCCCGCTCGCTTCCCACACCGAGACGCCAGGACACGCCGACGCAGCCGCACGAAGCCCGGGCGTGTCCTGCTCTCTCGGCGCGGAGGCAGCGAGACGCGCACAGCGCGAGCACACGCACACGCAGCACACGCGCAGCGCGCGGGCACGCACGGCACTCACGCGCGCTGCGCAGCGTCGAGAAGCCAGGACACGCCGACGCAGCCGCACGAAACCCGGGCGCGTCCTGGAGTCTCGGCGCGGAGGCAGCAAGCCGCGCACAGCGCGAGCGCACGGTCAGCGCAGACGCACACGCACACGCACACGCAGCACACGCGCGCACGCACGTGCAGCGCACGTGCAGAGCGCGGGCACGCACAGCGCACGTGCAGCGCACGTGCAGAGCGCGGGCACGCACAGCGCACGCGCGCGCTGTGCGGAGTCGAGAGGCCAGGACACGCCGACGCGAGAGCGTGAACGCGGGCGTGTCCTGGCCTCTCGGCGGCGCGTGCAGGGCGCGCGAGGCGCGGGCCGGGTCAGGCGGACTCGGCGACCACCATCGCGGAGGCGATGCCCGCGTCGTGGGAGATCGACAGGTGGAACCGTGCGACGCCGAGCTCGGCCGCCCGCGCCGCGACCGTGCCGACCACCTCGACCTCCGGGGGCCCGCCGGGGACGCGGCGGACGGTCGCGTCCTGCCACGACATGCCGCCCGGCGCTCCGAGGGCCTTCGCGATGGCCTCCTTGGCCGCGAACCGCGCGGCCAGCGACGAGGGGGCGAGGTCGCGCTCCTCCGCCGTGAACAGCCGCTCCCGCAGCGCGGGCACCCGCTCGACCGTCGCCATGAAGCGCGCGACGTCGACGACGTCGATGCCGACCCCGACGATCACCGGCGGTCCTGCTCCTCGACGAGGGGACGCCAGCGGCCCCACTTCTCCTCCAGGGCGGTGTCCAGGTCGACCTCGAGCCGGGTGGCGAGCAGCAGCACGTGCGCGAGGACGTCGGCGAGCTCGGCCCGCACCGCGGCCTCGCCCTCCGCGACGGGCCGCCGGGACCGGCCGGTCGCCGCGAGGTACGCCTGGGTGAGCTCGCCGACCTCCTCGCCGAGCTTGAGCAGCAGCCAGTCGTCGGTCCGCTCGATGCCGTGCAGGCGCGCGTAGGCGCGGGAGACCGCCTCGACGTCGGCCTGCGCGGCCCGCAGCTCCACTACTCGACCGTGACGGACTTCGCGAGGTTGCGGGGCTGGTCGACGTCGAGGCCGCGGGCGGTCGCGAGCTCGCACGCGAACACCTGCAGCGGCACCACGGACAGCAGCGGCGCGAGCAGCGTCGGGCTCTGCGGCACGAAGAACACCTCGTCCGCGTACGCCTTCACCGCGTCGTCGCCGTCCTCCGCGATGACCAGCGTGCGGGCGCCGCGGGCCCGGATCTCCTGGATGTTCGACACGACCTTCGAGTGCAGCGAGTCGCGTCCGCGCGGCGAGGGCACGATGACGAACACCGGCTGGCCGGGCTCGATGAGCGCGATCGGGCCGTGCTTGAGCTCGCCGGCCGCGAAGCCCTCCGCGTGGATGTACGCGAGCTCCTTGAGCTTGAGGGCGCCCTCGAGCGCCACCGGGTAGCCGACGTGCCGGCCGAGGAACAGCACGGAGGAGGTGTCGGCCATCCAGCGGGCGATCTCCCGGACGCGACCGGCGCGGTCCAGGACCTCCTGGATCTTGGCGGGCATGGCGCGCAGGTCCTCGAGGATCTCGCCGATCTCGTCCGCGAACTTGTTGCCCCGCAGCTGCGCGAGGTACAGGCCCAGCAGGTACGCGGCGGTGATCTGCGCGAGGAACGCCTTGGTCGACGCCACCGCGACCTCGGGGCCGGCGTGCGTGTAGAGCGCCGCGTCGGACTCGCGCGGGATGGTCGACCCGTGGGTGTTGCAGATCGCCAGCACCTTGGCGCCCTGCTCCCGGGCGTGCCGGATGGCCATGAGGGTGTCCATGGTCTCGCCGGACTGGGAGATCGCGACGACCAGCGTGCGCGCGTTGACGATGGGGTCGCGGTAGCGGAACTCGTGCGCGAGCTCGACCTCGACGGGCACGCGGCACCAGTGCTCGATCGCGTACTTGGCGACGTGGCCGGCGTAGGCGGCGGTGCCGCACGCGATGACGATGATCTTGTCGACCGACCGCAGCACGGACTCGTCGATCTTCATGTCGTCGAGGACCAGGCGCCCCCGGGTGTCGGTGCGCCCGAGCAGCGTGTCGTGCACGGCCTGCGGCTGGTCCGCGATCTCCTTCTCCATGAAGGAGCGGAACCCGCCCTTCTCGGCGGCGGCGGCGTCCCAGTCGACGACGTACTCGCGGCCCTCGGCGGCGTTGCCGTCGAAGTCCGTCACGGTCACGCTGCGCGGCGTGATGACGACGACCTGGTCCTGCGCGAGCTCGAGGGCCCGGCGGGTCTGCGCGATGAACGCGGCGACGTCGGACCCGAGGTAGTTGGCGCCCTCGCCGAGCCCGACGACCAGCGGGGAGTCGTGCCGGGCGCCGACGACGGTGTCCGGGTGGTCGGCGTGCACGGCGAGCAGGGTGAACGTGCCGTGCAGCCGGCGCACGACCAGCCGCATCGCGTCGCCGAGGTCCTTGGTCTCGTCGTACGCGCGGGACAGCAGGTGCGCGACCACCTCGGTGTCGGTCTCGGAGAGCAGCTCGGCGCCGTCCGCCAGCAGCTCGTCCTTGAGCAGGGCGTAGTTCTCGACGATCCCGTTGTGGATCAGGGCGATGCGGCCGGCGACGTGGGGGTGCGCGTTGACGTCGGTCGGGCCGCCGTGGGTCGCCCACCGGGTGTGGCCGATCGCGGCCGAGGCGGCGGGCAGCGGCTGCTCCTCGAGGAGCGCGACGAGGTTGCCCAGCTTGCCGGCCTTCTTGGCGGTCGCGAGGGTGCCGTCCCCCGGGACGAGCGCGACGCCCGCGGAGTCGTACCCGCGGTACTCCAGCCGGCGCAGACCCTCCAGCACGACCTCGAGCGGCTGCCCGTCCGGCCGATGGTCACCGACGTACCCGACGATTCCACACATGGCGGCGAGTCTAGCCGGGGCGGCCCCCCGCACCGGCCGCCGCGGGAGGGACGACGGCGGGACACCGCGCCGACGGGCGCACCCGCGCCCATCGTGCAGAATCGTCGGGTGCGAGCCACCGACGTCCCCGTGTCGCCGTCGCCCTACGTGGAGCTGGACCGGGAGGCCTGGGTCCGGCTGTCCGAGTCCACCCCGCTGCCGCTGACCGACGCCGACGTGACGCGGCTGCGCGGCCTGGGCGACCCGATCGACCTGGCCGAGGTGGACGCGATCTACCGGCCCCTGTCGCGCCTGCTCGACCTGTACGTCACCGCGACCCGGCGCCTGCACGCGGCGTCCTCGACGTTCCTGCGGGAGGACACGCCGCGGACCCCCTTCGTGATCGGCGTGGCGGGGTCGGTAGCCGTCGGGAAGTCGACCACCGCCCGGCTGCTGCGCGAGCTGATGGCCCGCTGGCCGGCGACGCCGAACGTGGCGCTCATGACGACGGACGGGTTCCTGCACCCGAACGCGGAGCTCGAGCGTCGCGGGCTCATGGACCGCAAGGGCTTCCCGGAGTCGTACGACCGGCGCGCGCTGCTGCAGTTCGTCTCCCGCGTGAAGGCGGGTGAGGCCGAGGTGCGGGCGCCGGTGTACGACCACGTCACCTACGACATCGTCCCGGGGGCCGAGGTCGTGGTGCGCCGCCCGGACGTGCTGATCGTCGAGGGGCTGAACGTGCTGCAGCCCGCGCCGTCCGCCGCGGGGACGTCGAGCACCTCGAACCTCGCCGTGAGCGACTTCTTCGACTTCTCGATCTACGTCGACGCCCGCACGCAGGACGTCCGCCAGTGGTACGTCGAGCGGTTCCTGTCGCTGCGCTCCACGGCGTTCGCGCGCCGGGAGTCGTACTTCCACCGCTACGCGGCCCTGAGCGACGAGGACGCCGTGGCGCGCGCGGAGGGCATCTGGGACGCGATCAACGCCCCGAACCTGGTGCGCAACATCCTCCCGACCCGCAGCCGCGCGACGCTCGTGCTGACCAAGGGCAGCGACCACTCCGTGCGGCGGGTGCGGCTCCGCAAGCTCTGACGCGGGCGTCAGCGGGTGGGCGACGCCGAGGCCGACGGGGCGACCAGCGCCACCGGGTAGCGCTCGACGTCCACGACGTCCAGCGCGGTGATCCCGTCCCGCACCGCCCCGGGGAGCGGGTCGCAGCCCGACCGCGGCAGCGGCACCCGGACCGCGGACCCGAGGGCGTCGACCAGCCACAGGTCGGAGCGCCCGGCGCCGCCGTCGCACCGGGGCGGGCCGGCGTCCGCGGCGGGCGCGGCGACCGGCGCCGTGAGGGCGGCGACCAGCGGCCCGACGTCGCCCTCCAGCCGGGTGGCGGTCACCGCGGCCCACCGCCCCGCGGCGTCCGAGCGGATCTGGAACGTGTCCTCGTAGATGACGTCGGGCGCCGTGCCGGCGGAGCCGTTCATGAGGGCGAGCTTGGTGAAGTACTGGT
>JACXUT010000264.1 GCA_014763765.1 Micrococcales bacterium
GCGCCCGCGGGCGGCCGTCGCCGAGCAGCAGCACGCGGTGCGGCTCGACGCGGCGGGCTACGACGTCGACGGGGTCACGCTGCTCGACGCGGTGGACCTGGAGGTGCGCCGGCACGAGCTGCTCGCCGTCGTCGGGCCCAACGGCGCGGGCAAGTCCACCCTGCTCGGCCTGCTCGCGGGCGACCTGCGGCCCACGCGCGGCAGCGTCACGGACGACGGCGCGCCCGTCGCGTCCCTCCGCCCGGCCGAGCTCGCGCGGCGCCGCGCCGTGCTGCTCCAGGAGCACCGGCTCAGCTTCCCGTTCACGGTCGCGGACGTCGTGCGCATGGGGCGTGCGCCCTGGCGCGGGACGGCCGCCGAGGACGACGACGACCGGGTGGTCGCGGAGGCCGCCGCCGCCGGCGAGGTCGCGCACCTGGGCGACCGGCGGTTCCCGACGCTCTCCGGCGGCGAGAGGGCCCGCACCGCCTACGCGCGCGCCCGGGCCCAGGCCACGCCGCTGCTGCTGCTCGACGAGCCGACCGCCGCCCTCGACATCCGGCACCAGGAGATGGTGCTGGCCCAGGCGCGGGACCTCGCGCGCCGTGGGCACGCCGTCGTGGCGGTGCTGCACGACCTCAGCCTCGCCGCCGCGTACGCCGACCGCGTGCTGCTGCTCGGCGACGGCCGCCCGCGGGCGCTCGGCACGCCCGCCGACGTGCTGCGGCCCGACCTGCTCGGCGACGTCTACCGGCACCCCGTCGAGGTGCTCGTCCACCCCCGCACCGGCGACCTCGTCGTGCTGCCCGACCGCACCGCCCCGGAGGACTCCCGATGACCCCGCCCCCGGCGCTCCGGCGCCTGACCGTCGCCGCGGCGCTCGCGTGCGTGACCGCGCTCGGCACCGCCGGCCCCGCGCTCGCGGCGTCCCAGGTCGACGTCGCGGGCCAGGACGGGGGGCCGGCCGTGCTCGACCCCGCCGCCGCGACGACCCTGCGGGTCTCGGGCACCGGGTTCCAGTCGGTCGCCGGCGGGTTCGGCGGCCTGTACGTGCTGTTCGGCTGGGTCGACCCTGCCGCCGGTGACGGCTGGCGTCCCAGCGCGGGCGGGGCGTCGGGCGTCCAGTACCGCTACGCCGTCGACGCGCAGAGCCAGGAGAACGCCGGGCACCAGCGCTTCGTCGCGTTCCCCGGGTCGCAGACGTCGGCCGAGGCCAACGGAGGCGAGCTCGCCGAGGACGGCACCTGGGCGACCGAGCTGACCGTCCCCGGGGCGGTGCTCGAGACGCTCGACGCGGACGGCGGGACCGTCGAGGTGGACTGCCGCGAGGTGACGTGCGGCGTGATCACGATCGGGGCGCACGGCGTCGCGAACGCGACGAACGAGACGTTCACGCCGGTGCCGTTCGCCGGGTCCGGTGCGGTGGCCGACCCCGCGGCGACGCCGACCGCTTCGGGCTCCGCCCCGACGCCCGGCCCGGAGGCGACGACCGACCCGACCACCGACGCGAGCGCCGACCCGAGCCCCGCCCCGAGCTCCGGCGCCGTCGCGGCACCCGAGCCACGCGACCCCGGGGCGGCGGTGGCGTGGCCGGCCGTCGCCGGGGGGCTCGCCGCCCTGGCCGCGGTCGCGCTCGTGGTCCTGCGGCGGCGGCGCGCGCCCGGGGGGACGGCCACCGACGACGACGGCGACGGCGCCGCACCCGACCAGCACTGACAGGGGAGGACCGCGACCCACCCGGGACGCGGCCCGACGAGAGCCCGGGCGACCGGGCCGGAGAGGGAGACGATGCACCGAGGAACGAGGACCCGCGCGTGGCGCGTGGTCACCAGCGCGGTCGTCGCGCTGGTCGTGGGGGCGGGCACGACGCTCGCCGCCGGAGCGGCCGGGGCCGCGGAGCCCGACGACGCCGGGGCCGGTGCGCCCAGCTGCGTCGGCGTCGCCGGCGCGACGTTCACCTGGGGGGTGAAGGAGTCGTTCCGGACGTACATCACCGGGCCGATCGCGCAGGGGACGGTCACCCCGGCCGACGTCACCGGGACGGGGCCGTGGACGTGGTCCGGCGGCACGGGCGAGATCGGCGAGGACGGCCTCGCGGACGCGTCGTGGGGGAGCGGCTCGGTGCGCTTCGAGGGACACGACGGCGCGCTCGACCTGACGTTCTCGGCGCCGGAGGTCACGGTCACGGGCGCCACGACGGCGACCCTGACCACGACCGTCGACCCCGGGACGGCCGAGTCGTCGCGCGTGGAGCTCGCGACGCTCGACCTCGCGGGGGGCACGTCCTCGACGGACGCGACGCAGGTCGCCTGGTCCGGGGTGCCCGCCACGCTGACGGAGGCCGGCGCGGTCGCGTTCGCCGGGTTCTACGGCGCGGGGACGGCGCTCGACCCGGTGGCGTTCACGCTGCCCGCCGGCGCCGCGCTCGACGGGTGCGGGACGCCCCCGGTCGACCCGGAGCCCGAGCCCGAGCCCGAGCCGGAGCCCGCCACGCCGACGCTGCGGGTGTCGCAGACCGAGGGGCTCGACCCCGACGGCGCGACGATCACCGTCACCGGCGAGGGCTACGACACCAGCGCCCTGGGCACCCACCCGCCCGTGCTGAACCAGCCCGCCGGCGTGTACGCGCAGATCGGCTGGCTCGCCGAGTCGTGGCGGCCGTCGGAGGGCGCGCCGTCCTCCGCGCGGAGCAACGCCTACACCCGGTGGGTGCAGGGCGTGAACGACACCCCGCCGTACCTGCGGTGGACCGTGCAGCCCGACGGCACGGCGGACTTCACGTGGACGGTCGAGGTGGACCGGGCGACGCTCGAGGACAAGCGCCTCGAGGGCGGCACGCTCGCGGTGTTCACCGTCGGGGCCTCCGTCGCGCAGGCCGCGAACGAGCAGTCCGTGGCGATCGCCTTCGCCGGGACCGGCGGCGGTGACACGGGCGGTGGTGACACCGGCGGCGGCGACACCGGCGGTGGTGACACCGGCGGTGGCGACACGGGCGGAGGTGACACCGGTGGCGGGACGCCGGCGCCCTCCTGCGTGGCCGTCAGCGACGGCACCCTCGACTGGGGCGTCCGCGAGTCCTTCCGCACCTACATCACCGGCCCGGTCGCCGGCGGCAGCGTGTCGGCCACCGGGGTGACCGGCACCGGCCCGTGGACCTGGTCCGCCGGCACCGGGCAGGTCGACGAGCACGGGCTGGCGACGGCCGCCTGGTCCGGCGGCGTGCGGTTCGTGGGGCACGGCGGCGAGCTCGACCTGACGTTCGCCAGCCCGGAGGTCCGCGTCACCGGCGCCGACACGGCGGAGCTGCGGGTGACCGTCACCACCCCGGAGGGCTCGCAGCGGGTCCGGCTGGCGACGCTCGACCTGGCCGCGGGCACGGCGGGTTCCGACGCCTCCCGCCTCGCGTGGACGGGCGTGCCCGCCACGCTGACCGCCGCGGGCAGCGAGGCGTTCGCCGGGTTCTACCCGGCCGGCGCCGCGCTCGACCCGGTGTCCTTCACGCTCCCGCTGGGCGCCGCGACGTCCTGCGGCACCCCGGGCGTGCCGACCACGCCGACGGTCCCCGTCACGCCGGTGACCCCGACGGTCCCCGCCACGCCGGTGCGCGAGGTCCAGGGCCTGTCCGCCGCCGGCTCGGTCGTCGCCGGCGGGTCCGTCACGGTGACCGCGAACGGCTTCGGCGCGGGCGAGGCGGGCATCCGCCTCGAGCTGCACTCCGACCCGGTGCTCCTCGCGGGCGGTCTGGTGGCGGACGCCGCCGGGTCGGTCACGGTCACGGCGACCATCCCCGCCTCGACGCCGGCCGGGCCGCACACGCTCGTCCTCGTCGGGGCCGGGCAGACGCTGGAGTTCCCGATCACGGTCGAGGCCGCGGCGCCGGTGTGCGTCGCGCGGGCCGTCTCCGGCGCCACGCTGACGTGGGGCGTGCGCGAGTCGTTCCGCAGCTACGTCACCGGCCCGATCGCCCAGGGCTCGGTCACCGCGGACGGCGTCTCCGGCACCGGTCCGTGGACGTGGTCCGGCGGGACCGGCCGCTACAACGCGGACGCCGGTCTGGGCGCCGCCTCGTGGTCCGGGGGCGTGCACTTCACGGGGCACGGCGGGCAGCTCGACCTGACGTTCTCCGACCCGCAGGTGCGGCTCACCGGTGCCACGTCGGCCACGCTGACGCTCACCGTCGCGGGGCCGTCGGGGTCGTCCCGCGTCGCGGTCGCCACGCTCGACCTCGGGGCCGGCACCGCGTCCCGCGGGGCCACGCAGGTGGCCTGGTCCGGCGTGCCCGCCACGCTGACCGCGGCCGGCGCCGGTGTGTTCGAGGGGTTCTACCAGGCGGGCGAGGCGCTCGACCCGGTGGCCTTCACGCTGCCGCTCGGGGCGGAGGTCGAGTGCGACGCGACCTCCGGCAGCCTCGCCACCACGGGCGCCGAGCCCGGTGACGCGGTCGGCTACGCCGTGGCGCTGCTGCTGTTCGGCGGCCTGCTGACGGCGGCGGTCCACCGTGGTCGTCGCCGGGCCCACGGCCTGACGGCCTGACGGCTCGCGGGGGTGGGGCGGCGCGCGCCGCCCCACCCCCGCGTCCCACCC
>JACXUT010000265.1 GCA_014763765.1 Micrococcales bacterium
AGGCAGCGACCCTTCCTCCCGGCCCCGAGCGGGAGCGCCCGGGCGTGGCCCCGACCGGCCGCGCGCTGCTGACCGCGCTCGCCCGGTGGCTCGACGCCGCGGCGCACACCGGGGCCGCCGGGCTGGCGGCGTGCGACCTGCTGGACCGCCCCGGCGCCCCGACGGCCGGGCAGGTCGCGGCCGCGCGTGAGGCGCTCGACCGGGTCGAGACCGACTTCCCGGACGTCCTGCGGGCGGACGTCGCCGGGTTCCTGCGGCAGGCGCTCGCGGCGGCCGGCGCCGTCGCGGAGGAGGACGCCGCCGGTGGGCGGCAGGCGGTGCTCGTCACGGGCCCGGACCCGGGGGCCGGTGACCTCGCGACGGCGCAGTGGCTGCGGCGGAGGGGCTTCGCGGCGCAGCTCCGCCCGACGTGGGCGCCCGGGGACGCGGCGGACCTCGTGGTGGTGACCCCGGACGCCCCGCTGCCCGCCGCCCGGGCCGTCGCGGCGGCGGCCGTGCCCGTGCTGGCGACCGGCCGGCTCGTGACCCTGGGGCTGGGGCGGGAGTCGGGTGTGCTGCTGGACCGCGACCGCGTGCGTGCCGGCGACGACGAGGTGGTCGTGCACCGCGGGGCCGGGCGGCTCACGTGGTGCGAGCCCGTGGCCGGCGCGCGCGTGGTCGCCCGGGCGCCGGAGCCGGAGCCGCGGCCGGTGCTGGTCGAGGTCGCGGCGGGGACCCCGCTGGCCGACGGCACGCCGGCGCCGGCCGCCCGCACGGTCGCGTTCCTCACCGGCGACGGCGCGGCGCGCTGGCTGCTGACCGACGCCGGGTGGTCGCTGCTCGACGCGGCGCTCGACCGGCTGGTGGGCGGGGCGCCGGACGGCGGCGACGCCGGGCGCTGAGCCGGTCCGCGCCCGCTCCGGCGGTCCGACCACGCCGTCCCCGGTGGCCCGCACGGGCCGCCGGGGACGCGGTCGTCAGGCCCGCGCGAACCGGAGCGTCACCACCTGGAACGGCGCGAGATCCAGCGCCACCGCCCCGTCGCCCGCGTCCGTCAGCGGTGCGAGCGCGGCGACGTCCGGGTCCTGGCGCTCCAGCAGGTCCCGCACCGACGCGCCCGACGTCGCGAACCCGGGCCGGACCACGGCGCGCCCGCGGCCGCCGCGCGACTCGTACAGCCGCACCACCACGTCGCCCGACCGGTCGTCGGCCAGCTTCACGGCCTCGACCACCGCGCCGCCGCCGGTGACCTCGACCAGCGGGGCGACCGCAGCCGCGCCCCGGACGCGGCGCTCCGGTAGGTTGATCCGGTAGCCCTCGCGCACCGCGTCGTCGACCTCGGCGCCGCACACCAGCGCGTACCGCATCGTGTGGCGGCCCTGGTCGGTCTCCGGGTCGGGGTAGCGGGGCGCCCGGACCAGCGACAGCCGGACCGTCGTCGCCCCGGCCCCGCGGGCGTCGCCCGGCCCGGGTCGGGTCACGTCGTGCCCGTACGTGGAGTCGTTGACCACGGCCACGCCGTAGCCGGGCTCGGCGACGTGCACCCAGCGGTGCGCGCAGATCTCGAACCGCGCGGCGTCCCACGACGTGTTGGTGTGCGTGGCCCGGTGCACGTGGCCGAACTGCGTCTCGCTCGCCGACCGCTCGGCGTGGACGGCCAGCGGAAAGGCGGCCTTGCAGAGCGTCTCGCGCTCGTGCCAGTCGACGTCCAGCGCCAGGTCCACGCGCCGCCCGCCCGCCTCGAGCGCGATCGTCTGGACGTACGTCGACGCCCCGTCGCGACGCGTCACGCGGACCTGCGGGCGGGCCGGGTCGGCGTCGTCGACCACCAGCTCCTCGACGGTGCGGACCTCGCGGACGGAGTGCCGGTAGAACTCGTCGACGTCCCACGCGTCGAACCGCACCGGCTGGTCCGGGTGCAGCTGAAGCACGTTCGCGGACGTGCCCGGCGCGAGGACCTCGCGGTCGGCCACCAGGTCCCGCACGGCGCCGATCGTGCCGTCGGCGTCGACCCGGACCCGCAGCAGCCCGTTGTCGAGCAGGACGGCGTCGCCGTCGCGGCGGACCTCCACCGGCGCCGGTGACGCCGCGGCGGGTGCGGCCCCCAGCCCCGGCACGCCGGCGCGGGCGTGCGGCGCGGCGTTCGCGACCACCTCGACGTCGCCTTCCCCGGCCGCACGGTGCAGCGCGTCGCCCACCAGCGCCTCGAGCTCCTCGCGCAGCCGCGCGTAGGTCGCCCGCGCCTCGCGGTGCACCCAGGCGATGCTGCTGCCCGGCAGGATGTCGTGGAACTGCAGCAGGAGCATCTCCTGCCAGATCCGGTCCAGCTGCTCGTACGGGTAGTCCGCGCCGGTGCGCACCGCGGCGGTCGCCGCCCAGAGCTCGGCCTCCCGCAGCAGGTGCTCGGTGCGGCGGTTGCCCTGCTTCATCGCGAGCTGGCTGGTGTACGTGCCGCGGTGGAACTCCAGGTACATCTCCCCGGACCACACCGGCGCCTGCGGGTACTCCGCCTCGGCGCCGGCGAAGAACTCCGCCGGCGTCTCGACGACCACGCGCGGCGACCCCTCGAGGTCCGCGACGCGGTGCGCGGTCTCCATCATCTCGCGCGTCGGGCCGCCGCCGCCGTCGCCGTACCCGAACGGCAGCAGGCTGCGGTTCGCCGGGCCGGCGTCGGCGAAGTTCGCCACGCCGTAGGCGAGCTGCTCGCCGGACAGCTTGGCGCCGTACGTGTCGGCCGGCGGGAAGTGCGTGAACACGCGGCTGCCGTCGATGCCCTCCCACCAGAACGTGTGGTGCGGGAACCGGTTGGTGGTGTTCCACGACATCTTCTGCGACAGGAACCACCGGAACCCGGCCAGCCGTGCCAGCTGCGGCAGGGCGCCGGTGTAGCCGAACGAGTCCGGCAGCCACACCTCGCGGGGCTCGACGCCGAACTCCGCGTCGAAGAACCGCTTGCCCTGCACGAACTGCCGCACCAGCGCCTCGCCGCCCGGCAGGTTCGTGTCGGACTCCACCCACATCCCGCCGACCGGCACGAACTGGCCGGACGCGACCTTCTCCCGGATCCGGTCGAAGACGCGCGGGTGGTGCTCCTTCGTCCACGCGTGCTGCTGCGCGGACGAGCACGCGAAGCGCAGGTCCGGGTATCGGTCGGCGAGCGACACCACGTTGGAGAACGTGCGCGCGCACTTGCGGATCGTCTCGCGCACCGGCCACATCCAGGCGGAGTCGATGTGCGCGTGGCCGACCGCCGACACCCGGTGCGCGCTCGGCGACGCGGGCCGGGCCAGCAGGTCCGCGACCTGGGCGCGGGCACGGGCGGCGCTGCCCGGGACGTCGCGGACGTCGAGGGAGTCGACCAGCCGCTCCAGCCCGGCGCGGACGGACTCGCGGCGGGGGTCGTTGTCCGGCAGCTGCAGCGCCAGCTCGTGCAGCACCTGCACGTCGAGCGCCAGCGCCTGGACCTCCTCCTCCAGGACCGCCACCTCGGCGCGGGCCAGCCGGTACAGCAGCGTGTCCGGCACGGTGTCGAGGTCGCCGAGCGCGGTGACGGGCTCGCCCCCGATCGACGGGTTGGCCGCGGCCTCGA
Source organism: Micrococcales bacterium (assembly GCA_014763765.1). Lineage (GTDB taxonomy): Bacteria > Actinomycetota > Actinomycetes > Actinomycetales > Cellulomonadaceae > Cellulomonas. The sequence goes on from JACXUT010000265.1 coordinate 3,569, forward strand.
CGTAGAGGTCGACCACCTCGCCGCCGGTCGCGGCGTCCGTCACCGGGACGTAGAGGTTGCGCGGCTCGATGCCCTTCAGCGGGGTGCCGTCCGGGGTGTACACGAGACCCTCGGCCTCGAACCCCGGGCCGCCCGTGCGGAACCCCAGGTCGACCAGCACCTCCACGCGACGGCCGGCCATGCCGGGCGGCACCACGCCGCGCAGCCGGAACCACGACGTCGACCAGGCGCGGCCCCACGGCTCGCCGACGGCGGTGGGCGTGAAGGGCAGCCGCACCGCCTCCGCGAACGGCACGGGCTCGCCGGGCAGGTGGGCGACCGTCACCTCGAGCGGGGTCCGCCCGGTGTGGACCCAGGGGAGGATCCGCTCCTTGAGGGTGCGGTCGATGCGGGCGGTGAGGTCGGTCAGGGTGCGGTGCACGGCTCTCCTCGGTCGGGTCGCGCGCGCGGGGTTCCCGGGCAGGGATCCGTGCGGCGCCGGACGGAATGTAGGAACGTTGCCACACTAGCGAATGTGCGAGTTCGGACACCAGGCCCCGCGTGCGGCGTCTCGGTCCCCGGGCGCTGCTCCTGCGAGGCGCTTCCCCTCGCGCCACCGCCGAACCGCTCCTACCCTCGCGCTGGCGGGCTGTGGCAGGACGGTCGCACCGGCGGCAGGGGGGTGAGCCGTGGACGTGACGATCGACCTGGGACGACCCGGGCGGGAGTCGGTGATCTCGGTGCGCGGTGACCTGGACGTGCACACCGCGTCCACGCTCCGCGAGGCGCTGCACTGCCTGCTCGCGGCCAGCGGTGAGGAGCTCACCGTCGACGCCACCGGCGTGCGCGTCACCGACGAGGCCGGCCGCGCGACCCTCGAGGGCGTCGCGCGGCACTGCCGCGAGTTCGGCGGCCACCTCCGCCTCCCACCCCCGCCC
>JACXUT010000266.1 GCA_014763765.1 Micrococcales bacterium
GGGCCGGGGCGGGCTTCTCCTCGGGCTTCGGGGCCGCGGACGCCTGCGCGCCCTGGCGGCTGAGCTCGGCGATGCGGCGCTCCGCCGCGGCGAGCTTCGCCTTGAGGTCCTCGTTCTCGCTCTGGGTCTCCCGGAGGGTGTTCACGACCTCGTCGAGGAAGTCGTCGACCTCGTCCTGGTCGTACCCCTCGCGGAACTTCGTCGCCTGGAACTTCTTGTTCAGGACGTCGTCTGCCGTCAGCAGTGCCATCGTCGTCACCTCTTCGGTCGTACTGGGTCGAGCCGGTGGCAGTCCGCCGACCACCTCGGGCCACCGTAGCGGACATTGGGATTTGTGCACGCGACCCGCCCGCGTGCCGCGGCACGCGATCGGACCCGGGGGCACGCCGGCCCGGGGAGCAGCGGCGTCATGCCGCGAGCCACCCCAGGAGGGAGAGCAGGAACGAGCACCCGAGCATGAGCACGAGGAACGCCAGGTCGAGGCGCACCGAGCCGAGCGTCAGCGGCGGGATCACCCGGCGCAGGGCGCGCAGCGGCGGGTCCGTCACCGAGTACGTGATCTCGGCGACCACGAGGGCGACGCCGCGCGGGCGCCAGTCCCGGGCGAAGTACTGCACCCAGTCGAGGACGAGGCGCACGAGCAGGACGAGGATGAAGGCCAGGACGACGAGCTGCAGCAGGCCGAGGACGAAGGTCACGCGTCCCAGTCTCCCCGATCCGTCAGCTCTGGTTGAAGAAGCCGGCGCGCGAGGCCTCGGCGGGCCGGCCGTCGCCGGTGATCTCCACCGAGGACGGCGACAGCAGGAACACCTTGTTGGTGACCCGCTCGATCGCGCCGTGGAGGCCGAAGATCAGGCCCGCGGCGAAGTCGACGAGCCGCTTGGCGTCCGCGTCGTCCATGTCCGACAGGTTCATGATGACCGGGGTGTTCTCCCGGAACGCCTCGCCGATCTTGCGCGCGTCGTTGTAGGAGCGCGGGTGGATCGTCGTGATGCGGCGGACCTCGCCGTCGTGGCGGGGCGCGGGCGCCGGCGCGACGGGGCGCTCGACGGGCGCGGCGGTCCGGTGCAGCGGCGTGACCTCGGCCTCGTAGTCCTGTCCCACGGTCGCCTCCGGCTCGTCGTACTCGTCGACGTACTGGTCGTGCTCGCCACGGTCGTCGGCAAGCCCGAGGTACAGCATGGTCTTGCGCAGCGCTCCGGCCATCGCGATCACTCCATCCGCATTGCTGAAAGGTCCTGCGACGTCACGCTAGCAACGGCGCAGCGCGCCGCCCTGCTGCGACACGCGGCGTGTCGGCCGCCGTGCTGGCCGGCCGCGGCGGTCAGAGCAGCGCGACCACGCCGGCGGACCTCCCCGTGACCTCTCCCGCGCGCTGCGCCCGCCGGTGCGAGTAGAACCGCGCGTCGGTGTCCGTGCACCACCCCGTGAGCCGCACGTCCCCGACGCCGGCCTCGCGCAGCACGGCCGCCGCGCCCGCGGGCAGGTCGAGGCCGGGCGTGCCCCGGTCGGTCGTGCAGGCCGTGGCGGGCACGACGGCCGCGACCTCGCGCTGCAGCTCCTCGGGGACCTCGTAGCGGGGGCCCGAGATCGCCGGTCCGACGACCGCGCGCACCCGGGCGGGGTCCGCGCCCCGGGCGACGAGCGCCCCGACCGCCGCCTGGAGCACGCCCGCGACGAGGCCGCGTCGGCCCGCGTGCACCGCGCCGACGACCCGGGCGACCGGGTCGGCGAGCAGCACGGGGACGCAGTCCGCGACGAGCACGCCGACGGCGGTCCCGGGCAGCGCCGTGACGAGCGCGTCGGCGTCCGCCACCGCGTCGGCACCGGCCTCGGCGACCGAGCCCAGCACGTGCACCGCGGACCCGTGCACCTGCCGGGCCCAGGCGACCGGCGCCCCGGCCCACGCCGCCACGCGCGCACGGTTCTCCCGCACGTGCGCCGGGTCGTCCCCGACGGCGAGGCCGAGGTCGAGCGTGTCCCAGGGGGGCGCGCTGACACCGCCGGCGCGGGTGGTGAAGCCCGCCCGGACGCCGGGGCCGAGGTCGACCTCCAGGACCGGGACGCCCACGGCGGCTACTTGAGGAAGTCCGGCACGTCGAGGTCGTCGTCCTTGCGGCGCGCGACCTCCTCCTCGAAGATCCGCGGGACCTCGAGCTGGCCGGTGGCGCCGGCGTCGGTCTCGGTGCTCAGGAACGCCGGGACGCCGGGCGCCGGGCGCTGCTCGTCGTCCGGGCCCACCGGGCGCGGCGGGACCGCGGCGTGGGCGGCGGTGGTGGTGGGCACCGCCGCCGACGGCGGGATCGCCGCCGGGGCCGCGCCGGCACCGCCGGAGCTGACCTGGCCCAGGGCGCGCGAGTCGCGCCGGACGGCGGGCGCGCCGCCGTCGAACCCGGCCGCGATGACCGTCACGCGCACCTCGTCGCCCAGGGCGTCGTCGATGACGGCACCGAAGATGATGTTCGCCTCGGGGTGCGCGGCCTCCTGCACCAGGCGGGCGGCCTCGTTGATCTCGAACAGCCCGAGGTCGGACCCGCCCTGGATCGACAGCAGCACGCCGTGGGCCCCGTCGATGCTGGCCTCGAGCAGCGGCGAGGAGATCGCGAGCTCGGCGGCCTGCACGGCACGGTCCTCGCCGCGCGCGGAGCCGATGCCCATGAGCGCGGAGCCGGCACCCTGCATGACGGACTTCACGTCGGCGAAGTCGAGGTTGATCAGGCCCGGGGTGGTGATGAGGTCCGTGATGCCCTGGACACCGGAGAGCAGCACCTGGTCGGCGGACCGGAACGCGTCGAGCACGGACACCGAGCGGTCGGAGATCGACAGCAGGCGGTCGTTCGGGATGACGATCAGGGTGTCGACCTCGGCGCGCAGCGCCTCGATGCCGGAGTCGGCCTGCACCGTGCGGCGGCGGCCCTCGAAGGTGAACGGGCGCGTCACGACGCCGATGGTCAGCGCGCCGAGCGAGCGGGCGATCCGGGCCACGACGGGCGCGCCGCCCGTGCCCGTGCCGCCGCCCTCGCCCGCGGTGACGAAGACCATGTCGGCGCCGCGCAGGACGTCCTCGATCTCCTCCGCGTGGTCCTCGGCGGCCTTCTTGCCGACCTCGGGGTCGGCACCGGCACCGAGACCCCGGGTCAGCTCGCGGCCGACGTCGAGCTTCACGTCCGCGTCGGACATGAGCAGCGCCTGGGCGTCGGTGTTGATGGCGATGAACTCGACACCCTTGAGGCCGACCTCGATCATGCGGTTCACGGCGTTGACGCCGCCACCACCGATGCCGACGACCTTGATGACCGCCAGGTAGTTCTGCGGAGCTGCCACGGTGGGTGCCTCTCGTCTCGCGATGTCGACGAACCTTCACCCTCAACTAGAGGGTTATAGTTATGTCAGTTCTGTCTGGGTGTGACGGTATGTGGCGCACCGGACGGGTTCAACGACCGGTGCGCGCGTGTCGGCGCCGGATCACCCGACGACCGGCATCGTGGGCGCCGAGACGTCGTAGCGTGCCGAGCCCGCCGTCTCGGGCGCGGCGCGCAGCGCCTGCAGCACCGCCACCTTGAGCGCCGAGTCCTGCGCGCTCCCCCACTCGACGGTCGCGCCGTCGCGCAGCGTGAACTGCACCGTGTCCTGCGAGCCGGCCGACACCTGCCCGATGGCCGCGAGCAGGTCCTCGGGCAGCGCCTCGAGCACCCCGAGCGTGGCCGTGAGGATGCGGGCCTCGCCGACCGGCACCTCGACCACCGGCAGGCCCTCCGGCGGCGCGTCCGCCCGGCCGACCTGCACGCCCTCCTGGTCGACGAGCGCGAAGCCCTCGCCGTCGCCGTCGGTCGCGCTGTGGTCCGCGCGCTCCGCGACGTCCGAGGACTCCGGCACCGCGGCGACCGGCTCGCGGGAGACCAGCGCCACGGTCAGCCCGTGCGGCCAGTCCCGGCTGACCGTCACGTCCCGCACGCCCGGGACGTCGAGCAGCTCGGAGCGCAGCCGCGCCGTGTCCAGGCGCGGCAACGGCGTGCCGTCCTGCGCGTCCACGACGGCCCGCACCTGGTCGACCGCGACCACGGTCCCGGCGCCCGTCACGGTGACCTGGTCCTTCTCGAGCGCGAGCACGGGCGAGAGCAGCAGCAGCCAGGCCAGCGCGGCGACGACGAGCACACCCCCGGCGACCAGCAGGATCTGGCGCCACGCGAGCCGGCGGCGGGCGCGCGCCCGCTCCGCGAAGCGCGCGGCCGAGCCCTGGCTGACGACCGGCGGCCGCACGGGGAACGCCCCCGTGCCGGACCGCGGCACGAGCGCCGAGCCCGCCGTCCGCCGTCCGCCGTCCGCCGCACCCTCCGTGCGGCCGGAGCGCGCGGCGTCGTCCCGGGCACCCGCCCCGGGTGCCGGGGGCGCCGCCGGCACCGCGCTCGTCGGGGCGGTCCCCGGGCGGGACGACGCGCCCGCCCCGGGAGCGGCGGGCCGGGCCGCGGGGGCACGGG
>JACXUT010000267.1 GCA_014763765.1 Micrococcales bacterium
TCCCCGCCCCCTCGCCCCCTCCCTCTTCCGCCGTTCGGATCCGTTCGTGCGGACTCGCCGGGCGCGTCGGTGCGAACGGATCCGAACCGCGGGATGCGGGGACGGCTCCGTGCGGCGGGCGGGTCGGTGCGTGGCCCCGGGTGTCAGGCCGGGAGCGTGTCGAGGGCCTGGGCGAGGTCGTCGCGCAGGTCCGCCACGTCCTCGAGGCCCACGGACAGCCGCACCGTGGACTCCGCGATGCCGACCGCCGCGCGCCCGGCCGGGCCGAGCTTGCGGTGCGTGGTCGTCGCCGGGTGCGTGACCAGGGACTTCGCGTCGCCCAGGTTGTTCGAGATGTCGATGACCCGCAGCGCGTCGAGCACGGCGAACGTCGCGCGCTTCGCCTCGTCCGGCCCCGCGTCCTCCGGCACCCGCAGCCCGAACGTCACGACCGTCCCGCCGCCGTCCTGCTGCGCCCTCGCGAGGGCGTGCTGCGGGTGGGACGGCAGGTACGGGTAGCGCACGCCGGACACGGCGGGGTGCTCCTCCAGCCAGCCGGCCAGCGCGAGGGCGGACGCGGTCTGGTGGCGGACCCGCAGCGACAGCGTCTCCAGGCCCTTGAGCAGCACCCACGCGTTGAACGCCGACAGCGACGGCCCGGTGTTGCGGATCAGCGTCTGCACCGGTCCGTGCACGTACGCGTCGGTGCCGAGGATCGCCCCGCCGAGCACCCGCCCCTGCCCGTCGATGTGCTTGGTCGCCGAGTAGACGACCACGTCCGCGCCGAGCTCCAGGGGCCGCGACAGCACCGGGGTGGCGAACACGTTGTCGACGACGACGACCGCCCCGGCGGCGTGCGCGAGCCGGCTGACGGCGGCGATGTCGACGAGGTCCTGCATCGGGTTCGACGGGGTCTCGAAGAACACCACGTCGGCGGGGGTCGCGAGCGCCGCCTCCCACTGCTCCGGGACGTGCCCGTCCACGTAGTCGGTGCGCACGCCCCAGCCCGCGAGGATCTCGTCGAAGATCACCACGGAGGACCCGAACAGCGCCCGGGCGGCGACGACGCGCGACCCGGAGCGGACCAGGGCGGCGAGCGCGGTGAACACCGCCGACATGCCGGACGCAGTGGCGTAGCAGGCCTCGGCGCCCTCCAGCAGCCGCAGCCGCTCCTCGAACGTCGACACCGTCGGGTTGCCGTAGCGGGAGTACAGGAACCGGTCGGCCTCACCCGCGAACGCCGCCTCGGCGTCGGCGGCGCGCTCGTAGACGTAGCCCTGCGTGAGGAACAGCGCCTCGGACGTCTCCTGGAACCCGGACCGGACCGTGCCGCCGCGCACGGCGAGCGTGTCGGGGCGCAGCGACGCCCGGGGGAGCCGCTCGTCGCGCCAGTCGCCGGGTCCGGGGGCGGGCCTCACGCGTCCCGCCACGGCAGGCCGGCGGCGCGCCAGCCGGTGTGCCCGCGGCGCCCGTCGGGGCCGACGTCGCCCTCGAAGCCGGTGAGCACGTTGTACGCCGGGCCGAGGCCCGCGGCGGTCGCCGTCGTCGCGGCGGCCACCGACCGGACGCCCGAACGGCACAGGAACACCACCGGGCGCGGCTCGCCCGCGACGATCCCCGCGGCCGCGAGCCCGTCGAGGAACGCCGGGTTGGGGCGGCCGGTCCCGTCGGTCCACTCGACGAACGCGGTCCGCTCGTCGCCGTCGGCGAGCTCCGCGGTGTCCGGGACGCCGATGGTCTGCCACTCGCCCTCCGTGCGGACGTCCACGAGGACGGCGCGCGGGTCGGACGCGAGCAGGTCCCAGGCCTCCTGCGGGGTGAGGTCACCCGCGTACGGGGCGCTCACAGCGGCCGGACCTCGGCGCGCGCCGCCTCGGGCAGCACGACCGCCTGGGCGACCACCACCCGCTGGCCGTCGAAGGTCGCGGCGGGGCCGCCGTGCAGCACGTAGCCCTCGTCGAGGGCGGCGCTCACCCGCTCGCAGAACGTGCGGTCGTCCGGCCCGGTCAGCAGCCGGTAGCGCAGGCGGTCGTCGGTCGTCGTCATGCTCTCCTCCATCGGACCTGGCGGAAGCACCCTCGGCCGGCCCGTGCTCGTGGGAGCCCCGGGCCGCGGGTTGCTGCGGCGTCGACGAGCCAGATCTCTCGGCCGCTCTGGATGGTGCGGCGATGCTACGCCATGCCCCGGGCCCCCGGGGCGGGTGAGGCCGCACTGTGGACGACGGTTGACACCCGCGCGGACCGCGCCGCATCCTCGGGCGTAGGTCATGAGCGCCAGCGCGAAGCCCCGGCTCGCTGGCCGGCAACCCTCCCACCGCGGCGGGGTGCCCCGGGTGACGACCTGGCCGTCCACCGACCGGTGGCCGGCAAGCGCGGGGTCGCCCGGTCGGTGACCGGGCCCCCACCGAGATCCACCGGGGGTCCTCCCATGTCCGTCAGCACCCTGTCCTGCGCCACCGCCCTGCTGCCCGTGGTCGGGGGTGACACGCCCGTCCCGCTGCTCGACGGCCGGTCGGTGCCGTACGCCAACCTCGACTACGCCGCGTCCGCGCCCGCTCTGGAGGCGGTGGCCACCCGCGTCGTCGAGGTGCTGCCGCTGTACGCGTCGGTGCACCGCGGCGCCGGGTACCTGTCCCAGGTGTCGACCGCCCTGTACGAGGCGTCCCGCGCGGCGGTCGCCCGGATCGCCGGCGCCCGGCCCGACGACGTCGCCGTCATCACCCGCAACACCACCGACGCGCTGAACCTGCTGGCCGGCTGCGTCCCGGAGGGCGGGCGCGTGCTCGTGCTGGACGTCGAGCACCACGCCAACCTGCTGCCCTGGGTGCGCTCGGTTCGCGGGTCGGGCCGGGTCGCGACCATCCTGCCGGTGGCGGCGACCGTCGCGGAGACGCTCGCGTCGCTCCGCGCGGAGCTCGCCCGGCAGCCGTACGCGCTCGTCACCGTGACCGGGGCCTCCAACGTGACCGGGGAGTCGCTGCCGCTGGCGTCCGTGGTCGCGCTCGCGCAGGAGGGCGGCGCGCGGGTCGCGGTCGACGGGGCGCAGCTGCTGCCGCACCGGGTGTTCTCGCTGGCGGAGTCGGGGGTCGACTACGTGGCGTTCTCCGGGCACAAGACGTACGCGCCGTTCGGCGCCGGCGCGCTCGTCGGCCGGCGCGACTGGCTGGACGCCGGCACGCCGTACCTCGCGGGCGGCGGCGCCGTCCGGGACGTGCGCACCGACCGCACGCTGTGGCAGCCGGCGCCCGCCCGGCACGAGGGCGGCTCCCCGAACGTGATCGGCGCGGTGGCGCTCGCGGAGGCGTGCGACGCCCTGTCCGCCCTGCCCGAGGGCGCGCTGGCGGCGCACGAGTCGGCGCTGCGCGACCGGCTGCTCGACGGCCTCGCGGCGGTCCCCGGCGTGCGGGTGCTGCGGCTGTGGCCGGACTCCACCGACCCGGTCGGCGTCGTGTCGTTCACCGTAGGGGAGCACGACCCGGGCCTCGTCGCCGCGTACCTCTCGGCCGAGCACGGGGTGGGCGTCCGCGACGGCCGGTTCTGCGCGCACCCGCTGCTGGCGCGCGTCGGCGTGACGGGCGGTGCGGTCCGGGCGTCGGTCGGGGTCGGGACGACGGCCGAGGTCGTGGACCGGCTGCTCGACGGCCTGCGCGCCTTCGTCGAGCACGGCCCGCGCGCCCGCTACGAGGTCGTCGACGGCTGCTGGGCGGTGGCCGACGACCCGCGCCCGCGGCCGGCGGTCACGGGCATCGAGTCCATCGCGGCGACGGCGGCGGCCGCGTGCGGCCCGGCCGTGGAGGACTGAGCCCCGTCAGTCCACCGTCACGCCGAGGTGCGCGGCGAGCACCTCGGACAGGTCCAGGAGCTGCTCGCGGCTGATCGTCGTGCCCCGCAGGCCCACGATCCCGTCGACGCCGGCGAGCTCGGCGCCCCGCAGGTCGGTGTCGCGGAGCTGGGCGCGGGTGACGTCGAGCCGGCCGACGCGGCAGTCCGCGAACGTCACGCGGGCGGCGCGCACGCCCGCGAGGTCCAGGTCCCCGATCGTGCAGCCGGTGAACCGCAGGTCCTGCACCCGGGAGTCGCGCAGGTTGAGGTAGTCGATCTTGCCGCCCTCGACGGTCACCCGGTCCCAGGTGCCGCCGAACGCCTCGACGGCGCCGAACCGGCACCCCCGCAGCGCGACGTCCCGCCACGAGCCCCCGCGCGCCCGCACGGCGCCCGCCCGGCAGTCCGCGAGCGTGGTGTCGACGAGGCGCGCGTGGTCGAGGGTCGCGCCCTCCAGGTCGCAGCCCCGCAGCAGGCACTCGACGAGCCGGGCGCCCTCGCCGTCGGCACCGGAGAGGTCGAGGCCGTCGAGCAGCAGGCGGTCGTAGTCGCCCTCCGGCTCCCAGGTCCCGGTCCAGGGCTCCAGCACGTCCTCGCGGGGGGTGGTCATGCGCCCACCCTCCCAC
>JACXUT010000268.1 GCA_014763765.1 Micrococcales bacterium
CGGGCGCGGGCACGAGGGGCGCGGCGGCGGGCAGCAGCCGGGCGGCGGCGGTGGCCGCGGCGAGCGCGACCGCGGCGTCCGTGGTCTCGGCGGTGGGGGCGTTCATCAGTGCTTCTCCTCGACGGTGACGACCATGCAGGCCAGGCGGGAGCCGTTGTTCCCGGCGGCGGCCCGGGCGAGCACGACGCCGTCCACCACCACGTCGAGCGGCTGGGACGACGGGTGGGACAGGGGCACGACGTCGCCGACCGCCAGGTCGACGACGTCACGGGGGCGGACGACGACCGGCGCGAACCGCACGGCCACCTCCACGGGGACCTCCTCGACGGCAGCCTCCAGGTCGGCCAGCGCGACCTCGTGGGCGCGCTGGTCCTCCAGCGACCGGCCGGTGGAGCCGTCGGCCTGGCGGACGGCCGCCAGCAGCAGCTCCGCCGGGAACATCACGGTCGCGAGGTCCTCGCGCTCACCGACGCGCATCTGGAACGTCGCGACGAGCACCGCGTCGGAGGCCGGCACGGCCTGCACGAACTGCGGGTTGTACTGCACGGACCGGAACGTGACGTCCAGCGGGGCCAGCGCGGAGAACGCGTAGCCGAGGTCGCCGAGCGCGGCCTGCATGACGCCGCGCAGCAGGGTGAGCTCGATCTCGGTCAGCTCGCGGTCCTCGCGGGGGTCGCCGCTGCCGGGGCCGCCGAGCAGGAAGTCGATCCAGACCATCGTGGTGCTCACCGGCACCTGCACGACGGCGGTCTGCCGGGTCTGCTCGATCGTGCACAGCATCATCGCCGTGGTGCCGGGCAGGGTGCGGACGTACTCGTCGTACGACGTCAGGCTCAGCCCGTCGAGCGTGACCTGCGCCATCGCGCGGAGCCGGGCGGTGAGCTGGTTGCCCCACTGCCGGGCGAAGGTCTCGAACGCCATCTCGAGGACGCGGGCGTGCTCACGCGCCATCGTCATCGGGCGCCGGAAGTCGTAGGGCTCGGGCACGTGCGTCCGCCGCCGCGAGCGCGCAGGGGGCTGACCCTGGGTGTGGACCGTCACGCCCACCCTCATCGGCGCGCGAACGGGTGATGTGAGGGGTCGTGCCCGGAACTTCCTCCGCCCTCGGCCCGTCGTGGGCCGTCGTGCTGCGGAGCGATGTGGCGCCCTCCGTGGCGCCGTGGTTCACCGGCCCCGGACGCTGCTGGCCCGGGTCCCGGCCGGAGGGAGGCGCGTCGCCGCGCTCCCCCTCACTGCGTGACGTAGTTCGTCAGGTAGAGGTCCATCACCTCCCCCTCGTAGAGCTCCTCGACCTGGTGCAGGAGCTTCTTCTTGAGCTCCTCGCGCTTCTCCGGGTCGCTGACCTCCGACACGGACCGGCCGGAGAACAGCGCGATCGCGGCGTCCACCGCCTTGCCCGTGTCGGGAGCCTCCTCGCCGACCTCCTCGGTCAGCTGCAGGTCGAAGCCGAGGCGCAGGTAGTGCCCGTCGGCCAGGTTCAGGCTGATCGGCTCGACGGCCACGACGGCGCCCGGCACGGGCTCCGGCTCTGCCGCCGGCTCCGCGTCGCCGCCGCCCTTGGCGAACAGGAAGAAGTACGCCGCGCCGCCGCCGACCACCAGCACGAGGGCGATGATCACGACCAGCATCTTCTTGCTCTTCTTCTTCGGCTCCTCCGGCTCGGGCGCCGGGGCGTCCTTGGACCCGCCGATCTTCTGACCGCCGCCGATCTTCTGGCCGCCGCCGATCACACGCTGCTCGATGGGCATCTCGTCCTCACCCTCCCGTCGCACTTCCGGCTGCCACCGCGGGCAGCAGGGCGCGGACCGCCTCCGGGGCCGCGCTCAGGATCACCATGTCGACCCGCCGGTTGGCGGTCATCGCGTCGTCGCCGCTCCCCTGCACCAGGGGGCGGGTGTCGCCGTAGCCGACCGCCTGGATGCGGTTGCCCGGCATGCCGTCGCTCTCCACGAGGTGCCGCAGCACCTGGGTGGCGCGGTCCGAGGACAGCTCCCAGTTGGTCGCGTACCGGCCGGAGATGGGCACGGTGTTCGCGTGCCCCTCGACCGAGATCTGCTCCTGCAGGCCCACGAGGGTCGGGGCCGCGAGGTCCAGCACCTGCATCGCGGTGGCGGTGAGCTGCGCCGACCCCTGCGCGAAGAACACGTCGTCGGCCACCAGGCCCAGCACCAGCCCTCGCTCGTCCATCCGGAACCGCACGGCGTCCTGCAGGCCCGCCGAGCCGAGCGCGGCGAGGATGTGCTGCTTCACCTCGTCGAGGTGCGCGGCCTCCGCCTGTGCCGCCGCCAGGGTGGACGCGTCCACCTGCGCGGGGTCCTTGACCGCCTCCGGGGACGGGTCGGACGCCTGCAGGCCAAGGCCCTCGTCGGCGCTCACGATGCCGGCCGTGCTCGTGTCCGGCTGCTGCTCCGTGGCGGGCGTCAGGCCGTCCATCGTGCCGTCGCTGCCGTCCAGCACCGACTGGTTCACCGAGCCGTCGCCGAACCCCGCCGCGAGGGACGCCCGCAGCTGCACGTACTTCTGCTGGTCCACCTGGCTGATCGCGAACAGCACGATGAACAGCGCCATGAGCACGGTGATCATGTCCGAGTACGACACGAGCCAGCGCTCGTGGTTCACGTGCTCTTCGTCGTGCCCCCCGCCGCGCCGGCTCCGGCCGCGACCGCCGTGGCCGCTCACGCCGCCTCCTTCGCGGCGGGCGTGTCCGGCAGCAGGCTGCGCAGGCGCTCGCCGACCAGGCGCGGGTTGGCGCCGGCCTGCACGGCCAGCAGGCCCTCGAGGGTCACCTCCATCTGCGCGCACTCCAGGTCGGAGAACCGCTTGATGCGGGTGCCGAGCGGCAGCCAGACGACGTTCGCGGACAGGATGCCCCACAGGGTCGCGACGAACGCCGCGGCGATGGAGTGGCCCAGCGACGACGGGTCGGACAGGTTCTCCAGCACGTGCACCAGGGAGATGACCGTGCCGATGATGCCGATCGTCGGGGCGTAGCCGCCCATGTCCTGGAAGTACTTCGCGTGCGTCTTCTCGCGGGTCCGCTTGGTCGCGATCTTGTCCTCGAGGATCATCCGCAGGTCGTCCGGGTCGGTGCCGTCGATCGCGGCCTGCAGGCCGCCGCGCAGGAACGGGTCGTCGATGTCCTTCGCCGCGTCCTCCAGCGCCAGCAGGCCCTCGCGCCGCGCCCGGTCCGCCAGCTCCACCAGCGTGTCGACCGTCGTCGTCGGGTCCGGGACCTTGCTCATCAGCGCCCGGGGCACCGCCTTGTACGACTCGATGACGTCCTTGACCGTGTGCCCGGCGATGCCGACGCCGATCGTGCCGACCCACACCAGCAGCAGCGGCGCGGGCAGGAAGATCGACATCGGGTCGGCGCCCTCCATGATGAGGGCGCCGAAGATCGCACCGAAGGCGACGACCAGCCCGATGAAGCCGGCGGGATCCATCAGCGGCTCCTGGGTCTCAGGGGGACAGGGTCGGCGAGCGGGCCGTCGCCCTCGTCACCCGGGTCGTCACCGGCCGGCGCCTCGTCGGCGTCCCGGACCAGCTCGACCGCCGGCGACGGCGCGGCCTGGATCTCCTGGGCGCGGGCCAGGAGCTGCGCGCGGTGCTCGTTGACCCGCGCGATGACCTCGGCCATCGACTCCCGGACGATGTACTTCGTCCCGTCGATGAGGGTCAGGATGGTGTCGGGAGCGCTGTCGACGCGCTGGAGCAGGTCCGGGTTGACCCCGAACTGGGCCCCGTTCAGGCGCGTCACGATGATCACAGCGGTTCCCGTCCCTGGTGGTGCGTCTGCGGCGGAGTGCGCCGCGGCGGCCCGTCCGTGTGCCGCTCACCCCAGCCCATCGGACGCGGCCCGGAGGGGCTGAGGCGTTTGCGGGACTTCGCCCGGTCGACGCGGGCCGGGGTGCGCCGGCACGCCCACGTTCCTCGCGGAGACCGAGAACAGCCCCCCATCAGACGGAGCTCAGGCGGAGGCGTCCAGGGACCGCAGGTAGTCCCGGAGATCAGGCCAGACGGAGTCCACCCAGAACTCCACGTCGCTCGGGTCCGTGAAGGGGAAGAAGGCATCGTCGGCCTCTACCCGCTGCGTGAGATACCAGTCCGCCTCACCGCGCACATCGCCGCCGAACACTCTCGCGAACGAGACGCTCCACGCGTGATCCGCAAGCGCCCTCCGGGTCGCCCCGTCGACGATCTCCAGGAGCGTCGGCATCCAGTCAGGCCGTGAGGACACCCGCTCGTACATGTCGGGGGCAAACTCCCCGCGCCCGACTTCGCAGCGAACCCCGGACGCCGCGGTCGCGGGAACTCCTTCTATCCCGTAGGCCCGGCTCCACCCCTCGACCTGGAGCCACACGCCCGTTCCCGCATGCGGACGCGCGGCATCGGGCAGCCCCCACCCGATCCGA
>JACXUT010000269.1 GCA_014763765.1 Micrococcales bacterium
CCTCGCCCGCGCCGAGCAGCCCGGCGCGGTGCAGGGCGAGCAGGGCGGCCCCCGCGGCGACGGGCTCGGCGCCGTCCACGAGCCGCACGGGCACGGGCCCCGCGAGCGCCTTGGCGCGCATCCACGCGGTGTTCCGCCCCGCCGGACCGCCGAGCACCCGCACCTGCCGGGGCCGGTGGTCGGGACCCGCGAGTCCGGCCTGGACCTCGAGCATCCACCGGGCGTGCAGCGCGAGCCCGTCGACCATGGCGGACGCGAGCGCCACCGGCCCGTGGCTGCCGCGGTGCAGGACGGCAGGGCGGGCGCCGGGGTCGGGCTCCGGCGTCTGCCGCCCGCTCACGTAGGGCAGCACCACCACGTCGTGCGGGCGCTCGTCCGCCGGCAGGGCCGCGACGGCCGCGAACAGCGCGTCGGCCGACCAGCCCGGGGCCTCGTGCTCCAGCCACCACCGGACCATCGCCCCGGCGCTCGACGACCCGGCCAGCAGGGCGGGCAGGCCCGCGACGGTCCGGACCAGGCTCATGCCCGCGCGGGCCACGTCCGCGCGCACGGGGTCGGCGGCGAGCACGGTGCACACGGCCTCCGCGGTCCCGATCGAGTCGGCGACGTCCCCCGGCGCCCGGACGCCGGCGGCCCACGCACCCACCGCGTGGTCGTGACCGGCCACGGTGACGGGCGTGCCCCTGCGCACACCGGCCGCGGCCCAGGCGGGGGCGCTCACCGTCCCGGCGACCGCGTCGGGCGGCGCGACCCGGGGCAGGTGCTCCGGGCGCAGGCCGACCTCGGCGAGCAGGTCGGCGTCGAACCCGTCGGGCAGCGGCACGCCGGTGGCCGGCAGCCGGTACGCCATGGTCCGCCCGGCGAGCGTGTGGTCGGTGACGAGCTCGCCGGTGAGCCGCAGGGCCGCGAGGTCGGCGACGCCGGCCCACCGGTGCAGCGCGGCGCGCGTCGCCGGCTCGTGGGCGCCGAGCCAGGCGAGCGTCGCGAGCGGCACCTTCGCGCTCGGGCGCACCCCGGTCGCCTCGAACAGGGCCGTCGCGCCGAGCCGGTCCGCGAGCGCGGCGGCCTCGGCGGCGGCCCGGTGGCCGTCCCAGCGGAGCCACGGTCCGAGCGGCCGGTCGTCCGCGTCGAGCGGGACGCCCGTCTCGGCCATCGAGGCCAGGCCGACGGCCTCGGGCACGACGGCTGACCCGGTGCGGCGCGCGGCCGCGGCGAGCGCCCGGACGGCGAGCTCGCGCAGCGTCCGGTCGAGGGCCGCGGGGCCGGGCGTCGGGGCCGACGCGACCGCGAGCAGCACGGGCGCGTCCGCGCCGTCCTCGGGCACGTCGACCACCGCCACCTTGACGTTGGTGGTCCCGACGTCGATGCCGAGGCCCACCCGGCGGCGCTGACGACTCACCCGCCCAGTGTGTTCGTCATCGAACACTTCGGTCAACCATGTCCGATGATTGACAACCCACGACCGGCCCCGTTGGATGACGTCCGTGCGCTACTCCGCCGCCCCCCGCCGCCGCGACGAGCTGCTGCGCCGCCTCGAGGAGACCGGCTACGTGTCGTCCAGCACGGCGGCCGCGGAGCTCGGCGTGTCCGAGATGACCATCCGCCGGGACCTCGGCCAGCTCGCCGCCGAGGGGCTCGTCCGCCGCGTCGTCGGCGGCGCGAGCCTCGTGGACGGCAGCGCGGCGCCGTCGTTCGAGCTGCGCCGCACCGAGGCCGCGCGGGAGAAGGACGCGGTCGCGCGCGCCACACTGCCGCTGCTCGCCGACGCCGGCGTGGTCGCGCTGGACGCCGGCACCACCGTGGCGGCCCTCGCACGCCGGCTGCCCGGCGGGCTGACGGTCGTCACCCACTCGGTGCCGGTCATCACCACCTGCACCGCGCGCGACGACCTGGAGGTGGTCGCGCTCGGCGGCACCTACCACCGGCTGACGCGGTCGTTCGCCGGGCCGAGCACGCGCGCCGGCCTCGCCGACCTCGCCGTCGACGTCGCCGTCCTGTCCGCGACCGCCGCCGGCCCGGCCGGGGTGTTCTCGGCCGACCAGTGGGACGCCGACACCAAGCGCGCCATGGCAGCCATCGCCGAGCGCGTCGTGCTGCTGCTCGACCACCGCAAGCTCGACGCGCGCGCACCCATGCGGGTGCTGGGCCTCGAGCAGGCGCACGCCGTCGTGGTCGACGACGCGGCCACCCCCGAGCAGCTCGCCCTGCTGCGCGAGCGGTGCGAGCGGGTCGTGGTCGCGGCGACGGCCGGGCCGGGCGACACGGGCGGTGCGGCGGACGACGACACCCGGGACGCCGCCCGCGCCGGAGGCGGGACGGACCGCGCACCCGCCGGCACGGCGCGGGCACCGGCGTGACGGGAGGACCGGCAGCCCCCGGCGCGACGGGGCCGCACCTCGGCGTCGTCGCGGACGACGTGACCGGGGCCTGCGACCTCGCGGACGCGGTGCGCGACGCCGGCGGGTCGGCGGTCGTCGTCCTCGGGGTGCCCGGGGCGGGGCTCGAGCTGCCGCCGTGCGACTGCGCCGTCGTCGCGCTCCGCACCCGCACGGCACCGCGTGCGCAGGCGGTCGCCGAGTCCGTCGCGTCCGCCCGCTGGCTGCTCGACCACGGCGCCCGGGCGCTCTACCAGAAGTACTGCTCGACCTTCGACTCCACCGACGAGGGCATGATCGGCCCGGTCGCCGACGCGCTGCTCGACCTGCTCGGGCCGGCCTCCGTCGCCGTCGGCACGCCCGCGACCCCCCGCGCCGGACGGACGCAGTACCAGGGCCACCTGTTCGTCGGGGACCGGCTGCTGTCCGAGTCGCCGCTGCGCGACCACCCGCTCACCCCGATGCGCGACCCGGACCTGGTGCGCGTGCTCGGGCGGCAGACACCGCGCCCCGTCGCGCTCCTGGACCGCCAGGCGCTCCTGTCCGGTGAGGCGGCGGTGGCGCTGGAGCGGCTGGCCGGCGACGGCGCGCGGCACGTGCTCGCCGACGCGCTGACCGACGCCGACCTCGACGCCCTGGCCGCGGCCATCCCGCTCACCTCCCGGCCCGTGCTGCTCGGCGGAGCGGCCGGCCTCGCGGCCGCGCTGGCACGGCGGGGGTCCCGCGACACGCGCCCGTCGCCCCTCGCGCCGTCACCCCACGAGTCCCGGGCCTCCGGTGCCCGCGACGACCGTCCCGCCCTCGTCGTCTCCGGCTCCTGCTCCGCCCGCACGCTCGAGCAGATCGGCCGGTTCGTCGGTCCGCGGATCACGCTCGACGCGGTCGCGCTCGACGCCGACCGCGAGGGCACGCTCGACGGGGTGCTGCGAGCGCTCGCGGACGCCTACGCCGCGGGCCCCGGCCCGGTGCTGGTCGCGTCCTCGGCCGAGCCCGCCGCCGTCCGCGCCACGCAGGAGCGTCTCGGAGCCCGGCGGGCCGCGGCGCTGCTGGAGGACGCGGCCGGGGAGGTGGCGTCGCGGGCGGTGCGGGACCTGGGGGTCGGGCGGCTGCTCGTCGCCGGCGGCGAGACGTCCGGCGCGGTGGCCGCCGCGCTCGGCCTGCGGGTCCTGCACGTCGGCCCGGCGGCCGCTCCGGGCGTGCCGTGGATGGTGCCCGCCGACCGTCCCGGGCTGTCCGTGCTGCTCAAGTCCGGCAACTTCGGCGGTCCCGACCTGTTCCGCGCCGCCTGGGAGGCCTGCCCGTGACCACCGCCGACTCCGCCCGCGAGGCCGTCGTCGCCGCGTGCCGCCACCTCGCCGCGCGCGGCCTGTCACCGGGAGGCTCGGGCAACGTGAGCGTCCGGGTCGGCGACCACCTGCTCGTCACGCCCACCGGCTCGAGCCTCTCCCGCGTGCGACCGGAGGACCTCGCGCTGGTCCCGGTCGCCCCCGGCCCATGCGACGACGCCCCCACCGACGCGACACCCGGCACCACAGCCACCGCCGGCACGGCGCCCACCGGCACGGCGCCCCACGCCGGGACGGCTGCCCTCGACGGACCACGGCCGTCGAAGGAGCTGCCCCTGCACCGCGCCGTGTACGCGGCCCGGCCCGACGCCCGCGCCGTCGTGCACCTGCACTCCCCGGCCGCCGTCGCGGCGTCGTGCCTCGAACCCGCCGCGCTCCCGCCCGGGACCGCCACCGGCCCGCTCCCCGCCACCACCCCGTACCAGGTGATGCGCCTGGGTGACCTCCCGGTCGCGCCGTTCGCCCTGCCGGGCAGCGCCGAGCTCGCGGCGGGCGTCGCCGACCTCGCGGGTGCGGCGCCGGTGCTGCTGCTCGCGAACCACGGCTCCGTCGTCGCGGGGACGCACCTCGACGCGGCGGTCGACCTCGCCGAGGAGCTCGAGGCCGCGGCCCAGGTGGTCCTGCTCCTCCACGGCGTCCCCCACCGCCGCCTCACCCCGGCGCAGGTC
>JACXUT010000270.1 GCA_014763765.1 Micrococcales bacterium
CCGGGCCCGTCGGTGCCGTCGGTGCCGCTGCGTCCGGGGAGGTGGGCCCGGATCAGCGCGGTGAGCGAGGACTGGCGGCGGTAGGTGTCGACGATGACGCCGCCGAGGATGATCAGGCCGATGACGAGCGGCTGCCAGTACGACTGGACGCCGACGACGTTCATGCCGTTGGAGACGGTCGCGATCAGCACCGCGCCGAGCAGGGCCCCGGGCAGGGTGCCGATGCCGCCGAACAGGCTGACCCCGCCGACGACGGCGGCCGCGATCGAGTAGAACAGCTCGTTGCCGGAGCCCGCGGACGGGTAGCCGACCATGAGGCGGGAGGTGACGATGAGGCCGCCCATGCCGGCGCACAGGCCGGACAGCGCGTAGACCAGCATCGTGACGCGGCCGATGGGGATGCCCGACAGCCGGGAGGTCTCGCGGTTGCCGCCGACCGCGTAGATCCGCACGCCCGTGGGGGTGAGCTTGAGCAGCACGGTCAGCACGACGGCGAACACCGCGACGAGCACGACGGGCATCGGCACGCCGAACAGCGACCCGCGGCCGATCACCGCGAACATCGGGTCGGCGACGTTGACGGAGCTGGCGCCGGTGAGGATCAGGGGGATGCTCGCGGCGACGCCGAAGGCGGCGAACGTGACGATGAACGGTGGCAGGCGCAGGTAGTGGATCAGCGCGCCGTTGATGGTGCCGACCAGCGCGCCCACGGCCAGTGCGGCGAGCGCGGCGAGCCACCACGGCAGCCCCGAGCGCATGAGGAGCGCCGCGACCATGCCGGTGAGCGCGATGTTCGAGCCCGTCGACAGGTCGATGCCGCCGGTGAGCAGCACGAACGCCTGCCCCATCGCGAGGAACGCGATCACCGTGCCGTTGAGCAGCAGCAGGTTCGCGTTGTCGAACGTGCGGAACGTCGGCGACATCAGGCTGAAGATCGCGGCGACGAGCACGATCACCACACCGATGCCGAGCTCCTCCGGGATCCGGCGTCGCCTGACCATGGACTGCCTCCTTGCAGTTTGCTCATCTGAGCACGGTGTGGTGCTCATCTGCGACGACCGTACGGTGCGGTCGTCGATCCTGGCAACCCGGTTCCAGATCACGGTTTGGATACGTTCGAGCGCGCTACAGTGCTCACATGAGCGAGGAGGCAGACGCGCGGGGGAGCTCGCCGGACGAGCGCGGCCTGATGGTCCTGGCCGCGCGCCGCTACTACGTGGACGACGTGTCCAAGGTGCAGATCGCCCAGGAGATGGGCCTGTCGCGCTTCAAGGTCGCGCGCCTGCTCGAGCAGGCCAGGGCCGAGGGCGTCGTGACCATCACGGTCCACGCCGACGGTCTGCGCGACCCCGCGCTCGCGGCGCGGCTGCGCGAGCACCTGGGTCTGGCGGAGGTCACGGTCGTGGAGTCCGGCGGCGACGCCGACGCCGTGCGGCGCCAGGTGGGCGAGGCCGCCGCGCAGGTGCTCAGCGCGACGCTCCGTCCCGGCGAGGTCCTCGGCCTGGCGTGGGGCCGCACGCTGACCGCCATGAGCGCGGCCCTGCCGCCGCTGCCGCGTGTGGACGTCGTGCAGCTCACCGGCGCCATCGGCACGGACCTCGCCGAGTCACCGGTCGAGATCGTCCGCCGCGTCGCCCTGCGCTCCGGCGGCGTGGCGCGGCCGATCTTCGCGCCCCTGGTCGTGGACGACGCCCGCACCGCGGCCGCGCTGCGCCGGCAGCCGGACGTCGCCGCGGCCCTGCAGATGTTCGGCTCCGTGACCACCGCCGTCGTGTCCGTCGGGTCCTGGGACCCGCCCGACTCCCAGCTCCTGCGCACCATCGGGGAGGACGAGCGGCAGGCGCTGCTCGAGGCCGGCGTGCGCGCCGAGGTCGCCTCGCTGCTGGTCTCCGACGACGGCCACCTCGTGGCCCCCGGGTTCCAGGACCGCTGCGTCACCATCGCCTACGAGCAGATGCGCGCCGTGCCGCGGATCGTCGCGGCCGCGGGCGGGGCGCGCAAGGCGCGGGCCGTGGCGGCGATCGTGCGCGCGGGGCTGTGCACGGAGCTCGTCACGGATCGCGCGCTCGCCGAGGCGCTGCTCGCGCTGCCGCCGGTGGCGCGGGGCCTGACGCGGTGACCCTGCTGGTCGCCGCGTCGCTCTGGTCCACCCCGCGCGACCGGCTCGACACCGAGGCCGGCCGGCTCGCGGCCGCCGGCCTGCGACGGTGGCACTGGGACGCCTCCGACGGCGTGCTCGCCGCGCCCGGCGGGTTCGACGTCGCGACCGCGGCGCGCCTGATGCGCCGCACCGGGCTGCCCGGCGAGGCCCACCTCATGGTCACGGACCCGCTCGCGCACGTCGACGACTGGGCGGAGGTCTGCGACACGGTCGTCGTGCACGCCGAGGCGCGGGGCTGGCAGGAGGCCGTGGAGCGGGTGCGCCGGCGCGGCCGCCGGCCCGGCGTGGCGGTGGCGCCCGGCACCCGGCCCGCGGTGGTCGACGGGCTCCCCGACGACGTCGCGGTGCTCGTGATGTCGATCGTGCCCGGCAGGGCCGGCGCGGCGTTCGAGCCGGCGACGCTGCCGCGGCTGGACGCGCTGGCCGGGCGTGCGGCGCTCGGGGTCGACGGCGGCGTCACGCTCGACCGCGCCCGCGACTGCGCCGCCCACGGCGCGACCTGGGTGGTCAGCGGCTCCGCGCTGTGCGGGTCCCCGGACCCGGCGGTGTGGCTGGAGGAGGCGCAGAGCGGGCCGCGACCGCGCTGAGCCGGTCCCGCCGCAAGTCGTGGCAACCGGTTGTCCCGCCGCCGCCGGGGCGGGGAGCATGCCAGGCATGAGCAGCGTCGCCACCCGGGTCCACCTGCACGAGGACCGCCTCCTCCCGTCGGCGCCGGAGGTCCGCGCGATCGCCCGGGAGATCCACGCGGCGGTGCGGGACCTGCCGGTGCTGTCCCCGCACGGGCACGTCGACGCCGCGCTGCTCCTGGAGGACCGGCCGTTCCGCGACGCGACCTCGCTGCTGGTGTCCAAGGACCACTACGTCACGCGGCTGCTGCACGCCGCCGGCGTGCCGCTGGACCGGCTCGGCGTCGGCCGGGACGACCTGGACGAGGCGGAGGCGCGCGCGGCGTGGCGCCTGCTCTGCGAGCACTGGGACGTCTTCCGCGGCACCCCGGTCGCGTACTGGACCAGCTACGTCCTCACGGAGGTGTTCGGCCTCGACCTGCGCCCGTCCGGCGCGTCCGCCGACGACCTGTTCGACGGCGTCCAGGCGGCCCTGGCCCGCCCGGAGTTCCGGCCGCGCGCGCTGTTCCGGCGGTTCGGCATCGAGCTGCTCGCGACGACCGACGACCCCGCCGACGACCTCGCGGCGCACGCGGCGCTCGCGGCGGACCCCGCGTGGGACGGGCGCGTCGTCCCGACGTTCCGCCCCGACCGCTACCTCGAGCCCGCCGCGCCCGGCTGGGTGGACGCGGTGGCGGCGCTCGGCGCGGTGGCGGACGTCGACACGCGGACCTGGCCCGGCTGGGTGGCCGCGATGGAGCGCCGCCGCGAGGTCTTCCGCGCGCACGGCGCGCTGTCGGCCGACCACAGCCACGCGGACGTGCGCGCGTACCCGCTCGGGCACGAGGAGGCCGCGCGGGTCTACCGCGACGCGGTCGCCGGCACCGCGACGCCCGCCGCGGCCGCCGCGCTGCGCGGGCACATGCTGCTGGAGATGGCGCGCATGTCGGCCGACGACGGGCTGACGATGACGCTGCACACGGGGGTGCGCCGCGGGCACCACCCGCCGACGACGCGGCGCTTCGGCCCGGACACGGGGCACGACGTGCCGGCGGCGGCCGAGTTCACCGACGCGCTGGCGCCGCTGCTCGAGCGGTTCGGGACCGATCCCGGGTTCACGGTCGTGCTGTTCTCGCTCGACGAGGCGACGTACGCGCGCGACGTCGCGCCGCTCGCCGGTTTCTACCCGTCGGTGTACGCCGGGGCGCCCTGGTGGTTCTACGACGCGCCCGACGCGATCCGCCGGTGGCGCGACGCGGTCACGGAGACCGCCGGCTTCCGCAAGACGGCGGGCTTCGTCGACGACACGCGGGCGTTCTGCTCCATCCCGGCGCGGCACGACATGAGCCGCCGGATCGACGCGGGCCACCTCGCGCGGCTCGTCGCGGAGCACCGCCTGGAGCTGGACGAGGCCGTCGACACCGCGGTGGACCTCGTGGTCGGCCGGCCCCGTGAGGTGTTCGGCCTGTGAGCCGTCCCGTCCGGCGCCGTCCGGCGCCGCCGGTGCGTCACGTCCACCTCGGCCTCGGCAACTTCTTCCGCGCCCACCAGGCCTGGTACACCCACCGCGCACCCGACGGCGCGGGGTGGGGGATCGCCGCGTTCAGCGGGAT
>JACXUT010000271.1 GCA_014763765.1 Micrococcales bacterium
TTGTACGGCAGGTTGGCGCCCACCGCGCTGGTCGCCAACCTGCCGTACAACGTGTCCGTGCCGGTGCTGCTGACGTTCCTCGAGCGGTTCCCGACCCTGGAGCGCGTCCTGGTGATGGTGCAGGCCGAGGTCGCGGACCGGCTCGCCGCCCCGCCGGGCAGCCGCACCTACGGGGTGCCGTCCGCCAAGGCCGCCTGGTACGCCTCCGCGCGCCGCACCGCGACCGTGGGGCGCACGGTGTTCTGGCCGGTGCCCAACGTCGACTCCGCGCTGGTGCGCCTGGACCGGCGCGAGCCCCCGCCGACGTCCGCCACCCGCGAGCAGGTGTTCGCCGTCGTGGACGCGGCGTTCGCGCAGCGGCGCAAGATGCTGCGTTCCGCGCTCGCACCGCTCGCCGGGGGGTCGGGGCCCGCGGTCGCGGCCCTCGCGGCGGCGGGGGTCGACCCGCAGGCGCGCGGCGAGGCCCTGGACGTGGCCGCCCTCGCGCGCGTCGCCGAGCACCTGCCCGGCGTCTGAGCGCGACGGAGGGCGCCCGGCCCGGGTCCGACGACCCCGCGCCACCAGCGCCCGGACCTGGCACAGTGGTCCCGTGACCGACCTGCGCCTCGCCCCCCGCACCGGCCGTGAGGTCCGCGTGCGGGCGCCGGGCAAGGTCAACCTCTCGCTCCGGGTCGGCCCGCGCCGGCCGGACGGGTACCACCCGCTGTCGACCGCGTTCCAGGCCGTCTCGGTCTACGAGGACGTGGTCGCGAGCGCCGCCGACGAGCTGCGCGTCACGGTCTCCGGGCCGCAGTCGGAGCTGGTGCCCACGGACGGCAGCAACCTGGCGCTGCGGGCGGCGCGTGCCCTGGCCGACCGCACCGGTGTCTCCGACGGCGTGCACCTGCACCTGCACAAGGGCGTCCCGGTCGCCGGCGGCATGGCCGGGGGTTCCGCCGACGCGGCTGCCGCGCTGCTGGCGTGCGACGCGTTCTGGGGCACGGGCCTCGGACGGGAGGAGCTGCACGAGCTCGCCGCCGACCTCGGCTCCGACGTGCCGTTCCTGCTCATGGGCCAGACCGCCGTCGGGGCGGGCCGGGGCGACCTGCTGACCGCCGCCCTCAGTCGCGGGGAGTACCACTGGGCGTTCGGCGTCCGGGACGAGGGGCTCGCGACGCCGCGCGTGTTCGAGGAGTTCGACGCGCTCGGCGGCGGCCACCCGGGGCCGGAGCCCGACGCCGACGTCGCGCTGCTGCAGGCGCTGCGGGCGGGGGACGCGCCGGCGGTCGGCGCCCTGCTGCACAACGACCTGCAGGACGCGGCCGTGGAGCTCGCGCCCGGCCTCGTGGAGACGCTCGCCGTCGCCGAGGACGCCGGGGCGCTCGGCGTGGTCGTCTCCGGGTCCGGCCCGACGGTCGCGGCGCTGGCCCGCAGCCGGCAGCACGCGCTCGTGATCGCCGCGGCGATGACCGCCGCAGGGGTCGCCGACTCGGTGCTCACCGCCTCCGGCCCCGTGCCCGGGGCGCGGGTGGTCGCCGGGTCCGACGTGCTCTGAGCGGCCGTCAGCCGCGCTCGACCGAGCCGGACCCCGAGACGTCCTGCTCGACCCGCGGGTCGCCGGTGTAGCTCACGGTCCCGGAGCCGCTGATCGACACGGCGAGCCGGTCCCGCACGCTGACCTCGACGTCGCCGGAGCCCTCGACCGACACGTTCGCCTCCTCCAGCCGGAGGTCCTCCAGGTCCAGGTCGCCGGAGCCCTCGATGCTCAGGTTGGCCGCACCCGCCCGGCCGGACAGCTCGACACCGCCGGAGCCCTCGATCGTCACGTCCACCCGGTCGGCGTCCACGCCGGACGCGGACACGCTGCCCGAGCCCTCGACCAGCACCCGGAGCCGCTCACCCGTGACGTCGGCCAGCTCGACGTCGCCCGAGCCGGACACCGCCACCTCGTCGACCCGGGGAAGGACGAGCTCGTACTCGACGTCCCCGAGGCCGCCGAACGGCCGGCTGTCCGCCTCCAGGAGCAGCACGCCGTCGCGCTCGCGGACGACCAGCCGGTCCTGCGTGCGCGCGCCGGCCGTGATGGTGAGGCCGGCCCGGTCGCCGCGCCGCACGGTCAGCTCGCCGCCCGTGCCGAGGTCCACGGCGTGGACGTCCCCGACCTCGACCTCCCGGGTCTCGCGCGGTCCGGCGGACGCCACGCACCCGCCGAGCGCGACCGCGGCGACCGCCCCGAGCGCCACCGCGCCGGCCGTCCGGCGCCGCACCGCGGTACGCCCTGCCGCCGTACGCCCTGCCGCCGTGCGCCCTGCTGCGCTGCGCCGTGCCGTCGTGCGCGGTGCCATCGTGCGTCTCCTCGTCCCGGGCGCGGGCCGTCCCCGCGTCGTGCTCCCGAGCCTCCCAGCCGGCCGGCCCGCCCCGCATCGGGGACCACCCGGAGCGCACCCTGAGCCGACCCCGGACGGTGAGCGCTCGCGGGTGCGGGCGGCCCGGCGTCAGAGCCGGGTGAGCCCCCGGCGGAGCCCGCGCACCGCCTGGGCGATCCGCTGCTCGTTCTCGATGAGCGCGAACCGCACGTGCCCGTCGCCGCCCGGGCCGAACCCGACGCCCGGCGAGACGGCGACGTCGCACTCGCGCACGAGCAGCTCGGCGAACTCGATCGACCCGAGGTCCCGGTACGGCTCGGGGATCCGCGCCCAGGCGAACATGGTCCCCCGCGGCCGCAGGATGTCCCACCCGATCCGGGACAGGCCGTCGACGAGGGCGTTGCGGCGGCTCTCGTAGACGGCGGACAGCTCCGCCGGGTACTCCGTCGCCTCGTTGAGCGTGACGGTCGCGGCGATCTGGATGGGCTGGAACGTGCCGTAGTCCAGGTACGACTTGAGCTTCGCGAGCGCACCCACCACGTCGCGCCGCCCGACGAGGAACGCCACCCGCCACCCGGCCATGGAGTAGGACTTGGTCATCGAGTACAGCTCGACCGCGACCTCCGTGGCGCCGACGCACTGCATGATCGACGGCGGCGTCCAGCCGTCGAAGCTCATGTCGGCGTACGCGAGGTCGTGCACGAGGACGACGTCCCGCTCCCGCGCCCAGTCGACGAGCCGCTGCAGGTCGTGCAGCTCGACGGTGGTGGTGGTCGGGTTGTGCGGGAAGGACAGGACGACGACCCGCGGCTTCGGCCAGCCGAGGTCCCACGCCTCCATCACGCGGTCCACGTAGCCGGCGCCGTCCGTGCCGTCACCGATCGGCACCTGGCGGGCGTCGGCGCCGGCGAAGTACGGGCCCCAGATGTGGATGGGGTACGACGGTGTCGGCACCAGCGCCGCGTCGCCGGGCTGCAGCAGCACCCACATGAGGTGGCTGAACCCCTCCTTGGCCCCGATGGTCGAGATCACCTCGGTCTCCGGGTCGAGGGTCACGCCGAACCGGCGCAGGTAGTGGTCGGCGACCGCCTGGCGGAGCTTGGGGATGCCGCGGGACGCGGAGTACCGGTGGTTGCGGGTGTTCTGCGCCGCCTCGGCGAGCTTGTCGACCGCGAGCTGCGGGCTCGGCAGGTCGGGGTTGCCGAAGCCCAGGTCCACCACGTCCCGGCCGGCGCGCCGCGCCTCGACCTTGAGCGTGTCGATGATCGTGAACACGTACGGCGGCAGGCCCGGGATGCGTCGGAACTCCATGGCCCGACGCTAGCCCCCGACCGTCGCGGCGCTAGTGACGCTCGCCGGAGTGCGGGCCGTGCTTGGCGTGCCCGGCGTGCTCCGCGCGCTCCCGGGCGGCGACGCGCAGCCGGCGCTCGATCTCCTTGGCGACCTCGGCGGCCGTCATGCCGTCGGTGAGCGTGCGGAGGGTCGAGACGGACTCGTAGACCTCCCGGCGCTCGCGCATGATGTCGATCCACCGCTGCCGGGGGTTGCCCATCAGCAGCGGCCGGGAGTCGTCGAGCCCGACGCGGGGCGCCGCGTACTCGATGCTGACGTCGAGGAACACCACGATGCCGCCGCCCGCGACGTACGCGGCGAGCTCCTCCTGGGTGTCCTGGCGCAGCGGTGCGCCGCCGCCGAGGGCGAGGACGCCCCGGTGCTCGGCGAGGGCGGCCTCGACGGCCTCGTGCTCGCGCTGGCGGAACGCGTCCTCGCCCTCGGCGAGGAAGATGTCGGCGATGGTGACGCCGGCCCGCTGCTCGACGTCGTCGTCGGTGTCGCGCAGCTCGACCGACCAGCGCCGGGCGAGCGCCTGCCCGACGGAGGTCTTGCCGGACCCCATCGGGCCGCAGAGCACCAGGAGCGGGCCGTGCTCGGGCAGCGGGGGCTGTGCGGCCCGATGGGGTCCGGCAAGACCTC
>JACXUT010000272.1 GCA_014763765.1 Micrococcales bacterium
CGGGGTGCGCGGGACCGACACCGAGCGGGTCGGCCCGATGCGGCTCACGGCCAGCGGTGCCGCACGGCCGCGGGCGGTGCGCGGGGCGGCCTTCGCCGCGTTCGGCGTCGCGGGGGTGCTGGGCCTCGCCCTGGTCGCCCTGTCCGGGCAGTGGTGGCTGCTCGCGGTCGGCGCGCTGTGCGTCCTGGCGGCGTGGTTCTACACCGGCGGCCGGAGGCCGTACGGGTACCTGGGCCTCGGCGAGGTCGGCGTGTTCCTGTTCTTCGGGCTCGTCGCGGTGCTCGGCACCACGTACACCCAGGCCGGGCGGCTCACCTGGCCCGCCTGGGTGGGGGCGGTCGCCGTCGGGCTGATCGCGTGCGCGCTGCTCATGGTCAACAACCTGCGGGACGTCCCCACGGACGCCCTGGTCGGCAAGCGCACGCTCGCCGTGCGGATCGGCGAGCGACGCGCGCGCGTCGTCTACGCGGTGATGGTGGTGCTGCCCGTCCTGCTCGGCGTCGCCTGCGCACTGGCGAACCCGTGGGCGCTGCTCGTCATGCTGCTGGCGCTGCCGGCCGGGCTGCTCGCGTTCACGGTGCTGGTCGGCGCCCGCGGGATCGCGCTGGTGCCGGTGCTCGCCGGGACCGGGATGTACGAGCTCGCGTTCGGCGTGCTGCTGGGGCTCGGCCTGGCGCTCTGACGCCGGTCAGAACAGCGCTCTGACGCCGGTCAGAACAGGCGGCCCGGGGTCGGGCCGTCCGGGCGGGGCGAGTCGGGCGAGTCGGGCGAGTCGGGCCCGGCGGGCCCGGCGGTCGCCGCGTCGACGGCCGCGTCCTCGGCGGCGGCGTCCTCCGTGGCCCGGCGCGACAGGCGCGGCCGGTCGCCGCGCGCCTCCGAGCGGGCCTGCAGCCAGAGCGCCGCACGGTCGCGCGGGCCGGCGAGCAGCAGGTACGACAGCAGCGCCGCGAGCACCGCGGCGAGCACCACGCCGAGCAGCCAGCCGGTCCCGGCGAGCACGAGGCCGGCCAGGCAGACCACGAACAGGGCGAGGCGGAGCAGGGAGTACGTCACCACGGGCACCCGCCCAGCGTAGGCCGCGGCAGGGACGGACCGCCCGGCTCGGTACCCCGGCGCCGCGCTGGTTAGGGTGGGGCGCATGGCCCGCGCGCTGCTCCTCCTCGCGATGATCGGACTGACGGTGTACGCCGTCGCCGACATCGTCTCGAGCGACGACGAGGACCGCCTCGGGGTCCCGCGGCTGCCGTGGGTGCTGGTGGCGCTCGTCCCGTTCGTGGGTCCGGTCGCGTGGATCCTCGTCCGCCGTTCCCAGCGCGCGCGGCGCGCGGGCGGCGGGAGCGCCGGAGCGGGCCCGTCCGGCCGGCCCGGACCGCGCCGCGGCGGCCCGGTGGCACCCGACGACGACCCGGAGTTCCTCTGGCGCCTCGAGCAGGAGCGCCTCCGCCGCGAGCGCGAGGCCCAGGGGCGGCCGGACGACGGCGCGCCTCCCCGGCGCGACGACCAGCCGCAGCAGCCCGACGGCGACCTCCCGGGCGACGCCCGCGGCTGAGCCCCGCTGAGCCCTCGGGCCCCCGGCGGGGGCGGCCGGTCAGAGGCCGGAGTACGAGTGCTTGCCGGAGACGAACAGGTTCACCACGGTGAAGTTCGCCAGCACCACCGCGTAGCCCACGTACACGAAGTAGGCGGCGCGACGACCCGCCCAGCCGCGCGTGGTCCGCGCGTGCAGGTACGCGGCGTACACGACCCACGCCACGAAGGTGCCGACCTCCTTGGGGTCCCAGCCCCAGTACCGTCCCCAGGCCTGCTCGGCCCAGATGGCCCCGCCGATCAGCGTGAGCGTCCAGAGCACGAACCCGATGGCGTTCAGCCGGAAGGACAGCGCCTCGAGCTGCCGCGCCGGCGGGACCGTCCGCAGCCAGGACCAGGCCGGCCCTGTGACGCGCCAGCGCGCGAGCGGCCGGCGCAGACCGTCGAGGCGGCTCCACGGGTGGTCGAGGTGGGAGCGCCCGGTCTCGCGGCCGTCCTGGAGCACCTGGAGCACGGCGGTCGCGAACGCCACGGTGAAGATGCCGGTGGCGATGATCGCGACGCCGACGTGGATGACGAGCCAGTAGTTCTGGAGCGCGGGCTGGACGGCGTCGGCCTGCACGTAGAACGCGTTCAGGCCGAGCACGAGCGCCAGCACGGCGATGCCCATGACGACCACGCCGAGGAACGGCACGACGCGGCGGCGCTGCACGACGGCGAGGACGACGGACGCCACGAGGGTCCCGACGAGCGTGAACTCGTACATGTTCGCGGTGGGCCAGCGCCCGGCGGCGGCGCCGCGCAGCACGATGCCGACGAGCAGCAGGACGATGCCGAGCGCGGTGGTGGAGCGGGCGATGCCGGTGGCGGCCGAGGGCGCCGCGGTGGCGCCGGAGCCGTCGTCCCCGGCGCCGGACGCGGGCGGCTCGGCGGCGGCGGGCCCCTCCGCGGGCGCGTCGGCCGGCAGGACGAGCGACGACGGCCCGCCGGCGCCCACGGCCTCCCGGGCGGCCACGCGGGCCTGCCGGGCGGCGGCCACGCGGGCCTGCCGGGCGGCGGCCACGCGGGCCTGCCGGGCGGCGCGGTGCTCGCGGGAGGCGGCGTCGGCCACCCGGGCGAGCGCGACCGAGTACGCGACCAGGGCGATCGTGAACGCCGTCGCCGCACCCCACACGAGCAGGGTGCTGATGTCGCCCAGTGCCATGTCCTCCACCTTCCGGGTCAGCCGGCGGCGGGCAGGTCGCGCCCGGCCGGTCGGAGCCGGTCCACCGCCCGGTCGAGCTCCGCCTGCAGTCCGACGTCGTCGCCGCGCGCGAGGGCCGCGGCGGTGACCACTGTACGACCTGACCCGGGACCTTCGTCCCCCTCGGGGGCGGGCGACGCCCGCAGCCACACGCGCCGCCGCGGGGCGAACAGCGAGGCCGCGAGGCCGGCGAACGCCAGCAGCGCGAAGGTCAGCACCCACGCGAGCGACGGGTCGTGGCGCAGGTCCAGCGCGACGAACCGCGGCAGGGCGTCGAACGTCAGCGTCCCCAGGCCGTCGGGGAGGTCCACCGTCTCGCCGGGGCGCACGTAGAGCGTGAGCGGCCGGCCGTCCTCCCCGGTGGCCTGCGTCAGCCCGGACTCGTCCAGCTGGTACACGTTCTGGGGGATGCCGTCGTCCAGCCCGAGGTCCCCGGTCCACACGGCGAGCGCGAGCAGCGGGTCGGTGGGCTGCGGGTCGACGGAGCGCCAGATGTCGTCGGAGAGCTGCTGCGCGGTGGGGAGCAGGACGCCCTGCAGGCCGATCTGCGGCCCGGTGGTCACGTCCGGCACCTTGATGACGCCCTGGGAGGTGTAGACGGTGTCCTGCGGCAGGAACGGCACGGCCCCTTCGAACGCCACCGCACCCGTGGCGTCGCGCACGGTGACCTGCGGCGCGTAGCCGTTGCCCTGCAGGTACACCTTGGCGCCGCCGACCTCGAGCGGGTGGTTCACCTTGATCGTGTCGGCCACCGGGTCGGCGCCCGGCTCGGTGACGGTGACCCGGGCGGTGAAGTCGCGCGACTGGAGCGTGTCGGGGTCGAACCGGGACTCGAACGAGTCGAGGCGCAGCGCGAACGGCTCGAGGGAGGACGGGCGGAACGCGCTGCCGGCCTCGAAGCTGTCGTAGTCGCTCTGGGTGTTGGCGAACGCGCGGCCCTCGACGACGATCGCCTGGCCGCGGTAGTGCAGGAGCTGGCCGGTCGCGATCGCGACGAGCAGGCCGACGAGCGCGAGGTGGAACACGAGGTTGCCGGTCTCGCGGAGGTAGCCCCGCTCGGCGGCGACGCTCCACACGCCGGCGCCCTCGTCGCGGACGTCCACCCGGAACCGGCGCCACCAGCGGGGCCCGCGCAGCGCGGCGGCGGCCCGCTCGGCGACCTCCTGCGGCGAGGCGTCCAGGGCGAGCGCGGCCTGCGCCGGGAACCGGTCGAACCGGCGCGGCGCCCGCGGCGGCCGCCCCCGGAGCGCCCGCAGGTGGGTGCGGCTGCGGGGCAGGATGCAGCCCACGAGCGACACGAACAGCAGCAGGTAGATCGCGGAGAACCAGACCGACGCGTACACGTCGAAGAACCCGAGCCGGTCCAGCAGCGGCCCCACGTCGGGGTGGTCGCTCAGGTAGGTCGCCACCCGGGCGGGGTCCTGCGGCCGCTGCGGGAACACGGTGCCGGGCACGGCCGCGACGGCGAGCAGCATGAGCAGCAGCAGCGCGACGCGCATGGACGTGAGCTGCCGCCAGCCCCAGCGGAGCCACCCGACGAGGCCGAGG
>JACXUT010000273.1 GCA_014763765.1 Micrococcales bacterium
GTCCTCGGACGTGCAGCGCCGCCGGGCGCGACCGGACGCCCGCGCGCGGCCTCGGGCGGGAACAGGGGCGGGCGCCGCGCGGTTGGGCAGGTGTATGCAGACGCATGGACCGAGCGGGGAGCGCGCGTGATCGAGCAGGCGGAGCGGGCCGGAACGGACCCGAGGGTCGGGGCTGATGTGCGGGCGGCCGCGACCGCCTGGGAGGAGCTGTTCCGCGCGCAGGTGGCGATCATGCGCCGGCTGCAGCGCGACCCCATCTGGGACCGCATCTCGCTGCGCGAGTACGACGTGCTGTTCACGCTGAGCACCGCGCCGGACGGCCTGCGCCTGCGTGACCTGGGCGAGTCGAGCCTGCTCAGCCAGCCGAGCCTCAGCCGCATGGTCGAGCGCCTGGAGGACGCCGGGTGGGTGCGTCGCGCGCCCGCCCCCGGGGACGGCCGCGGCGTGGTCGTGGCCCTGACCGACGCCGGTGCGGCGCTGCAGCGCGAGGTCGGCCGGCGGCACGTGCAGGCCATCGCGCACTACGTCGGCGGCGCCCTCCCGGCGGAGGACCTCGCGGAGCTGACCCGGGTCGCCGGGGCGCTGCGGGGCGCTCAGGCGGGCATCGCGGACCTGGACCGCGGGACGCCGCCGGCGCCCGCCGCCCGGTGATGACGCTGGTCACACCCGTGAGGTGCGGCCGGGGGGACCTCCGGCCCACGACTTCCGCGCAGGCGCCGCCGACGATGGATCAGGCGATCAGGGGCACGGGCCGGGGGTCCCGCGTCGATTCGCCGGACGAGCAGCCGTGGAGGGCAGAGCGATGAGGATCCTGGTGACGGTGGCCTCGCGTCACGGCGCCACCGCGGAGATCGGCTCGGCGGTCGCGGACGTGCTGCGGGCCGACGGGCACTCCGTCGACGAGGTGGCACCGGACGAGGTCACGGACGTGACGCCGTACGACGCCGTCGTGCTCGGCTCGGCCGTCTACACCGCGCACTGGCTCCCGGCCGCCCGCGAGTTCGGGTCCCGGTTCGCCCCGGACCTCCGGCACCGGGTGGTGTGGGTGTTCTCGTCGGGACTCGCCACGCAGCCGGCGGCGTCCGCCAACAGCCCGCACGAGCTGCTGGCCCTCATGCAGAACATCGGGGCGCTCGGCCACCGCGCGTTCGCGGGCCGGCTGCTGCGCAGCGAGCTGGCGTTCGCCGAGCGCGCCCTCATCGCCGGTGCACGCGCGAAGGAGGGCGACCACCGGGACTTCGACGCGGTGCGCGCCTGGGCCGGGCAGCTCGCCGAGCACCTGCGCACGCTCGCCCCGGCGGCGACGGCCTGACGCGGCCCCGCCCGGGGCTCGCACGTCGCGCAAGCGGCTTGCGTGATCACGTCGTAGACTTGCGCTCATGGCTGGCAGGCTGGCGGAGGTCGCGCAGAAGGTCGGGGTGTCCGAGGCGACGGTGAGCCGCGTGCTCAACGGCCGCACAGGGGTCTCCGAGCAGACGCGCCAGGCGGTGCTCACCGCCCTCGACGTGCTCGGGTACGAGCGGCCGACGAAGCTCCGCGGCGAGCGCGCCCGGCTGGTGGGCCTCGTGCTCCCCGAGCTGCAGAACCCGATCTTCCCCGCGTTCGCCGAGGTCGTCGGCGGCGCGCTCGCGCAGCAGGGCTACACGCCCGTGCTGTGCACGCAGACGGCGGGCGGGGTGTCCGAGGCCGACTACGTCGACCTGCTGCTCGCGCAGCAGGTGTCGGGCATCGTGTTCGCGGGCGGCAACTTCGCGCAGCGCGGCGCCGACCACGACCACTACGGCCTGCTCGTCGACCGCGGGCTCCCCGTCGTGCTCATCAACGCGGCCATCGAGGAGCTGCCCTTCCCGCGCGTGTCCTGCGACGACGAGGTGGCGGTCGAGCAGGCCGTCGGCCACCTCGCGTCCCTCGGCCACACCCGCATCGGCCTGGTGCTCGGCCCCGTCGACCACGTGCCGTCCGAGCGCAAGCTGCACGCCGCGCGCGCCGCGGCCGAGCGGCTCGGTCTGACGCTCGACGACGACGTCGTGGCCCGCAGCGCGTACTCCCTCGAGGCCGGGCAGGCGGCGGCGACCCGGCTGCTGCGCCAGGGCGTGACCGGGCTGGTGTGCGCCTCCGACCCGCTCGCGCTCGGGGCCATCCGCGCCGCCCGCCGTGCGGGCCGGCGCGTCCCGGACGACGTGTCCGTGGTGGGGTACGACGACTCGCTGTTCATGAACTGCACCGAGCCGCCGCTCACCACCGTGCGGCAGCCGATCGAGCCCATGGGGCGCGCCGCGATCGACCTGCTCGTCGGGCAGATCGGCGGGCACCCCGTGTCGACGGACGAGCTGCTGTTCGAGCCGGAGCTGGTGGTCCGCGGCAGCACGGGGCCGGCAGCCGGGGCCTGAGAGGAGTCGGCGCCGGGGCGCCCGGGGGCCTGCGCCGCCCGCGCCGGCCCCTGCGCCGTCCGCGCCGGGCTGCCCGGGTCTCCGCGCCGGGCTGCCCGGGTCTCCGCGCCGGGCTGCCCGGGTCTCCGCCCCGCCCGCGCTCGGTCCCGCACCTGCCCCGCCCTGCGCGGGGCGGGTTCCGTCGTCGCGCCTCCCGCGCGCCTCCCGCGCGCCGTCCGTGCCGGCCGCGCCGCGCTCGTCGCACCCCGGATCGCCGACACCCGGACGACGGTCGCGTTTTGATAACGCTCCTGTCGAGTTCTTGCGCGCAACACGTTGCAGGATTTAGTGTCCCTGCTGCGCGGCCGACGACGGTCGCGGACGGAGATGCCGCAGCTCGACCCCGCGGCCGGCGAGAACGAGGCACGACGTGGTGCACCCCCCGACCGACGACCCGACCTGGTGGCGCGACGCGGTGATCTACGAGGTCTACCCGCGCTCCTTCGCGGACGGCGACGGGGACGGCACGGGGGACCTGGCGGGCGTCCGCAGCCGGCTGCCGTACCTGGCGGACCTCGGGGTCGACGCGATGTGGTTCACGCCCTGGTACGTGTCGCCGCTGGCCGACGGCGGGTACGACGTCGCGGACTACCGGGCGATCGACCCGGCCTTCGGCACCCTCGAGGAGGCCGAGGCGCTGATCGCGGACGCGCTCGCGCTCGGCATCCGCACGATCGTCGACGTGGTCCCGAACCACGTCTCGGACCAGCACCCGTGGTTCCGTGCCGCGCTGGCCGCGGGCCCGGGTTCGCCCGAGCGGGAGCGGTTCTGGTTCCGGCCCGGGACGGGCCCCGACGGCGACGGGATCCCGACGCACTGGGTGTCGAGCTTCGGCGGGTCGACGTGGACGCGGACCACCGACCCCGACGGCACGCCGGGGGAGTGGTACCTGCACCTGTTCGCGCCCCAGCAGCCGGACCTCAACTGGACGCACCCCGACGTCTGGGCGGAGCACGAGGACGTGCTGCGGTTCTGGTTCGACCGCGGCGTCGCCGGCATCCGCATCGACTCCGCGGCGCTGCTGGTGAAGGACCCCGCGCTGCCGGAGCTGCCGCCGGCGGGGTCGGTGCCCGCCCCGGGCGCCCACCCCCACGTCGACCGCGACGAGCTGCACGACGTCTACCGGGCGTGGCGGAAGGTCGCCGACTCCTACGCCGGCACCCGCGTGCTGGTGGGCGAGGTCTGGCTGGAGGACACGGCCCGGTTCGCGGCGTACCTGCGCCCCGACGAGATGCACACCGCCTTCAACTTCGACGTCATGACGCAGCCGTGGGACGCCGCGGCGCTGCGGGCGTCGGTCGACAGGACGCTCGCCGCGCACCGGGAGGTCGGCGCGCCGGCCACCTGGGTGCTCTCGAACCACGACGTCACGCGCCCCGTGACCCGGTACGGGCGCGCGGACTCGGCGTTCAGCTTCGCCACCAAGCGGGCCGGCACCCCGACCGACCTCGCGCTCGGCACCCGGCGGGCCCGCGCCGCCGCGCTGCTCACCGCCGCGCTGCCCGGGTCGCTGTACGTCTACCAGGGCGACGAGCTCGGGCTGCCCGAGGTCGAGGACCTGCCGCCGGAGGTGGTGCAGGACCCCATGCACGAGCGCTCCGGCGGCGTCGACCCCGGGCGGGACGGCTGCCGGGTCCCGCTGCCCTGGTCCGGCGACCGGCCGCCGTTCGGCTTCGGCCCCGGGACGGGCCAGCCCTGGCTGCCGCAGCCGGCGTCGTGGGCCGCGCTCACCGTCGAGGCCCAGCAGGCCGACCCGGCGTCGATGCTCGCGCTGTACCGCGCGGCCCTCGCGCTCCGGCGGGCCGAGCCCTGCCTGGGCGACGGGGAGCTGCGGTGGCTGGACGCCGGCCCGGACGTGCTGGCCTTCAGCCGCGGCGACGTGCTC
>JACXUT010000274.1 GCA_014763765.1 Micrococcales bacterium
TGCCGAGCAGCTCCGGGTCGCCGAACACCGCGGAGTACGGGTTCTCCAGCTCGTCCGCCGGGATGTCCGTGCGCGTGGGAGGGAAGCCCGAGCCGTCGGCCCACGTCTTCTGCGACTCGACCGAGTTCCAGTACGCGAAGAACGTCTTGGCGGCGTCCTGCTGCGCGTCGGACGCCTTGGCGTTGACCGTGAACGCCACCACGTCGGCGAGCGTGACGTCCGCATCGGGCCCGGCGGGCGGGGCGGCGAGGCCGTAGTCCAGGCCCGCCTCGTCGAAGCCGGTGGTCATCCACGGGCCGACGATCTCCATCGCGGCCTTGCCGGTCTGGAACAGCTTGTCGGCGTCCGCGCCCGACAGGCCGATCGGGGAGACCTTCTTCTCGCGCACCTGGTCGACCCAGAACTCGAGGGCCTCGAGCGTCTCCGGGGTGTCGAGCGTCGCGGTCGCGGCGTCGTCCGCCA
This sequence comes from Micrococcales bacterium, assembly GCA_014763765.1. Lineage (GTDB taxonomy): Bacteria > Actinomycetota > Actinomycetes > Actinomycetales > Cellulomonadaceae > Cellulomonas. Next base: position 463 of record JACXUT010000274.1, read on the forward strand.
CCACCCCGCCGCCCGTGCCCCAGAGCAGCATCTGGTAGATCGGCACCGTCGTGTGGTCCGCCAGCGCGGCCGCGTACTGCTCGGGCTTGCCGTCGCCGTTCTCGTCGACCGTGAGCTTCTCGGCCATGGACGCGAACTCGTCCCACGTCGTCGGCGGCTGCTCCGGGTCGAGGCCGGCGGCCTCGAACATGTCCTTGTTCCAGTAGAGCATCATCGGCGCGATGTTCAGCGGGACGCCGTACGCGGTGCCGTCGAAGTCGGCGGCGTGCTTGGCGGCGTCGGGCAGGGCCGACGTGTCCATCCAGGTGTCGTCGGCGTAGAAGTCGTCGACCGGCGCGAGCGCGCCCTTCGACGCGTACTGCGGCACGTTCGAGGCGCTCATCGCGACCACCTGCGGCCCGTCGTCCGACGACAGCGACGTGAGCACCTTCTGGTAGAGCACGTCCCACGGCATGACGTTGGGCTTCACCACCACGTCGTCCTGCGAGGCGTTGAAGTCGTCGATGATCTGCTGCACGGCCGGGCCGTCGGGGCCGGTCATGCCGTGCCAGAGCACGAGCTCCGTGGGCCCGTCGCCCGTCGCGCCGTCGTCGTCCTGGGCCGAGCCCTGGCCGGCGCAGGCCGCCAGCGCCAGGGTCAGTCCCGCGGCCAGCGCGATCCCGCGCCTGGTCCGTCGTCCGTGCATGTCCGGCATGTCCGCCTCCTCGCGGTCACGTGTCGCCGCGGCGGGGGCGTGCCGCGGCGTTGCAACGTGGCAAACGGTAGCCCCACTGATTGCAGCGTGGCAAACCCGCTAGGGTGCGGGCCATGACGCGCAGGGGTGCGGTGACGCTGCAGGAGGTGGCGCGGGTCGCCGGGGTGTCCCCGCGGACCGTGTCGAACGTGGTCAACGGCTACGCGCACGTCGCGCCGCGCACCCGGGAGCAGGTGCAGGCCGTGGTCGACGCCCTCGGCTACCGCGCGAACACCGCGGCCCGGGCGATGCGCACCGGCCGGACCGGGCTGCTCGGCCTCGTGGTCCCCGCGCTCGACCAGCCCTACTTCGCCGAGCTCGCCCGCGCGGTGGTGCGCGAGGCCACCGGCGCGGGGTTCACCGTCGTGGTGGACCAGACCGACGGCGACCCCGACCGCGAGCGCGAGCTGCTGCGCCAGGGCCCCCGCGGCGCGATGTTCGACGGGCTCGTCCTCAGCCCGCTCGCCCTCACCCGGCGCGACCTGCTCGACGCGGACCCCGGCCGGCCGGTCGTGCTGCTGGGCGAGCGGACCGTGGACACCGCCTTCGACCACGTGCACATCGACAACGTCGCGGCCGCGCGCGAGGCGACGGAGCACCTGGTGGGGCTGGGGCGCCGACGGGTCGCCGCCATCGGGCTGCAGACCGAGGCGCAGACGGGGCGGCAGCGCGCGGAGGGCCTCATGATCGCGCTCGCCGAGGCCGGCCTGCCTGCGCACCCGCGGCTGCTGCGGTACGTCGAGGCGTACGACCGCGCGTCCGGGTTCGCGGCGATGACCGCCCTGCTCGACGAGGACCAGCGCCCCGACGCGGTGTTCTGCTTCAACGACATGCTCGCGGTCGGCGCCCTGCGGGCCTGCCTGCTCCGCGGCGTGCGGGTGCCCCAGGACGTCGCGCTCATGGGGTTCGACGACGTCGAGGAGGTCCGCTACCTCACGCCCGCGCTGAGCACCGTGCGCCCGGACCGGGACGAGATCGCCCGCGTCGCGGTGGCCCGGCTGGTCGCGCAGCTCGAGCGGCGGTCGGCCGGGCCGCCGGCCGGCCAGGACGTGACGGTGCCGCACGCGCTCGTCCTGCGGGAGTCGACGGGCGGCTGAGCCCGGCCCGGCCGCGACGGTGTGACACGCGGCTTTGCAACGTGGCAACATGGGTCGACGACGTACTCCCGCGACCGAAGGACCGCCATGACGACGACGTCAGCACCCGCGACGGGTCTGCACCCCCGGCCCCAGCTCGTCCGGCCCGACCGCTGGTGGTCGCTGGACGGTCCCTGGCGGTTCGCGTTCGACGACGCGGACGCGGGCCTGCGCGAGCGCTGGCACGACCGCGACGCGGACGCGCGGTTCGACCGCGAGGTCCTCGTGCCGTTCCCGCCCGAGTCCGAGGCCTCCGGCGTCGCCGACCACGGCGACCACGCCGCCCTGTGGTACCGGCGCCGGTTCACCGTCCCGGACGCCCTCGGCACCGACCGCCTGCTGCTGCACCTGGGCGCCGTGGACCACGAGGCCGACGTCTGGGTCGACGGCCGGCACGCCGTCCGGCACGAGGGCGGGCAGACCCCGTTCAGCGCGGACGTCACGGACCTGCTCGACCCCGGCCTGCCCGCCGACGCGCACGTCGTCGTCGTGCGCGCGACCGACGACCGCACCGACGTCGAGCAGCCGCGCGGCAAGCAGGACTGGCAGCGCGAGCAGCACGCGATCTGGTACCACCGCACGTCCGGGATCTGGCGCACCGTGTGGCTCGAGCAGGTGCCCGCCGTCGCCGTCGGATCCCTGACCTGGCGGCCCGACGTGCCCGCCGCCCGCATGGCCGTGCAGGTGCGGCTGCGCGCCTCCGCCCCGGCGGGGACGCGGGTGCGGGTGCGGCTCCGCCACGGGGACGCCGAGGTCGGCGCCGCCGAGGTGCCGGTGACCGGGTCCGTGGCGGACGTCGTGGTCCCGCTGCCCGCGCAGCACAACGGCCAGGCGTACGAGCAGCTGCTGTGGTCGCCCGGCCACCCGGTGCTGCTCGACGCCGACGTGGCGCTCGTCGACGCGTCGGGCGCCGAGCTCGACCGGCTCGGCTCGTACTGCGGCCTGCGGTCGGTCGCCGTCGAGGGCGACCACCTGCTGCTCAACGACCGGCCGTTCACCGTCCGCGCCGTCCTGGAGCAGGGCTACTGGCCGCAGTCGCACCTCACCGCGCCGAGCCCCGAGGCGCTCCGCGAGGAGGTCGAGCTGGCGCTGGCGCTCGGGTTCAACACGGTGCGCGTCCACCAGAAGGTCGCCGACCCGCGCTACCTGTACTGGTGCGACGTGCTGGGGCTGGCCGTGTGGGGCGAGACCGCCGGCGCCTACCGGTTCTCCGACGAGGCCGTCGCCCAGCTGACCCGCGACTGGCTGGACGTCGTCCGCCGCGACGTCTCCCACCCGTGCGTCATCGCCTGGGTGCCGTTCAACGAGTCCTGGGGAGTCCAGCACATCGCCCACGACCCGGCGCAGCAGGCCTACAGCCGCGCCCTCACCGAGCTCACGCGCGCGCTCGACCCGACGCGCCCGGTGATCTCCAACGACGGCTGGGAGCACACCGCGTCCGACCTGCTGACCGTCCACGACTACGCCGCCACGGGCGCCGAGCTGCGCGAGCGCTACGGCGACGCCGCCGCGGTCGCCCGCACGGTCGCCGGGATCGGCCCCGCGGGCCGCCGGATGTGGGTCGGCGGCCCGCCGCCCGAGCCCGGCACCATCCCGGTGCTGCTGTCGGAGTTCGGCGGCGTCTCGTTCGCCCCCGGGGCGCCGGAGGGCTCGTGGGGGTACTCCGAGGCGCGCAGCCCCGAGGACCTCGAGGCCCGCCTCACCGACCTGCTCGGCGCCGTCCGGTCGTCCACCGCGCTGCGGGGGTACTGCTACACCCAGCTCACCGACACGGGGCTCGAGACGAACGGCCTGTGCACCGCCGACCGTCGGCCCAAGCTCCCGGTCGGGACGCTGCGCCGCCTCTTCGGGGCCTGACGCCCGTCCCCTCTGCCTGTCCCCCCGGCTCCCGTCCCCCACTCCGCCCCCGTGGGTGGGGACGTTCGGATCCGTTGGTACCGACACGCCCGGCGCGCCGGGCGTGTCGGTACC
>JACXUT010000275.1 GCA_014763765.1 Micrococcales bacterium
CGGGCGGGGACACCGCACCACGACGGGACGGGACCGACGGACGAGGACGGGACGACGTGACGACGGTGCGGGTGCTGCTGGCCGACGACCACCCGGTGGTGCGCTCGGGACTGGCCGGGCTGCTGGCCGTGGAGCCGGACATCGAGGTGGTCGGCGAGGTCGCGGACGGCGCCGCCGCGGTGCGGGCGGCGGGCGAGCTGCGGCCCGACCTCGTGCTCATGGACCTGCGGATGCCGGTGCTGGACGGCGCGGCCGCGACCGCCCGCATCGTCGCGGAGCTGCCCGGCGTCCGGGTCCTGGTGCTGACGACGTACGAGACCGACGCCGACATCCTGCGCGCGGTCGAGGCGGGGGCGACCGGCTACCTGCTCAAGGACACCCCGCGGGAGCAGCTCGTCGCGGGGGTGCGCGCCGCCGCCCGCGGGGAGTCGGCGCTGTCGCCGTCCGTCGCGTCGCGGCTCGTGCAGCAGGTGCGCGGCGAGTCCGACCGGCTGACGGCCCGCGAGCTGGAGGTGCTGGGCCGGGTGGCGCAGGGCCTGTCGAACGCCGCCATCGGACGCGAGCTGTTCATCGCGGAGGCCACCGTGAAGACGCACCTGCTGCGCGCGTTCGGCAAGCTCGGCGTCGACGACCGCACGGCGGCGGTCACGGTCGCGATGCAGCGGGGGCTGCTGCCGGCGCCGTGAGCCGGACGCGCCGGACGCGCCGGGCGCTCCGCGGTCCGGGCGGGTCGCGGTCGTGACCGCCGCGCGCATCGGGCAGACTCGCCGGGTGCGAGACCTGGCCCTCCTGCCCAAGGCCCACCTGCACCTGCACTTCACCGGGTCCATGCGGGTCGCCACCCTCGCCGACCTCGCCGCCCACCGCGGGGTCCGGCTCCCGGCCACGCTGCTGGACGGCGAGGGGCTGCGGGTGCCCGCGGACGAGCGCGGGTGGTTCCGGTTCCAGCGCCTGTACGACGCGGCGCGCGCCTGCGTGCGCGGCGAGGACGACCTGCGGCGCATCGTGCGCGAGGCCGCCGCGGACGACGCCGCGGAGGGCTCCGGCCGCCTGGAGATCCAGGTCGACCCCACGTCGTACGCGCCCCCGGTCGGCGGCATCACCCCGGCGCTGGAGATCGTGCTGGACGAGGCCCGCCTCGCCTCGCGGGACCTCGGCCTGGAGGTCGGGGTCGTCGTCGCGGCGTCGCGGATGCGGCACCCCCTGGACGCGCGGACGCTCGCGCGGCTCGCCGCCCGGTACGCCGGGGACGGGCCGGGCGAGGTCGTCGGGTTCGGGCTGAGCAACGACGAGCGGCGCGGCGACACGTCGGAGTTCGCGCCCGCGTTCTCGATCGCGCGCCGGGCGGGCCTGGCCTCCGTGCCGCACGGCGGCGAGCTGCTCGGCCCCCCGCACGTCGAGGACGTCCTCGAGGCGCTGGCGCCGGACCGCCTGGGGCACGGCGTGCGGTCCGCGGAGGACGGGGCGCTGCTGCGCCGGATCGTCGACCGCGGCATCGCGCTGGAGGTGTGCCCCGCGTCGAACGTCTCCCTCGGCGTCTACCGCGAGCCGGCACACGTCCCGCTGCGGGAGCTGGTGTCCGCCGGGGCGACGGTGGCGCTCGGGGCGGACGACCCGCTGCTGTTCGGGTCGCGCCTGGTCGAGCAGTACCGGACGGCGCGGGAGGTGCACGGGTTCTCCGACGCCGAGCTCGCCGACCTGGCGCGGGCGTCGGTCCGGGCCAGCCGGGCGTCGGACGGCACGAAGACCCGGCTGCTCGCGGGCGTGGACGCGTGGCTGGCGGCGGAGCCGGGGCCGGGGGCGGGGGCTGTTCGCGGCTGAGCCCGCCGCGCCGCCCCCCCCTGGCTGGGCGTTCGGATCCGAACGGGCAGGCTCGCCGGGCGCGTCGGTGCGAACGGATCCGAAGGGCCCGGGTGAACGCCGGGGCGCCCTCAGAGGTCGGTGCCCACCACCACCGGCTCGGGCTCCAGCACGATGCCGAACCGCTGCGCCACGCCGTCCCGCACGGTCCGCGCCAGCGCGAGCACGTCCCCCGCGTTGGCCCCGCCGCGGTTCGTCACCGCGAGCGTGTGCTTGGTGGACAGCGCGGCCGGACCGGGCAGGCCGTAGCCCTTCGCGAAGCCGGACTGCTCGATGAGCCAGGCGGCGCTGGTCTTCACCAGGCCGTCGCCGGCCGGGTAGCGCGGCGCGTCCTCGGGCAGGTCGGCGGCGTCCTCGGCCGTGAGCACGGGGTTGGTGAAGAACGAGCCCGCGGACCGCGTGTCGGGGTCGGCCGGGTCGAGCACCATCCCCTTGCGCCCGCGGAGCGCGAGCACCGCCTCGCGGACGTCCGGCAGCGGCGCGCGCTCCCCGACGGCGATGCCGAGCTCGCGGGCCAGCTCGCCGTACGCGATCGGCTCGGAGAGGTCGGCGACGCGGAGCTGGAACGTCACGTCGAGCACCACGTAGCGGGGCGTCGGGTACCAGGGGGCGTCCGGGTCGGCGGCGTCGGGCAGCGCGCGCATGGAGCGCTTGAGCAGCGACGTGCGGTAGCCGAACTGCAGGTCGACCAGCGGCAGGGTCCGCACGCGGGCGCGCGAGCGGTCCCAGACGCGCACGGTCGCGACGGTCTGGGACACCTCCTGCCCGTACGCGCCGACGTTCTGCACCGGCGTCGCGCCGGTGGAGCCCGGGATGCCGGAGAGCGCCTCGATGCCCTTGAGCCGGTGCGACGCGGCGTGCGCGACGACGTCGTCCCACGGGGTGCCGGCGACGACGGACACGGTGACGCCCGCGCACGCCGAGTGGTCGGGGGTGGTGAGGTCCCGCCGGCCGTCCCGCACGACGAGCCCGTCGAACCCCGCGTCGGACACGAGCAGGTTCGAGCCGCCCCCGACCACCAGCACGGGGACGCCCTCGGCGTCGGCCGTGCGCACCGCCTCGATGAGGTCGGCCTCGGAGGTGGTCTCGACGAACCGGGACACCGGCCCGCCCACGCCGAGGGTGGTGAGCTCCGAGAACGTGGCGGGCTGCAGGACGGTGGTCACGGCACGAGCGTAGGCCGGTCGGTGGGCTCCCGCCGTGCCGGGGCGGCGGCGTTCACGACGAGCAGACCGATGACGATCGGGCCGGCGACCGCGAGCAGCGCGTGCCGGTAACCCACGTGCTCCGCGAGCAGCCCGAGCAGCGGCGGCCCCGCGAGGAACGCCGTGTAGCCGATGGTCGAGACCACGCTCACGCGCGCGGCGGCCCGCAGCGGGTCGTCGCTCGCGGCGCTCATGCCGACGGGGAACCCGAGCGCCGCGCCCATGCCCCACAGCACCGCGCCGAGCACCGCGAGCCACAGCATGGTGTCCGGCACCAGCCCGAACACGAGCAGGCCCACCAGCCCGAGCGCCGCGCACAGCCGCAGCACGGCCACCCGGCCGAACCGGTCGAGCAGGCCGGTGCCGAGGAACCGCATCAGCGTCATCGCGGCCACGAACACCCCGAACGACAGCGCGCCGATCTCGTCCGAGCGCCCGAACCCGTCGACCACGGCGAGGCTCAGCCAGTCGTTGCCGGCGCCCTCGGTGAGCGCCGCGGCGAGCACCACGAGCCCGATGAGCAGCGTCCGCGGCTCGAGCCAGGCCGAGAACACCGACGTCCGCCCGGCACCGTGCGCGCCCTCGCCGTCCGGCGCGGCGTCGTGCCCGGCGGGGAGGAACGAGCGCACGGCGACGACGACCGCGACCGACGACAGGGCGACCGCGACCAGCACGTGCAGGTGCACCGGGACGTCCGCGCGGGCGGCGAGCGCGGCGATCCCCGCGGCCGCGACCGTGCCGACCGAGAACCCCGCGTGGTAGCGCGGCATCACGGTCCGGCCCAGGCGCTGCTCGACGACGGCCCCCTCGAGGTTCATCGCCGCGTCCCACACCCCCGTGCCGACGCCGTAGACCACCAGGCCCGCGCCGGCCAGGACGACCTCCCCGGCGGAGGCACCGACGGCCGCCGTCGCCAGGCCCGTGGCGTTGAGCAGCGCGAAGACGAGGACGGTGCGCGCCGCACCGATCCGCGTCACGACGAGGCCGGACAGCGGCAGGGCGACGAGCGACCCGAACGAGCCGACGAGCAGCAGCAGGCCCATCTGGTTCGCCGAGAGGTCCAGCCCGTCCCGCACGGCGGGCAGCCGCGCGGCCCAGGTCGAGAAGTTGAAGCCGGACAGCGCGAACACGGTGAACACGGCGACGGAGGCCGCGTTCACGCGCCGGGCGTCGATCGGGGGGTGCTGCGCCATCGCCGTGCTACCTCGCGGGCTCGTGGGT
>JACXUT010000276.1 GCA_014763765.1 Micrococcales bacterium
CGTCGGGGGGGTGCGCCCGGCGCCGGCCGCCGGCCGCCGCCGGGCGCACCCCCCCGACGAGGAGTCCCATGTCCGACCGTCTGCAGCTCCTGCCCGCCGTCGACGTCGCCGACGGCCAGGCCGTCCGCCTGGTCCAGGGCGAGGCGGGGTCGGAGACGTCCTACGGCGACCCGCTGGCCGCCGCGCTCGACTGGCACGACGGCGGTGCCGAGTGGATCCACCTCGTGGACCTCGACGCGGCGTTCGGCCGGGGCTCCAACGCCGAGCTGCTCGCCGACGTGACGCAGGTGCTGTCCGGCAAGGGCGTCAAGGTCGAGCTGTCGGGGGGCATCCGCGACGACGCGTCGCTCGAGCGGGCTCTCGGGACGGGGGCGACCCGGGTGAACCTGGGCACCGCCGCGCTGGAGGACCCGGACTGGACGGCCGACGCGATCGCCCGGCACGGCGCCGCGATCGCAGTCGGGCTGGACGTGCGCGGCACGACGCTCGCCGCGCGCGGCTGGACCCGCGAGGGCGGCGACCTGTGGGAGGTGCTCGCGCGCCTCGACGCCGCCGGGTGCGCGCGCTACGTCGTGACGGACGTCACGAAGGACGGCACGCTCCGCGGCCCGAACGTCGACCTGCTGCGGGAGGTCTGCTCGCGCACGGACGCGCCGGTGGTGGCGTCCGGCGGGATCTCGTCGCTGGACGACCTGCGCGTGCTCCGGGCCCTGGTGGCGGACGGCGTCGAGGGCGCGATCGTCGGCAAGGCCCTGTACGCGGGCGCGTTCACGCTGCCCGAGGCGCTGGACGTCGCCGGGCGGCCGTGACCGGCCGGGAGCTGCCGCCGACCTCGCCGTTCGCCGGCGACGACGGCAGCGCCGACCCGGCCGTCGCCGCGGCGCTCGCGGACCTCGGGGCGGGCGGGACGGTGGCCGGGGTGGTCGCGGCGCTCGCCGGGACGCGCGTGCTGGTCCCCGTGCTCGCGGAGCTCGACTCCGCGGGGACGGTCGAGGTCGGCGGCCACGCCCACACGGTGGAGAAGGAGGCGTCGGCCGGGATCGTGGCGCTGCGGGCGCCGGACGGCAGGACGGCGTTGCCCGTGTTCTCGTCCGTCGCGACGATGACGGCGTGGCGGGCGGACGCGCGGCCCGTGCCGACCGAGGTCGCCCGCGCGGCCCTGTCCGCCGTGCAGGAGGGCTGGGAGCTGCTCGTCCTCGACCCCGGCGGCCCCGTGACGGCGCTGCTGCCGCGCCCGGCCGTGTGGGCGCTCGCGCAGCAGCAGCCGTGGCGCCCGGCGGTGACCGGCACCGGCGCCGGCGCGGCGGTCGACCCCGAGGTGGCGGCGGCCGTGCGCGGGGCGGTGCTCGCCGCGGTGGGTCCGTCCTCCGGCGGCGAGCCGGGGCCCGGACCCCGCGGCCGGTGGTTCCGCCGCGCGGCACCGGCGGGGCACCCCGGCATGCCGGTGCGCGACGTCGCGGCGCTGCCGGGCGGCCGTGCCGAGGTCGCCGTGGAGCTCACGCTGGTGCCGGGGCTGGACCGCGTCGCCGTCGACGCGGTGGTGCGCCGCGTGGGGGAGGCGCTGGGCGCCGACGAGACCGTCACGCAGCGCGTGGACTCCGTCGAGGTGCGGCTGCGCTGACGTCGGTGCTCCGGTGCTCCGGTGCCCCGGTGCCCCGGTGCGCCGGCGCGCCCGCTCAGCGCCGGCGGCGCAGCCGTCCCACCGCGAGCACGAACGACAGCGCCACCACGGACACCGCGCCGACGACCTGCCCGCCGAGGACGACCCGGTTGACGTCGACGGCGGGCCGCCAGCGCACCCCGGTGCTGTCGACGACGTAGACGCCCAGCGGCTTGATCCGCGTCGCGAAGCCGGACCCCTCCGCGTCGCCGCCGCCCCGGCCCGACGGGGCCCGCCCGCCGCCCGTGCCCGGGCCCTCCGGGTCGCGCCGCTCGTCCTCGTCCTGCCCCGCCCCGGGCCCGGGCCGCTGCCACCGGCGGCTCCCCGGACGCAGGCCGAGCCGGCCGTGCCCGCTCGCCGTGCCGGCACCGTGCGACCCGAGCACCTTCGCGACGGGGATCACCAGCGTGCCGTCGTGCTCGTACGCCTCCCCGAAGACGCGCTGCGCCGAGAACACGTCGCTCGCGGCGCGGGTGAGCTCCGGCAGGTCGTCGCGGCGGTCGTCGTGGGGCATGAGGTCCTCCCGGGTCGGTCCGAGGCCCCACCGTCGCACGTCGGGCGCCCGCCGCACCAGGGCCGGACGCCGCGGGCGCGTGCACCGGGCGGCACCCCGCGCGCCGCGGTCGGCCCTCCCCCCGGGCGGGTCAGCCGCAGGACGTGGTGGGGGTGAACGACGCCTCGTCGGCGAGCAGCTGCCGCAGCGTGCTGACGGGGACGACGAAGCTCTGACCGGTGGCGTTCTTGGCGTACACCACGCCGACGACCCGGCCCGAGGCGTCCAGGACGGCGGACCCGGAGCTGCCGGGCTCGACCTCGGCGTTCGTGACGAGGACCTGCCCGAGGTTCTCGTTCAGCGGGTCGGTCGTCGCCCCGATGACCTGGCCCGTGGTGACGGTCAGCGCGCCGCCCTGCGGGTACCCGACGACCGTGACCTCGTCGCCCGGGCCGGGGTCGGCCTCGGCGAGGCCCGGGGCCGACGGCAGCGGGTCTGCGGTGCGCACGACCGCGAGGTCGGCCAGCGCCGCGGTGGCCGACGCGGTGACGGCCACGTCGCGGCCGTCGTAGGTCGACAGCTGCAGGTCGGCGGAGTCGGCGACGACGTGGCGGTTGGTGATGAGCGTGGTCTCGTCGATCGCGAAGCCCGAGCCGGTGGACAGCGAGTCGCAGCCGACGTTCCGGATGCGCACCGCCATCCGCTGGGCGGAGTCGAAGCCGTCGGGGGACAGGTTGCCGGACGAGGTCGGCGTGGGCACGGGGGCGTCGGACGGCACGAGGTCCGTCGGCACCGCGCCGGGCTCGGCGGGCAGCACCCCGCACCCGGCCAGCAGGAGCAGGCCGAGCAGCGGGACCGCGGCGCGCGTCGTGGCGCGGGGACGCGGGCGCGGCGGCCGGACGGCGCCCGTCACCCGTCCGCCCCCGCCGCGAGCTGGCGCTGCAGCTCGGTGTTCGCGTCGGTCGCCGCGGCGCACACGCCCTGGACGTCGCCCTTGAACCGCTCGAGGTCCGCGGGGTCGTACGACTCGGCGTCCTCGAGGTACGTGATGAGCTGGTTCTGCGCGTCGATGCAGGTCGACAGGGCGGACGCGACGTTCGCGGCGGCCTGCGAGATCCGGGCCTGGTAGTCGACGAGCTGGCGCTGCACCTCGCGGTCGTCGCCGACCTGCGCCTTCTCGTCCGCGAGCTGCACGATGCGCTCCTGCGCCGTCGCGAGCTGGTCGCTCACCGCGGCCAGCTCCCCGAGCGTGCCCTCGTGCTGCGCGCGCAGGGTGGCGAGCTCGGTGCCGACGTCCCGCCCCTGGTCCTCGACCCGCGCCGCGTAGTCCTGCCAGCTCACGACGCGCAGCCAGAGCACGGTGGCGAGCGCGGCGGCGGCGACCAGCAGCACCGCGAGCGTGGCCAGCCCCCAGCCGCGACGTCGCCGCCGGGCGGGGGGAGCGACGTGGGCGTGCTCGTCGTGGCGGTGCTCCGGTGCCGTCGCCGACGGGACGCCGGACGCGGTCTCGGGGGTCCCCGCCGGCCTGGCGGCTGCCGTCCCCGCGCGCAGGTCGACCGCGCGCGGGTCGGCCGTGCGGGCCACGGCGGGGGAGGGCGCGGCGCCGTTCATCGCCAACCCGCGCAATCGGGCTCGCAACGCCTCGGCTTTTCAACCACTTGGCGATCAGCAGCGGCTTTCGTCCCTACGCCGTCGGAAACGGGGTTATGATCGCCCGTGGTCTTTGACATCGCGATGCCGCCGACTTGGACTCGTTGGACTGTTTTTTCGAGTCCAGCGAGTCCAAGTCTGAACCCCGGCGTATGACGCCAGCACAATTGCAGATCGACGTTTTCCGCTTTATTTACAGCCACATCGGAAAAGCTGGCGTGAAGTTGCGCCTTTCCGCAAGTGAAGTTCAGCCTCACGCCGCCAGGCACACCACCTGGGCCACGCGCAGGTCGCGCCGCAGCGCGTTCGACACCTGGCCATAGTCCTCGGTCGTCACCGCCGGTCCGCGCGCCGCCTCGGCCAG
>JACXUT010000014.1 GCA_014763765.1 Micrococcales bacterium
GGTGGGGTGAGTCAGGTCAGCGGGAGGCGCAGGCGACGCAGGTGCGCGCGGTCGGGAGGGCGCGCAGCCGCTCGACCGGGATCGGCTGCCCGCACCGCTCGCACGTGCCGAACGTCCCGCGCTCCAGCCGGTCGAGCGCGGCGTCCACGTCGGCGATCCGCTCCCGCATGTCGTGCGTCAGCGCGTCGAGCATCCGGCGCTCGTACGCGATGGTCGAGCCCTCCGGGTCGTGCTCGTCGTCGGTGACGGACTCGCGGGCCGCCGCCACGACGGCGTCCCGCTCGGCGCCCGTCCCCGCCAGGCGCGCGACCGCCTCGCGCCGGCGCTCCCGCAGCACCGCCGCGACCTCGTCCCGGTCGAGCGTCTCCGCCATCCAGCCAGTATCCGCCGCCCACGGCGTCCCGCCACAGGGGCGGACGGCACCGCCGGTGAGGGCCTCACGCCCCGCGGTCCCCCAGCACGCGCGCCTTCCCGGCGGCGTACTCCCCGTCGGTGAGGGCGCCGGACGCGTGGAGCGCGTGCAGGCGCTCGAGCTCGTCGACGAGCGCCGCGGCGCCCCCCGGGGGCGCGTCGGACGCCCCGGAGGTGCCCGACATCCCGGCCCCGGAACCCGAGCCGGTGCCCGCACCGGACGACCCGGACGTGCCCGGCGCACCCGGCCGCGCGCCCCGCCGCGTCGACGCCGTCGCCGGCGCCCCGCCCGGCAGGTCGTCGTCGGGCAGGGGCAGCAGCGCGCGCACCGCCTCGTCCCGGGCGCGGCGCCCGGCCGCTCCGAGCGGCTGCGGGGGCGCGGCCACCCGGAGACGCGACGGGTCGCCGGGCCGCAGCGGGTCGTAGTACGCCCGCGGCGCGTGCCGGAACGCCTCCCGCGGCACCTCCGTGCGGACCGCGTACCGCGTCCCCCGGGCGTCCGCGTAGTGCACCGTCGCCCGGCACCGTGTCCGGTCCACGGTCTCGTAGTCACGCACCCGCGCCCACGTGCCGGTCAGGCCGAGCAGCCGCGGGCCCACCCCGGAGGTGCGCGCGCTGCGCACCCCGCCGAGCACGGCCGCCACGAGGCCCGCGACCAGCAGGACGCCGGCCACGACCAGGGGGACGCGCACACGCTCCAACGGGGACAGGCCGTCGCGGATGGCGCCCGTCCAGCCGGTGACCAGGGCGCCGGCGGCGAGGGCGACGACGAGACCGGGGGTCGCCCGGCGTGCCAGCGGCGCGAGGGTGGTCACGAGGACGCCGGCCGGGAAGACCGCCAGCGGGAACGCCGCCCCGGCGAGGTCGTCGGTGGCGCACTGCGCGGCGGCGCACTCCCACCGCACGAGCGTCGCGTCGTGGGCGCCGAGCCACAGCAGCCACCACGTCAGCGCACCGGCACCCAGGGCGATCAGCAGCAGGACGAGCGCACCGCGGCCCGGGGCGGGCGGTGCGGACGCGGCGGGCGGTGCGGTGACGGGGCTGCTCACGCGACCATCCTGCCCGCCGGCGTCCGGCCCCGCGGCGTCACCGGCCGGACACACGCGCGTCCTAGCCTGCGGTCATGCCCGTCGCCGCCCCGCACGTCCGCACCGTCCCCGCCTCCGGGATCCGCCGCGTCCTGGAGCTCGCGTGGACGGTGCCGGACGCGATCGTGCTCTGCGTCGGCGAGCCGGACCTGCCGACCGCACCGCACGTGCTCGCCGCCGCGCGCGACGCCCTGGACCGCGACGACACCCGGTACACGCCGAACGGCGGCGTCCCGGCGCTGCGCGACGCCCTGGCCGCGTGGCTGGACACCCAGCACGCTCCCCCGGTGCGGCGGGACAGCGTGTGGGTCACCGCCGGCGGCGCCCAGGCGCTGCACCTGGGGCTGAGCCTGACGGTCGGCGCCGGCGACGGCGTCCTGGTGCCGGACCCGGGCTACCCGCCGTTCACGATGGCGACCCGGCTGCTCCAGGCCGAGCCGCAGCCGTACGTGCTGCGCGCCGAGGACGGGTTCCTGCCGGACCCGGCGGCCGTCGAGGCCGCGGTCACCGACCGGACCCGGGTGCTGCTGCTCAACTCGCCGTCCAACCCCCTGGGCACCACCCTGCCCGCGGGTCTGCTGGCCGAGCTCGTGGACGTCGCCCGGCGGCACGACCTGTGGGTGCTGTCCGACGAGTGCTACGCCGCGTTCCCCGGGGACGCCCCGCACGTGCCGGCCGCGCGGTTCGACACCGACGGGCGGGTGCTGACCGTCCACACGTTCTCGAAGACGCACGCGATGACCGGGTTCCGGGTCGGCGCGCTCGCGGTCCCCGACCTGCTGGCGCCGCTGCTGCCGCACGTGCAGGAGGCGGTGGTGTCCTGCGTGAACACCCCCGCGCAGTACGCGGCGCTCGCGGCGCTGACCGGGCCGCAGGACGCCGTCGACCACGCCCGGCGCACGTACCGGGAGCACCGCGCGCTGGCGACCGCCGTGCTGGACGGGCGGGGCATCCCGTGGCTGGACGCGACCGGCGGGCTGTACCTGTGGGCGGACGTCTCCCACGCGACCGGCGGCGACGTCGCGGCGTGGACGGAGGACCTGGTGCGGCGCGAGGGCGTGGCGGTCGCGCCCGGCTCGGCGTTCGGCGCCGCGGGCGAGGGCTGGGTGCGGATCTCGCTCACGGCCGGGGCGGACGACCTGCGCCGCGGGCTGTCCCGGCTGCCCGCCCGCGGCTGACGCGCGGCGCCCGGCCCGGCGGCGTCCGCGCCGCCCGCGCCCGCCACCCCCGCTCAGGCCTCCGCGAGCGCGTCCTCGAACGCCGCCAGCACCGCGGGCGAGAACAGCACGAACCGCACGAGGTCGACCACGCCGTCGTGCCCGGCCGCCCACTCCCGCACCGCGCGGGTCGCCTCCCGCGCCACCGCGTCCGCCGGCCAGCCGTACACGCCGGCGCTCACCGCCGGGAACGCCACCGAGCGCGCGCCCAGCCCGGCGGCGACGTCGAGCGACCGCGTGAAGCACGACCGGAGCAGCGCCGGGTCCCGCTGCCCCGCGCGGGCGTCCGGCCCGACGGTGTGCACCACCCAGCGCGCCGGCAGCCGCCCCGCGCCGGTCGCGACGGCGTCCCCCGTCGGCAGGCCGTCCGGCAGCGTCGTGCGCCGCAGCTCCCGGCAGGCGGCGAGCAGCTCCGGCCCGGCGGCGGCGTGCAGCGCCCCGTCGACGCCCCCGCCGCCCAGCAGGGACGAGTTCGCCGCGTTGACGACGACGTCGACGTCCTGGGTGGTGATGTCCCCGGCCACGGCCTCGATGCGCATGGCCCCATCGTCGCGCGGACCGCCGCGGGTGCGCCTACCGTGAGCGGCACAGCGAGGAGGTCACGATGACGGAGTCCAGCCACCCGGTCCACGACAGCCGGGACGACGTCCCCGAGCTCGAGGTCGACGAGACGGTTCCGCCCCGCCCGGAGGAGGAGGTCGCCGACGTCGCGCGCGCGGTCCCCGACCCGGCGGGCCACGGCGGGCCGGTCCCGGGGCCCGACGACGCGGATCCCGTCCGCCCCTGACGTCGTCCGCGGGCACGCCCCCGGCCGTCCGGTGCGCCCGCCGTGACGCCCCCGCGGCCGTGCGGCATGCTGGCGGGGTGCAGCTGCGGCGGGTGGACGAGGACGACTGGGAGGTCGTCCGCGACGTCCGCCTGCGCGCCCTGCGCGAGGACCCGGGCGTGTTCGGGTCGTCGCTGGCGCGCGAGGAGATGTTCGCCGAGACCCACTGGCGCATGCGCCTGCGCGGTGCGGCGACGTGGGTGGTCGACGACGACGGCACGCCGCGCGGCCTCGTGGGCATGATCCAGGAGCCCGGCTCGCCGACGTCCGACCGGCACGTGGTGCAGCTGTGGGTGGCGCCCGAGGTACGGCGGCGGGGTCTGGGATGGGCGCTGCTCGACGCGGTCCGGGAGGCGGCCCGGGCGGAGGGCGCGGCGACGGTGTCGCTGTGGGTCGTCGACGGCAACCACGCCGCCGGTGACCTCGTGGTGCGCGCGGGCTTCGTCCGGACGGGCGAGCGGCACGCGCAGGCGCCGGGCCGCTCGGAGGAGCGCCTGGTGCTCCACCTGGCCTGAGGCGCCCGTCGGGGCCCGCGCTCAGCCCACCGCGTCCGGGGCGGACTCCACCAGCAGCGTCACGGGTCCGTCGTTCACGAGCTCGACCGCCATGTCGGCACCGAACACCCCGGTCGCGACCGTCAGCCCCCGCGCCCGCAGGTCCGCGACGACGGCGTCCACGAGCGGCTCGGCGACCGGACCGGGCGCCGCGGCGTTCCACGTGGGGCGGCGGCCCTTGCGGGTGTCGCCGTAGAGCGTGAACTGGCTGACCACGAGCACCGGGGCCCCGACCTCCGCGGCGGAGCGCTCGTCGCGCAGGATCCGCAGCTCGGCGATCTTGCGCGCGACGCGCGCGACCTGCGCGGGGCCGTCCCCGGGGGTCACGCCGAGCAGCACCACGAGGCCGGGACCGTCGAACGCCCCGACGACCTGCCCGGCGACCGTCACCGACGCGCGGGTCGCCCTCTGGACGACCGCCCTCACGCGGTCCCCTCCGCGGACTCGGCGGGGTCGGCGGGGTCGGCGGGCACCGCGGGCACGGCCGGCGCCGGCGCGGCCCCGAAGGCCGGCACCACCACCCCGACCGGCTCCCCGTGCCCGAGCACCGGCACGTCGCCCAGGGCGGCGAGCGCCTCGAGGTCCACCCCGGGCACGGCCTCGGCACCGGCGACCCGCAGCGCGGCCGCGAGCACGGCCGGTCGCGGGCGGGCGCTGCCGTCGGCGACCTTGAACGCGAGCGCCCCGCCGTCCGGCAGCGCCGCCGCGTAGACCCCGTCGGCGCCGTCCTTCGCGACCAGGCCGGGGACGGCACGCATCGCCCGCGTGACGTCGCGCCGCTCGCCCCCGACCAGCCCGGGGTGCCCGGCCATCGCGGTCGCGACCCGCGCGAGCGGCGACCCGGGCTCGGCCGCCGGGGCGGTCGCGATCCGCGCGAACGCCCGCGCGAGACCCGTGAGCGTCGTGGAGAACAGCGCTGCGCCGCAGCCGTCGACCGTGACGTGCCACGCCTGGACGCCCGTGAGCTCCTCGACCGCCGCGCGGCACGCCACCTGCACCGGGTGGTCGGCCTCGCGGTAGCGCTCCGGCTCCCACCCGGGCTCGCCGGCGTGCGCCACGCAGGTCGCGAGCATCGCGGCGTGCTTGCCGGAGCAGTTCTGGGCGACGGGCTCGGGCCCGTGGCCGTCCCGGCGCCAGGCGAACGCGGCGTCGGGGTCCAGCGGCACGTCGGGCGTGTTGTCCAGGGCGGACTCGTCCAGCCCCGCGCCGAGCAGCGTCTCCCGCACCACCCGCAGGTGCTCCGGGGTGCCGTCGTGGCTCGCGCACGCGAGCGCCAGGTGCGGGCCGTCCAGGTCGAGGCCGGCGCGCAGCATGCCGACCGCCTGCAGCGGCTTGAGCGACGAGCGCGCGAGCACCGTGACGTCGGGGTCGCCGAGCGCCAGCCGGACGTCGCCGCCGGGACCCAGCACCACGAGGTGCCCGGTGTGCACCGACTCGACGACGTCGCCGCGGACCACGCGCGCCAGCGGCACGGCCGCCGTGCCGACGTCACCGGTCGCCGCCGCGTGCGCCGCCGTGACGGACGCGGCGGCGCCGACCTCGTGCAGCCGGGCCGCGAGCTGCGGCCCCCCGGGGCGGGCCCCCGGCACGCTCACCACCCGCCGCGCGACGGACCGCCGCCCCCGCGCCGGCCGGAGTGCGGGCCGACCGCCGGGCGCACGTCGACGAGGTAGACGATCGCGGCGACCGCGCTGAGCAGGGCCAGGAACAGCGGGAACGCCCCGATGCCGAGCGGCGGCGGCACGGCGATGAACGCCACGACCGTGGCGACGCCCAGGATGATGGACCAGATCTGCTTGGTCTGCTTGCCCGCCGCGGCGAACGCCGACGCCGGCCGGCGCAGGGCGTCGACGAGCGCCCAGACCGCCAGCACGAGGATGACGAGGCTGAACGCGAGCAGCAGCAGAACCTGCGCGGAGGCGAAGATCACGCGCCGAGCCTACGGGGCGGAGCCGGACGACGACGAGGTCAGATCTCCGGCAGCGTCTCCCGGGCGGTGCGGGCGTCGACCCCGGCGGCCTCCAGCAGGTCCACGACGAGCGACCGCAGCAGCAGCACGAGGCTCTGGGCCTGCCAGTCGCCGGGCGTGAGCGTGAAAGGGTCGAGCCCGGCCGCCAGGCGCAGCAGCTCCTCGCGCGTGCGCAGCGGCTCGGACCCGGTGCCGAGCGCGGCGGCGAGCGCGTCGGCGGCCAGCGCGACGCGGTCGACGGCGTCCGCCACGGCGGCGAGGTCGTGCGGCGGCTCGGCCTCGACGGTCGCGAGCGTGCGGCGCGCCAGCACGCGGGCGTTGCGCACGGCCCGGTCCACCCGCACGGCGGACCGGCCCACCCACACGAGCTCGGCCCGGTGCCGCCGTCCCGCCGGGGACACCCGCGCGAGGTCCCGGGCCGCCGTCGCCGCGTCCTGCCACTCGTCGAGCGCGGGCTGGCTGGCGCGACCGCGGATCAGGGCGTCCTCGACGTCGGCCGGCGAGCGGTCGCGCATCCCCCGGGCGAGCACGCGGAGCATGGCCGCCAGCTCCTCGACCGCCGCCCGGCCCTGCGCGCGGGGGCGCCGGCGGGGGTCGCTCGGGGTCAGCGCGGCGACGGCGAGGGCGACCGCGCCGCCGACCAGGGCGTCGGTCCAGCGGCCGACGGGACCGCCCGACGCGCCCACCGCCGGCAGGCCCACGATGACGATCGCCTGGACGCCGGCCTGCGTGGTGAGCATCGGCCCGCGGTCGAGGAACCGGGCGACCAGCGCCGCGACGCCGAGCACCAGCGCCACCTGCCACGGCCCCGTGCCGATGCCGTGCACCACGAGGTCGCCCAGGGCCACCCCGAGCGCGACGCCGACCGCGAGCTCCGCCACCCGGCGCAGGTCACGGTCCGCGGTGAACCCGAGCGCGATCCATGCGCTCACCGGCGCGAAGAACGGCGCGCTGTGCCCCAGCACGTGGTAGCCGATGGCGTAGGCGACGCCGGCCGCGACCACCGCCTGCAGGACGGGGACGAAGGCGCTGCGCACGCGCGACCACCCCTGCCGGGCGCGCGCGGCGACCTGGACGCGGACCGAGGATGGCCCCCTGCCCCCGCTCACCGGGCGGTCACAGCATCGGGTGGCCGCCCAGGCCGCGCGTGAGCGGCCCGTGCGGCTCGGGGCGGTCCGCGGTGACGCCCTCCCCAGGGACCACGACCTCCTGTCCCGCCGTGACCAGCCCGCCGTCGCACTCGACGACGACGTCGGCGTCGACCGGCGCGGAGCGCTTCACCACCGCGAGCGCCACGGGACCCAGCTCGTGGTGGCGTGCCACCGTCGTGACGCGCCCGATCTCCCGGCCGGGTTCGCCCGAGGTCAGCAGGTCGCCGAGGTCGCGCACCACCGCACCGGCCTCGGGCAGCAGGTGCCCGGACCCGTCGAGGTGCAGCATGACGAGCCGGCGGGGCGGGCGGCCGAGGTTGTGCACCCGGGCGACGGTCTCCTGCCCCCGGTAGCAGCCCTTGTGCAGGTGCACCGCGGTGCGCAGCCAGTCCAGCTCGTGCGGGATGGTGCGGTGGTCCACCTCGCGGCCCGCGCGCGGCCGCCACGCCTCGACGCGCACCGCCTCGCTCGCCCACGTGCCGGCGAGCGGCCAGCCCGCGGCCTCCCGGGCGCGCACGGCGTCGACCAGCCCGGCGCGGGGCACCAGCACCAGCCGCCACGCGCGGTCGGCGCCGGGGTGCCGGTCGTCCGGCAGGCCGTAGCGCGTCCCGCCGGGCAGCGTCCGCGGCCACGGGTCCGCCCACGTGACCGGCTCGTCGGGACCGCCCTCGGCGGCCAGCGGCTCGCCGATCGCGGCCCACTCGTCGGTGACGTCCTGGACCTCGACGCGCAGCATGAACCGCATCCGGTCGAGCCACGCCGCCAGGCCGGCGGCCGTCTCGGAGATCAGCCAGGTGGCCTCGCCGTCGTCGACGACCGCCGCCGCGTGCTCGACGTGCCCCTGCGGGCTGAGCACCAGCGTCTCCGTCGAGGTGCGCGGCGCCAGCCCCTCGAGCTGCTGGGAGGTGATCGAGTGCAGCCACGACAGCCGGTCCGGGCCGGTCACCCGCACGACGCCCAGGTGGGACTGGTCGACCACCGCGCCGCCGCGCGTCAGGGCGCGCTGCTCGGCGGTCGGGTCGCCGTAGTGCCACGCGACGCCGGCGTCCGGACCCGACGCGGCGACCGCCCCGTGCCGGTCGAGCAGCGGGCTGCGGTGGCGCGGGGCCGCCTGCGGCTCGGTGCTCGGTCCGGCCGGTCCGGCCGGTCCGGTCGGCGCGGTCGGCGTGCTCGGCCCGGCAGGCCCCGCGGCGACGCCGTCGGCGGCCACGTCAGCCGACCTGCACGCGGCTGAGCCGCGCCGACGCGTACGACTGCAGGTCGTGCCCGAACGCGGCCAGGTCGTGCGCCCACATCAGCTCGCCCTGCACCAGGCCGTACAACCGCTTGCCCGCGGTCACCTCGGCGCCGGTCGCGGTGCGCGCGATGACGTCGCTGACCAGGTCGATGCGGCCGTTGCCCGTCGCCCCGACGAACACGGCGACGTGCCCGGACGGGTCGGCCAGCAGCAGCTCGACCGGGAACAGCTCCGAGCCGAGACCCTCCGGCCGCTCCGGCGGGATGCGCCAGTACCCCTGCTCGGTCTGCCAGACGGGCCCGGCCTCGTCGGGGCCGGCGGCCGCGGCGGGGTCCCCCTCGAGCGCCGAGGCGTCGTCCGGCGCCACGACGAGCCGGATCGTCGACGTGTACGACAGGTACGGCCCGCCGTCGTGGTCGACCACGAGGTCCTGCGTGAACGCCGTCTCCTCGATGCCCGGGTACCCGACGACCCCCTCGCCGTGCCACCGGCCGACCAGCCAGGCCAGCGGGTACATCTCGGGCGCGAGGCCCTCGGGGAGGGTGAACGCCATGGGAGCCCTTCCGGTCAGCGCTGTCCCTTGAACAGCCGGTAGACGACGAAGCCGGCGAACCAGCCGATCGCGATCGTCGCAGCGACGAGCAGACCGATGAACACGATCTCGAGTGCCTGCATGCACCGATCCTAACGACGGAACCGCCGCGCGCCTTCCCGGCGGCTCAGGCCCGCGCGGCGCGCAGCCGGACGCCCAGCAGGTACAGCTCGCACCCGAGGCACAGGCCGAAGGCCGCGTTCAGCACCGCGGCCGCGAGGGCCAGCGCCACCGCGACCGGCACCGCCGCGGCGACCCCGAGCAGTGCCAGCGCGACGCCGGCACCGGTGATGACCAGCCCCACGCCCTGCGCGAACCGGGGCGGACGCGGGTCCTCCAGCTCGGTGGGCGGGGCGAGACGGGGGCGCACGAGACGCCGGAACAGCACGCCCTGGAGCGAGCCCTGGGCGCCCCGGACGGTGCCCACGGCGAACAGCGCGGCGACGACCGCGAGCGCGGTCGTGGCCGCGGCACCGGGCAGCAGCAGGACGACGACGAGCAGGACGGCGGTGACGGCGGCGCCGACGCGCGGGCCGCGGGGGTCGATCCCCTGCGGGGCGGCGGTCGTGCTGCCGGCGGAGAGCGGTGCGGGCACGGGAGGTCCTCTCAGCGGGACGGGCGGGGCTCAGACGTCGGCGGTCGCCGGACAGCGGTCGAGGGCGTCGACCGCCTGCGCCCGCGTCGTCGCGCCGGACATGCGTCCCCGGACCGCACCGGAGCCGTCGAGCACCAGCACGGTCGGCGTCCGCAGCACGGAGAACCGGCGCACGAGGTCGAGCCGCTCCTCGGCGCGCACCTCCACGTGTGCCACGCCGCTCCGCTCGGCGGCCAGCGCCCGCAGCACCGCGGCGGTGCTGCGGCACGGCGCGCACGCCTCGGAGGACAGCTGCAGGAACGTGGCCGCGGTCCCGAGCGGCGCGCCCAGGTCGGCCGCGGTCAGCACCGGGTCGGCGGCGGTCGCGTCGGGGACGGCGCGGGCGGCCACGAACCGCCCGTTGCGCGAGCGCCAGACGAGGCCGGCGGTCGCGGTGAGCGCGAGCACGGCCAGCACCAGCAGCACCCGCAGCTCCATGTCACCCCACCAGCACGCGTCCGACGACGTAGACGAGGATGCCGGTGACGGCGACCGGGAGGACAGCGGCCGCCCAGCCCGCGAGACGATGTTCCAGGGCGGGCAGCCGGTCGAGCAGCGCGTCGGCGGCGGACACCAGCACCCCGACGGCCACGCCGACCAGCCCGCCCGGCAGCAGGCCGACGGCGGGCAGCGCGGCGCCGGCGACCAGCGCCCCGGCGACCGCCCCGCCGAGCGAGACCCCGGCGCCGGTCCACCCGCGCAGCGGGAGCGCGGTGAGCGCCGAGCCCACGGCGAGCGCGACGGCGCCGGTCACGACCACCGCGTCGCCCGCGGCGGTGCGCTCGGCGGCGAGCCAGCCCGCGGCGCACACGGCGACGAGGGCGCCCGTCACCGTCCCGGCGACCGACTCCACCAGCCGCTCGCGCCCGTCGCGGCGCGCGAGCTCGGCGACGAACGCGGCGAGCACCGCGCCGGCGAACACGGCCGGCAGGTCGCCGAGCAGCGGCTCGGTCCGCGTGAGGTGCACGGCGACCACCGCCCCGACGCCCGCGAGGCCGATGACGACGGAGCTCCCGACCCGCGCGGGCAGCCCGGCGAGGTGCGGCAGCCCGGCGGCCAGCGCCAGCACGAGGACGACGACGAGGCCGGCCAGGACGACTCCGTCCCGCCCGGCGAGGGAGACGTCCCCGAGGACGCCGGCGACGGCGACGAGCGTCGCCAGGACCGCCGTGGTCACGGCACGATTCGACGCCTGCACGCCGGCCATCCTCGCAGACACCGGCGCCCGACCCGGCATCGCGGGACCCGCAGGACGGGTCCGCCCGGGGGTCCCGGACACCGCCCCGCGTTCGCCCACGGGACGGAATGTGACGGACCAGGACACGGTGACGTGACACGCACGCGGTACCGTGTCCCCCAATTCGGACGCCGGAGGAGGGGAACGTGGCCGACCTGCTGCTGCTCACACCCGCGTCCGGCGGTTCGTCCCAGGTGCTGCCCGCCCTCGGTCTGCTGTCGCACCGGGTACGCGTCCTGCCGGTCGAGCCCTCGGCGCTGGTCGACGCCCCCGACGCGGACATCGTCGTGCTCGACGCGCGCCGGGACCTCGTGACCGCCCGCACCACGTGCCGCCTGCTGCGCGCGACCGGGCTCACCGTCCCGCTCGTGCTCGTGCTGACGGAGGGCGGCCTGACGGTCGTTACCGCCGAGTGGGGCGCGGACGACATCGTGCTGGAGAACGCCACGCCCGCCGAGGTCGAGACCCGGTTCCGGCTCGTGATCGAGCGCGCGGCGTCCTCGTCCTACGACGACCAGCCGCAGGAGATCTCGTCCGGCGAGCTGATGATCGACGCCGGCGGCTACACCGCCCGCCTGCGCGGACGCCCGCTGGACCTCACGTACAAGGAGTTCGAGCTCCTCAAGTACCTCGTGCAGCACCCGGGGCGCGTGTTCACCCGCGCGCAGCTGCTGCAGGAGGTCTGGGGCTACGACTACTACGGCGGCACGCGCACGGTCGACGTGCACGTGCGGCGCCTGCGCGCGAAGCTCGGCCCCGAGCACGAGCAGCTGATCGGCACCGTCCGCAACGTCGGCTACCGGTTCGACCCGCCGAAGGACCGCCGCACCGGCGACCCCGGGCCGGCCTCGCCCGCCGAGGTGTCCGCGGAGGTCTGACGCGGCGCGCGCCGACCCGGGCGCGTACGATCCGCGGCGGGGTGTGCCGGGAAGTCTGGTCGGCGCCCGTTCGCCGACCCCAGGAGCACCCGTGCCGCACCCGCCCGCCAGCTCGCCCCGGTCCCCGCGCGCCGAGCGCCCCCGGCTCTTCTCCGCGCTGACGCCGGGCGGCGAGCGCAACCTGCTCGACACGCTGCGCGCGGAGCGCACCGGCGGCCTGCTGCTGCTGGCCGGCGCGGTCGTGGCCCTGGTGTGGGCGAACTCGCCGTGGTCGTCGGCGTACGCCACGGTCTCGGGGACCGTCGTGGGGCCGTCCGCGCTGCACCTCGACCTCTCGCTCTCCGGGTGGGCCACCGACGGCCTGCTGGCGGTCTTCTTCTTCGTCGTCGGCGTCGAGCTCAAGCGCGAGATCGTGGACGGCGAGCTGCGCCGGCTGCGGACCGCCGTGGTCCCGGTCGTGGCCGCCGTGGGCGGCATGGCGGCGCCCGCGCTGCTCTACGTGGCCGTGAACGCGGGGGCCGGGGGCGACACGCTGCGCGGGTGGGCGGTGCCCACCGCCACGGACATCGCGTTCGCGGTCGCGGTGCTGTCCGTCGTGGGGCGCAGCCTGCCCTCCTCGCTGCGGGCGTTCCTGCTGACGCTCGCGGTGGTCGACGACCTGCTCGGCATCGTCATCATCGCGGTGGTCTACACCGACGCGCTGCACCTGGTGTGGCTCGGGGCCTCGCTGCTCGCCGTCGCGGCCTTCGCGGTGCTCGTGCGGGTGCGCCGCCGCGGGGCGACGGGCGTCCTGGTCACGGTGGCGCTGCTGGTGCTCGCGGTCGCCGCGTGGGCGCTCATGCACGCCTCGGGCGTGCACGCGACGATCGCCGGCGTCGCGCTCGGCCTCACGGCGCCGGCCCTGGCCCGGACCGGCGAGCGCGAGAGCGTCGCGGAGCGGCTCGAGCACCGGTGGCGGCCGGTGTCCGCCGGCTTCGCCGTGCCGGTCTTCGCGCTGTTCGCGGCGGGCGTGCCGCTGGCGGACGGCGCACTCGGCGCCGCGCTGGGCGACCCGGTGGCCCAGGGCGTCGCGCTCGGGCTGGTCGTCGGCAAGCCCGTCGGCATCGTGGCCGCGACCTGGCTCGTGGCGCGCTTCACGCGGGCGGAGCTCGCCCCGGAGCTGCACTGGCGCGACATCGGCGCCGTCGGCCTGCTGGCCGGCATCGGGTTCACGGTGTCCCTGCTCATCGGCGAGCTCGCGTTCGGCGCCGGCAGCCCGCACGACGAGCACCTCAAGGTCGCCATCCTGGTCGCGTCCGCGACGGCGGCGGTGCTCGGCGGCAGCGCGCTCGCGTGGCGGGACCGGCACCACCGGCAGGCCCGGGAGACCGCCCCGACGCGGTAGGTTCGGCTCCGATGACCGTCGACTCCTCCGCCCTGCTGCTCGAGGGCCCGTGGCGGCACCACTTCGTCCCCGCGAACGGCGCGCGGTTCCACGTCGCCGTCGCGGGACCGGACGACCGTGACGTGCCCCTCGTCGTGCTGCTGCACGGCCTGCCGGAGCTGTGGTGGGCGTGGCGCCACCAGCTCCCGGCGCTCGCCGAGGACGGGTACCGCGTCGTCGCGATGGACCTGCGGGGCACCGGGGGCTCGGACAAGCCGCCGATCGGCTACGACGTCCCCACCCTGACGCGGGACGTGGCGGGCGTCGTGCGGTCGCTCGGGTGCGACCGGGCCGTCGTCGTCGGGCACGGCGTGGGGGGCGGCGACGTCGCCTGGGCCATGCCCGCGTACCACCCGGACCTCACCCGGGGCGTCGTCGCCGTGTCCTCCCCGCACCCGCTGCTGCGCCGGGCGGACCCGCGCTCCGGCCTGCGCGCCCGGGCCGCGCGCCGGATGGCGGCGATCCAGCTCCCCTACCTGCCGGAGCGCTCGATGACGCGGGGCGACCTGGTGGCGCGCCTGCTGCGCGAGTGGGGCGGGCCGCGCTGGCCGGACCCCGCAGCGCTGGCCGTGTACCGCCGCGCCGCGCAGGTGCCGTTCGCGGCGCACTCCGCCCTGGAGCAGGTGCGCTGGCTCTACCGGTCCGGCGCGCGCGCCGACGGCCGCCGCCACGCCCACGCCCTGCGGGCCGCCGCCCCGGTGCCGACCCTCCAGGTGCACGGCGGGTCCGACGGGTGCTACCCCGTGGCCCGCGCCATGGCCGACGGCCCCGTCGGGCGGGCGCTGGGCTCGCAGTACCGGTTCGAGATGCTCTCCGGGGCGGGGCACTACCTGCCCGAGGAGGAGCCCGACCGGGTCACCGCGGTCCTGCGGGACTGGCTGCGCGACCTGCGCTGACCCGCGCCGGGCGCGGGCGTCAGGCCGAGGCGCTCCCGGGCGCGGGCGGGACGGGCGCGGCCGGGACCGGCGGCACCGCGGCGCGGACCAGCGCCGAGGGGCAGTCGCGCGTGAGCGGGCACGTCGCGCAGTCCGGTCGGCGCGCGTGGCAGGTCCGCCGGCCGTGGAAGATCAGCCGGTGGCTCAGCAGCGTCCACTCGGCGCGCGGGATCAGGGCCGCGATGTCCTGCTCGACCTTCACCGGGTCGTCCTCGGTGGTCCAGCCCAGCCGCCGCGCGAGGCGCCCGACGTGCGTGTCGACCGTGATGCCGGGGATCCCGAACGCGTCGCCCAGCACCACGTTCGCGGTCTTGCGCCCCACGCCGGGCAGCGTCACCAGGTCCGCCAGGCGCGGCGGCACCTCGCCGTCGAACCGCTCGACGAGGGCGCGCCCGAGCCCCTGCAGCGAGCGGGCCTTCGCCCGGAAGAACCCGGTCGGGCGGATCAGCTCCTCGAGCTCCGCCGGGTCGGCGCCCGCGTACACCGCGGCGTCCGGGTAGCGCGCGAACAGCGCGGGGGTGACCTGGTTGACCCGGACGTCCGTCGTCTGCGCGGACAGCACCGTGGCCACGAGCAGCTCCAGCGGCGTCCGGAAGTCGAGCTCGCAGCGCGCGTCCGGCCAGCGGACCGCGAGCGCCCGGTTCACCCGGCGGGCGCGTCGGACCAGGGCGAGCGGGGGCCGGTCGGCGGACGGCGCGGGCGACGTCATCGGGCCAGCGTAGGTCCCCCCGGGGGAACGGGCTGCTTCCCCCGGGTGACCGAGGCACGGTTCACACCCCCGACCGCTCAAGTCCGCGCCGGTGCACGTCGAACGACTGGGAGACGGCCCGCGACCCGCGGTCCCGAAGAGGACGGCGGAGCGCATGACCCTGGCGGGGACGGCCGCGGAGCTCGTCGAGCTGCGGCGGCAGCGGAGCGCTCTGCGCCTGGAGCACCAGCACGTGGTGCGGTGGCGCCGCCTCGTGCGGGACCGCCTGGAGCTGGCCGTCGCCGCGGCCGCACCACCGCAGGCCCCCGGGGCGGACCCCGACGTGCGCGACCTGCTCGGCCCCGCCGGCGACGTCCCGCCCGCGGCCGAGCTCGCGGCGGCGGTGCGCGGAGCGCTCCCGATCGCCGAGGTGCAGGAGCTGCCGCGGCTCCGCGAGCTCGAGGGCCGGCTCGCGCGGTACGAGCGCCGGCTCGCCGACGCCCTGCGCGACCTGACCGACCGGTACATCGAGCATCTCGCCCGCGACGTCACGGACGGCGGCACCCGCGCGCTCGACGGGGCCGCACGCGCCTGATGAGGCAGACTGATGGTCGTCACATCCCGGTCAGAAGGTGAGGTTCCTCCCGTGGAGGACGACGTCGTGCTCACGGCGCCCCTGTTCGCGAACATGGACCCCGAGGCGTCCCGGACGCTGCTCGCGTCGATGGCGCCGGTGCACGTCGCGCGCGGAGAGGTGCTGTTCCACGAGGGCGAGCCGGGTGACCGGCTGTACGTGATCCGCTCCGGCAAGATCAAGCTCGGCCGCCGCTCCTCGGACGGGCGGGAGAACCTGCTCGCCGTGCTCGGCCCCGGCGAGATGTTCGGCGAGCTGTCGCTGTTCGACCCCGGCCCGCGCACCGCCACCGCCACCGGCCTCGCGGACGCCGTGGTGCTGGAGCTCGACCACGGCGCCCTCATGCCGTGGCTCGAGCAGAACCCGACCGTCGCCAAGCACCTGCTCGGCGCCCTGGGGCGCCGGCTGCGGCGCACGAACGACGCGCTCGCCGACCTCGTGTTCTCGGACGTCCCGGGCCGCGTCGCGAAGGCGCTGCTGGACCTGTCGCACCGGTTCGGGCAGCAGACCGACGAGGGGGTGCGCGTCGCGCACGACCTGACGCAGGAGGAGCTCGCGCAGCTCGTCGGCGCCAGCCGCGAGACCGTGAACAAGGCGCTGGCGGACTTCGCCGCGCGCGGCTGGGTGCGGCGCGAGGGCCGCGCGATCGTGCTGCTGGACCTCGAGCGGCTGGAGCGTCGCGCGCGCTGAGACCGCCCCCGGACGCCGACGGCCCGGTCACCCCTCGCAGGGTGACCGGGCCGTCGTGGTCCCGCGACCGGCGCGGGGTCAGTCCTGCGGGGCGAGCTCGACGACGATCTCGACCTCGACGGGCGAGTCGAGCGGCAGCACCGCGACGCCCACGGCGGAGCGCGCGTGCACGCCGGCGTCGCCGAACACCTCCTGCAGCAGGGTGCTCGCGCCGTTGATCACGCCGGGCTGGCCGGTGAACGCGGGGTCGCTCGCGACGAAGCCCACGACCTTGACGACCCGGACGACCCGGTCGAGGTCGCCCACGACCGAGGCGACCGCGGCGACCGCGTTGAGCGCCGCCGTCCGCGCGAGCTCCTGCGCGGTCTCCGGCGACACGTGCCCGGGTCCCGTGCCGACCTTGCCCGCGACGGGCAGCGCGCCGCCGACGAACGGCAGCTGGCCGGACGTGTGGACGTAGGCGCCGGTGCGGACGGCCGGGACGTAGGCGGCGACGGGCGCGGCGACCTCGGGCAGCTCGATGCCGAGCGCCGCGAGGCGCTCGAGGACCCGCCCGCTCACTTCTCGCCCGTCGGGCGCTTGAGGTAGGCGACCAGACCGGTCTCGGACTGGAGGACCTGGACGAGCTCCCAGCCGTCCTGACCCCACTGGTCGAGGATCGCCTTGGTCGCGTGCACGATGAGCGGGACGGTCGCGTACTCCCACGTGGTGGTGGCCATGACGTCACCCTAGCCCGGGAGCCCGCTGGGTCGGCCGGCGTCGCGGGGGACGGCGGGCCGGCGGGCGTCGGGCGGCCGGGGCCGTCAGGTGGCCAGCGCCTGCGCCCGGCTCAGGTCGGCCTCGCCGACGAGCTCGTCGCGCCAGCACTCCACCTCCGGGCGCCGGCGGCGCAGCGCCCGGCGCTCGCGCTCGGTCATGCCGCCCCACACCCCGAAGTCCGCCCGCGAGTCGAGCGCGTCGGCCAGGCACTCCAGGCGCACGACGCAGGCCGTGCACACGGAGCGCGCGTCGCGCTGCGCCGCACCCTCGACGAACAGCTCGTCCGGGGGCACCTTGCCCGACCCGCACGCCGCCCGCGCCGTCCAGTGGCCGTCCGGCCCCGCGATCGACATCGGCACTCCCTCGTCCCTGAGACACCGGGACGCGCCGGGGCGTCCGCCCGCACCGAGGTGCGACGACGGACGCTGCGGCAGTCCCCCCTGCATGGCGACCGTACCCGGTCGTGTCGTCCCGGGGCATCCACCGTTCGGTGGAACCAGTCGCGTTCCCGCACGCGGCGGGCCGTGTGCAGGTACCGTGCAGGTCCCCGTGCGCCCTGTGGACCGCACGATCACGCGCCGCCTCCTCCCGTACCCTGGCAGGCATGGCTCCCTCCCCCTCGCCGCGCGGGCGGCAGGTCACCGTCGTGCAGGCGCTCGCGCTGCTGCTCGCCTTCGTGCTGACGGCAGGCGTCGGCGGGCTCCTGACCGCCGGACTGGTGCTCCCCACCGTGGCGGTCGCCGACACCGCGACCGACCTCAGCATCGAGGCGTTCGAGGACCTGCCGAGCGAGCTCGAGCCGGGGCCGCTGTCGGAGAAGTCCACGATGCTCGCCGCCGACGGCACCGTGCTCGCGACCTTCTACTCCGAGAACCGCGTCGTCGTCCCGCTGGAGGACGTGTCGGAGGCCATGCAGCAGGCCGTCATCGCCACGGAGGACAAGCGGTTCTACCTGCACGGCGGCATCGACCCGGCCGGCATGATGCGCGCCGCGGCCCGCAACCTGCTCGGCAGCTCACGCGAAGGCGCGTCGACGCTCACGCAGCAGTACGTGAAGAACGTCCTCATCGAGACCGCGGTCCGCGAGAACGACCTCGCCGCCGCGGCCGCCGCCCGTGAGGCCGAGGGCCCCGAGGGGTACTCGCGCAAGCTCCGCGAGGCGAAGCTGGCCATCGCCCTCGAGAAGCGGATGACCAAGGACGAGATCCTCGAGAACTACCTCAACATCGCGCAGTTCGGCGTCGCGACCTACGGCGTGGAGTCCGCCGCCCAGCGGTACTTCAGCAAGTCCGCGAAGGACCTGACGTACCTCGAGGCCGCGACGATCGCCGGCATCACCAAGAGCCCCAGCGCCTTCGACCCGGTGGACTACCCGGAGGACGCCCAGGGCCGCCGCAACGTGGTGCTCGGCCTGATGAGGGACCAGGACTACATCACGAAGGAGGAGTACGACGAGGGCGTGAAGACGCCGATCGCCGACACCCTCCACGTGAGCGAGCCCCGCAGCGGGTGCATGTCCGCCGGCAGCGTCGTCGCCGGTTCCGGGTTCTTCTGCGACTACGTGACCCGCGTCATCGAGAACGACCCGGCCTTCGGCGAGACGCCCGAGGAGCGCCGGGAGCTGCTGCTGCGCGGCGGCCTGACCATCACGACCACGCTCGACCCGCGGCTGCAGACCTCCGCCGACGCCGAGGTGAAGGCCGGCGTGCCGGTGGACGACCCGACCGGCATCGGCTCCGCGATCTCCGTCGTGCAGCCGGGCACCGGCCAGATCAAGGCCATGGCCGAGAACCGGAACTTCAACAACTCCGCGGACGCCACCGGGCGCGACACGTCGGTCAACTACAACACCTCGTACGACTACGGCGGCTCGACGGGCTTCGCCCCCGGCTCGACGTTCAAGCCGTTCACCCTGCTGGAGTGGCTGAAGCAGGGCCACAGCCTCAACGAGCGCGTCAACGGCTCGGTCCGCCCGCTCAACGAGAACCAGTTCACCGCGTGCGGGCAGCCGGGCGTCAACAAGACCTGGACGCCCGGCAACGCCGAGGGCGGCCGAGGCGTCATGACGGTCGCCGACGCGACCAAGGGCTCGGTCAACCTGGCCTACCTGTCGATGGCCATGCAGCTCGACCTCTGCAACATCATGGACGGGGCCGCGCAGCTCGGCGTCGTCAAGGCGGGCGGCAAGTCCGGCACCGGCACGTTCGACCCGTTCCCCGCCAACGTGCTCGGCTCGCAGTCGACGACGCCGCTCGCGCTCGCCGCGGCGTACGCGACGTTCGCCTCCGGCGGCACCTACTGCCAGCCGATCGCGATCACCAGCGTCAAGAACGCGAGCGGCGAGGAGCTGGACATCCCGTCCGCGAACTGCACGCCCGCGCTCAGCCCCGAGCTCGCGAACGCCATGAACTTCGGTCTCAGCCAGGTCTGGAACGGCACGGGCAAGACGATCGGGACGCCGCAGTACACCGCGTCCGGCAAGACCGGAACGACGTCGGAGAACGAGTACACCTGGTTCGTCGGCTACACCCCGCGCCTGTCGACGGCCGTGTGGGTCGGCTACCCGGACCGCTTCACCCCGATGCAGCACATCACCGTCGGCGGCAAGTGGGTCAACTACATGTACGGCGCGACGATCGCCGGCCCGACGTGGAAGCGGTTCATGGACACCGCCCTGCTCGACGGCGACCCGAACCCCGGGTTCGGCGAGCCGACCAGTGAGTACGTGTACGGGCGTCCCGTCCCCGTGCCCTCGGTCGTCGGTCAGGACCAGGCCACCGCGACGGGCACGCTCGAGGGCGCCGGGTTCGTCGTCGCCGTCGGGGCCCCGGCGAACTCGGACAGCGTCCCCGCGGGGTCGGTCGTCAGCCAGGACCCCGCGGGCGAGGCGACACTGGGCTCGACGATCACCCTGACCGTGTCGAGCGGTCCGGCGCCCGAGCCCCCCGATCAGGAGGACGAGGGGCAGCCCGACGAGAACGGCCGCGGCGGTCGCGGCGGCGACGGCGGTGGCCAGCCCGGGCCGAACAACCCGTGACGCACCCCGCCGCCCGCACCCTCGGCGGACTCGCGCTCGCGGGTGCCGGCGCGCTGGCCTGGGCGTCTCTCGTCGAGGTCCGCTGGTACACCCTGCGCGAGGTCACCGTCCCGGTGCTGCCCGCCGGGCAGGACCCGCTGCGGGTCCTGCACCTGTCGGACCTGCACCTGACGCCCGGGCAGCGCCGCAAGGTCGACTGGGTGCGCGACCTCGCGTCGCTGCGCCCCGACCTGGTGGTGGACACCGGCGACAACTGGGCGCACCTCGACGCGATGCCCACCCTCCTGGAGGCGCTCGAGCCGCACCTCGGCACCCCCGGGGCGTTCGTCTGGGGCTCGAACGACTTCGTCGCGCCGACGCCCAGGAACCCCGCGCGGTACCTGCTGCCCGACGCCCGGACGACCCGCCGGGAGCCGCCGGTCGAGCTGCCGTGGCGCGAGCTCGGACGCCGCCTGTCGTCCGCGGGCTGGGTCGACCTCACGAACCGCCGCGGCGTGGTGGAGACCGCCGGCCGCCGGATCTCGCTGGTCGGCACCGACGACGCCCACCTGGACCGCGACCGGTTCCCCGCGGCCGGCGGCCCGGACGACGTCCGCCCGGCCCCCGTGCGGGACGACGCCGGCGTGACCCGCGCGGAGGGCGGCGACGTCGACCTGCACCTCGGCGTCACGCACGCCCCGTACCGGCGCGTCCTGGACGCCATGCTGGCCGACGACGCCGACCTGGTGCTGGCCGGCCACACGCACGGCGGCCAGCTCGCGGTGCCCGGCTACGGCGCCCTCGTCACCAACTGCGACCTGGACCGCGGTCGCGCCAAGGGCCTGCACGGCTGGCCCGGCCCGCGTCCCGACGAGCGCGGCGGCGCCGACTCCACGTGGCTGCACGTCAGCGGCGGCCTCGGCACCTCCCCGTACGCGCCGGTGCGCTTCGCGTGCCGCCCGGAGGCGACCCTCCTGACGCTGGTCCCCGCCTGACCGACGCGACGTCGGTCACACCCCGCGACGGCCTGCCCGTCCCGGTTAACGACCATCCCCGGACCTCGGCTATGCTGGGCGGGCTTCACCGGGGTGTGGCGCAGCTTGGTAGCGCGCCTCGTTCGGGACGAGGAGGTCGTGGGTTCGAATCCCGCCACCCCGACCGGTGATGTCGCGGCAGGACATCGACGAAGGCCCGGACCGGACGGTCCGGGCCTTCGTGGTCCGTCGGCGCGCTCAGCAGCCCGACCGGGTCTCCTGCCTGCCGGGCTCGACGCCCGGGTGGCCGACGTCGGTCCCGGCCGGCCGCTCCCGACCGGGCACCTCCGCACCGGGCACCTCGGCACCGGGCACCTCCGCACCCTGCGCCTCCGCACCGGACGACCCCGGCGCGGTCCGTGGCGCCCCGAGTGCGGCCGTCGCGATGCGGAAGCGGTCGCGTCCCGCCTGCTTCGCCCGGTACAGCGCGATGTCCGCGGCCGCCAGGGCGCTGCCCGGCGGGGTCGCCGCCGTGACGCGCGCGATGCCGGCGGAGAACGTGACGCCGGTGCCCTCCTCCGCCCACTCGGCGCGCAGCGCGCGGAGCATGTTGACGGCCTGGACGGGCTCGGTGCGCGGCAGGACCAGCACGAACTCCTCACCGCCGTACCGGGCGGCGTAGTCGCGGCGGCGCAGGTGCTGGTCGACCGCGTGACCGAAGCGCTCGAGCACGTGGTCCCCCATCACGTGGCCCTGCGTGTCGTTGACGTCCTTGAAGTGGTCGAGGTCGCAGATGACGACGCAGTCGCCCGGGCGCGCGGCCGCCAGCCGGTCGTCGAGCCCCCGGCGGTTGCCGAGCGACGTGAGCGCGTCCGTGCGGGCGTCGGCGCGCAGCCTGCGGAGGATGGCGCGCTGGTAGGCGATGGTGAGCGCCAGCACCTGCGCGATCGCCCACCAGGTGACCCCGTAGACGGCGAGCCGCACCAGGACGTGGCCTCCGAGCTCCGTCACCATCACGGCGTACGCGCACCACGCCACGGGCAGCAGCGCGAGCGCGTCCCGGCCGCGGTGGAACAGCCCGACGTAGACGAAGCAGAGCGGGACGAGGCCGACGAACGCCTCCGCGACCCCGGAGGTGGTCAGGCCCAGCCCGCCCAGCGCGAGGAGCAGCGCGGCGGGGAACGCGAGCGTCGCGCGGGAGCCGCGGCGCCACGGCAGGCGCAGGCTCGCGAGGACCAGCAGCAGCATGGCGGCGGACGTGGAGGCGAGGACGGCGAGCTCGTGCTGGTCGACGCCGAGGAACGCCGCGCCGAGCACCACGACCGCGCCGGCGAACAGCAGCATGACGCGCCCGGCGGTGGCCGCGTTGCCGCCGACGCGAAACGGCGCCGGCACGTGGGCGAGCAGACGGACGACCACGGGCGCGTCGGTGCGCTCGCGGAGGTCGTCGGTCGCGGAGGGGGTCACAGGTGACCCATCGGCCGACCCGGGCGCCACCTTCAGGAAGTGGTTGACCCGTCCACAAGATCTGCGCGAGATGCTGCGGTCCGCCTCAGCGCCACCGGAACACGCGCGCGGCGACCGGCACGAGCACGACGGTCCACCCGGCCATCACGAGCAGCTCCCGCACCGGGACGCCGTCGCCCACCCACCCGGCGAGCATCGCCTGCGACCCGGCGCCGAGCGGCGTCCACACGGCGATCCGCTGGATCGCCTCGGGCATGATCGGCAGCGGCAGCCACACGCCCGCGAAGAACAGCGAGACGAAGTACAGCGTCATGCCGATGCCGTTCGCGGCCCCGGCGGTGGGCGCCCGCGCCGCGACCAGCGAGCCCAGCCCGAAGGTCGACGCGGCGGTGAGCAGGAACGCCGCCAGCACGACGCCCGGCCGCTCGGGCGCTGTCACGTCGACGACCAGCATGCCGACGGTGAGCGTGAGGACGGCCGCGAGGAGCAGCGCCGCGACGTTCACGACGATCTGCGCGACCAGGAGCCGCGACGGCGGCAGCGGCGTGGTCGACAGCCGGCGCAGCACGCCCTGCCCCCGGTACGTGGCGATGACCGTCGGGTAGGACGAGAGGGCGACGGTGCCGACCGCCAGGGTGAGCACGATCGGCGTGTAACCGGTGATGCCCGAGATGGTGGCGAGCAGCGGGTCGGACGGGTCGTACGGCGCGGACCCCCACGGCGTCGCGAGCCCGAGCACCGTCAGCAGCACGGCCGGGAAGAGCAGGGCGAAGAACACGGTGGCGGGGTCGCGCAGCGCCAGGCGTGCCTCGACGGACGTCACCCGGGCGAGCACCCGGGGGCTGGTCGCGGACATGTCAGACCTCCTGGACGGCGGGCCGGGCGTCCGCGCCGGTGAGCCGGACGAACGCGTCCTCGAGGGTGGCCCGGCCGACGCGCAGGTCGTCCGGGCGGATGCCGTCGGCCGCGAGGGCGACCATGACGTCCTGGACCACGTTGCCGGTGCCGCGGACCTCGACGGTGCCGCCCGGGCGCTCCTCCACGCCGGACACCGCGGGCAGCGCGCGCAGCACGGCGAGGTCGGGCGCCGACGACGGGCGGAACACCAGCGACTGGTCGGCGCCGACACGGGCCGCGACCTCGGCGGGCGACCCCTCGGCGACCACCCGGCCGGAGTCGACCAGGACCACCCGGTCGCACAGCCGCTCGGCCTCCTCCATGATGTGCGTGACCAGCAGGATCGTCACGCCGCGCTCCCGCACGCGCTCCACCACGGACCACGTGTCCCGGCGCGCCTGCGGGTCCAGTCCCGTGGTCAGCTCGTCGAGGACCGCGATCTCCGGGTTGCCGACCAGCGCGAGCGCGATCGACAGGCGCTGCTTCTGCCCGCCGGACAGCGCGGCGAACCGGGTGCCGGCCTTGTCGAGCAGGTCGAGGTCGCGCAGCAGCGTCTCCGGGTCGGCCGGGTCGTCGTAGAAGCAGGCGTACTCCTCGACCGCCTCCCGCACGGTCAGGCGGGCGGGCAGCGCCGACTCCTGGAGCTGCAGGCCGACGCGCTCGCGCAGGGCCGCCCGGTCGCGCGCCGGCCCGCCCGGGTCGAGCCCGAGGACCCGGACGTCGCCGCCGTCCCGGTCGCGCAGGCCGCCGATGATCTCGACGGTCGTGGTCTTGCCGGCGCCGTTGCGCCCCAGGATGCCGACGATCTCCCCCCGCTGGACGGTGAGGCCGACGTCGGCGACGGCCACGGTGCTGCCGTAGCGCTTGTGCAGGTGCTCCGCGTGGATCACGGGTTCGGTGCGGGTCATGCGGGTCGTTCCTCCTCGGCTCGGACGTGCGGGAGGTGCGGGGGTGCGCGGCCGCTCCCGGGCCGCCGCGCGCGGTGCGCGGGTCAGCCCCTGCGGGGTGCGATCGCGCGACGGCGGGTCAGGACGGAGAAGGCGGCCGCGAGCGCCACCGCCAGGACGGTCGCCACGGCCAGGACCGCGAGCGGTGGGGTGCCGGTGCCCGGCTCCCCGCCGACGACGTCCGCGAACGGCCGCCAGTCCCCGCCGTCGCCCACGAGCGTCGCGACGAGCAGGACCGGGCCGACGGTGAGCGGGAGCGTCAGGGTGCCCCACCACCCGCCGCCGACCGCGTAGACGGTGCCGACCAGCAGCCCGGAGAGGTGGGCCACGAGGTAGGTCGCCAGGTAGCTGACGAAGACGGCGACCAGGCCCTCGGACGGCGCGA
This sequence comes from Micrococcales bacterium, assembly GCA_014763765.1. Taxonomy (GTDB): domain Bacteria; phylum Actinomycetota; class Actinomycetes; order Actinomycetales; family Cellulomonadaceae; genus Cellulomonas. Next base: position 24,610 of record JACXUT010000014.1, read on the forward strand.
ACCAGCCGTCGACCAGTCCCCAGTCCCACCCCATCGCCCGGTACCAGGTGCGCTCGGCGAGCAGCGCGGCCGTCATGCCGACCGAGAGCCCGGCGGCGATCACGACCACCGCTCCCAGGGCGCCGCGCACGTAGCTGCGGCGCGTCATCCCGTTCGCGACGTGCACGGGCGGGTACGCCGCCGCCACGCCGATGAGCACCGAGAAGGGGAACCAGATGCCGCTCTGGCGGGCGAACCAGACCACGGACATCTCGACGTGGCCGACGGAGGCGACCACCAGCGGCACCGCGACGACCACCACGACGACGATCGCGGCGTAGATGCCGGCGATGGGCGCGAACCAGCGCAGCAGGTTCCGCGCGGTGCGGAGCGCGGGACCGCGCCGGCGGCCGGTGCGGGCCGGCCACAGCGGCGCTCGGCGGGCGGCGCCGGGCGCGGGTGACGGTGCGTGCGCGGTGGTCATCGGACCCTCCCCAGCTCCTGGACGGCCTCGCCGGCGCCCTCCGCGGTCAGGTGGACGAAGAGGTCCTGCAGCGGCACCGGGCCCAGCTCGAGCCCCGCGGCGCGGGCGTCCGCCCGCTCGGCGTCCGACGGCGACGCGAGCACGGTGGCCTGCGCGGTCCCGCCGAGCTGCTGGCGCCCGAGCACGGTGCGCCCGACGACGAAGCGCTCGACCTCCCGGACGGGCCCGGTGACGGAGACCCCGCGCGCGGTCAGCGCGTCCGCCTCCTGCGCGAGCAGCACCCGCCCGTGGTCGATCACGACGACGTGCTCCAGCAGGCGCTCGACCTCCGCGATGAGGTGGCTCGACAGCAGGACGGTGCGCGGGTGCTCGACGTAGTCCTCCAGCAGCGCGTCGTAGAAGGCGTACCGGGCCGGGGCGTCGAGCCCCAGGTGCACCTCGTCGAGGATCGTCAGGTCGGCGCGCGCCGCGACGGCCAGGACGATCCCGAACGCGGACTTCTGGCCGCGGGACAGCTTCTGCGGCTTGGCGCCGGGGTCGAGCGCGAACCGGTCCATGAGGCGCTCGGCGACCTCCCGGCTGAACGCGGGGCGGCTGTCCGCCGTGTAGCGCAGGTTGGTGCGCAGCGTCTCGGAGTCGAGCACGTCGCCGGACTCGCGGACCAGCAGGATGCGCGGCACGACGTCCTCGTCCTCCCAGGGCTCGCGGCCCCCGACGAGCACCCGCCCGGCCGTCGGCCGCCGGAACGCCGCGACCACGGACGCGAGCGTCGTCTTGCCGGACCCGTTGCGGCCGAGCAGCCCGGTGACGGCGCCGGCGGGGACGCTGAGCGTCACGCCGTCGAGGGCGACCGTCCGCCCGTAGCGCACGGTGAGGTCCTGGACCTCGACGTCGAGGGCGGTCACGACGCCGCCCCGTCCTCGAGGGCCGCGCGGTCCCGCAGCCGGGCGACGACGTCCTCGAGCGGGATGCCGAGCGCGCGGGCCCTCTCCGCGACCGGGTCGACGACCTCCGCGAAGAACGACTCCCGCCCCTCGGCGCGCAGCCGGTCGGGCGCACCCGGCGCCACGAACATGCCGACGCCGCGGCGCTTGTACAGGATCCCGTCGTCGACGAGCTGCGCGAACGCCTTGGCCGCCGTGGCCGGGTTGATGCGGAAGGTGGTGGCGTACTGCGTGGTGCTCATCACCTGCTCCTCGGGCTGGAGGTCGCCCCGCAGGACGTCCTGGCGGATCTGGTCGGCGATCTGCACGTAGATGGGGTCACGCCCGTCGAACACGCGCACCCACCTCCTCGCCGGTCCTGCGGTTCATTACTCCACTAATGAACCACAGCACCTCGCCCCCGCACAAGCCCGGGCAGCACGGAGCCCGCCGCGGCGGGCGTGACGGTGCGGCCGTCACGCCCGCCGGGCGGGCTCGGGGAGGCGTCAGGCCCGGGCGGCGCCCAGGCGCGCGGCCAGCAGCTCCGCGACCTGCACGGCGTTGAGGGCCGCGCCCTTGCGGAGGTTGTCGTTCGAGATGAACAGCGCGAGGCCCCGGCCGTCCGGCGCGCCCGGGTCCTGCCGGATCCGCCCCACCAGGGACGGGTCCGCGCCCGCGGCGGCCTGCGGCGTCGGGACGTCCGCGAGCTGCACCCCCGGCGCGCCGGCGAGCAGCTCGTACGCGCGGTGCGGCGTGATCGGCCGCTCGAACTCCGCGTTCACGGACAGCGAGTGGCCCGTGTACACCGGCACCCGCACGCAGGTCCCGGACACCAGCAGGTCCGGGATGCCCAGGATCTTGCGGGACTCGTTGCGGAGCTTCTGCTCCTCGTCGGTCTCCAGCAGGCCGTCGTCGACGATCGACCCCGCGAGCGGGATGACGTTGAACGCGATCGGGGCGACGTACGTCACCGGCTCCGGGAACGTCACGGCCGACCCGTCGTGCACGAGGGCGAGCGTGTCCTGCCCGACCGCCGCGCGCACCTGGCCGTCCAGCTCCTGCGCGCCGGCGAGCCCGCTGCCGGACACCGCCTGGTACGTCGACACGATCAGCCGGCGGAGCCCGGCCTCCTCGTGCAGCACCCGCAGCACCGGCATGGCCGCCATCGTGGTGCAGTTCGGGTTCGCGACGATGCCCTTCGGGATGTCGTCGAGCGCACCGGGGTTCACCTCGGAGACGACCAGCGGCACGTCGGGGTCCATGCGCCAGGCCGACGAGTTGTCGACCACCGTGACGCCCGCCGCCGCGAACCGCGGCGCCTGGGCCCTCGAGGTCGCGCCGCCCGCGGAGAACAGCGCGATGTCGAGCCCGCTCGGGTCCGCCGTCGCGGCGTCCTCCACGACGACGTCGCGCCCGCGCCACGGCAGCGTCGACCCGGCCGAGCGCGCGGACGCGAAGTAGCGGATCTCCGCCACCGGGAAGTCACGCTCGTCCAGCAGCCGCCGCATGACGGCGCCGACCTGGCCGGTCGCCCCGACGACGCCGACCCGCAGCCCGGCACCCACCTGCTCGCTCATCGTCCCGTCCCTCCGTACACCACGGCCTGCTCGTCGGCGCTGTCCAGGTCGAACGCGGTGTGCACGGCGCGCACCGCGTCGTCGAGCTGGTCGGAGCGCGTCACCACCGAGATCCGGATCTCCGAGGTCGAGATCATCTCGATGTTGATCCCCGCCTCCGACAGCGCCGCGAACAGCCGCGCGGACACCCCCGGGTGGGACTTCATGCCGGCACCGATCAGCGACAGCTTGCCGATGGTGTCGTCGTACTGCAGCGAGGTGAAGCCGATGTCCGGCTGGTGCTCGGTGAGCGCCGTGGTCGCGGCGGCGCCGTCGCTGGCCGGCAGCGTGAAGGAGATGTCCGTGCGGCCGGTCGCCGCGGCCGAGACGTTCTGCACGATCATGTCGAGGTTCACGCCCGCGGCCGCGACGACCTCGAAGATGCGCGCGGCCTTGCCGGGCACGTCCGGGACGTCGACGATCGTGATCTTGGCCTCGCTGCGGTCGTGCGCGACGCCGGCGATGATCGGCTGCTCCATCGGTGCTCCTTCTTCGTTCGGCGCGTCGGTGACGAGCGTGCCCGTGTGCGTGGAGAACGACGACCGCACGTGCACGGGCACCGCGTAGCGGCGGGCGTACTCGACGCAGCGCAGCATCAGCACCTTCGCGCCGCTGGCCGCCATCTCGAGCATCTCGTCGTAGCTGATCCGGTCGATCTTGCGGGCGGACGGCACGATGCGCGGGTCCGCGGTGAAGACGCCGTCCACGTCGGTGTAGATCTCGCAGACGTCGGCGTGCAGGGCGGCCGCGAGCGCCACCGCGGTGGTGTCGGAGCCGCCGCGGCCGAGCGTCGTGACGTCGTTGGTGTGCTGGGTGACGCCCTGGAAGCCCGCGACGATCGCCACGGCGCCGGAGTCCAGGGCGGCGGCGATGCGGCTCGGCGAGACGTCGATGATCCGCGCCTTGCCGTGCACCTCGTCGGTGATGACGCCCGCCTGCTGGCCGGTGAACGACTGCGCCTCCACGCCCAGGCTGCTGATCGCCATCGCGAGCAGCGACATGGAGATCCGCTCGCCCGCGGTCAGCAGGATGTCCATCTCGCGCGACGGCGGCAGCGGGGTCATCTGCTGCGCGAGGTCGATGAGCTCGTCCGTCGTGTCGCCCATCGCGGACACGACCACCACCACGTCGTCGCCCGCGCGCTTGGCCTCCGCGATCCGCTTCGCGACGCGCTTGATGCTGTCGGCGTCGGCGACCGACGAACCGCCGTACTTCTGCACGATGAGGGCCACGAGTGGGGACTTTCCGGGTGGCGGGGTCCGGCCGCGGGAGGCGACCGGCAGGGGTCGGGCGCAGTCTAGGACGCGCCGGCGCCCGTCCCCCCGGGCCGCCCGCATCGCGGGACCGCGCGGTCGCGGCTACAGCAGCGAGGCGGCCAGCCGCACGATCAGCACCGCCACGACCACCAGGAACACCACCCGCACGAACCCGCTGCCCCGGGCGACCGCGGTGCGCGCGCCGAGGTACGAGCCCAGGACGTTGGCCGCGCCGACCAGCAGCCCGAGCCGCCACAGCGGGGCCCCCTGCGCGGCGAAGACGACGAGCGCGCCGAGGTTGGTGGCGGCGTTCACGATCTTCGCCTGCGCGGACGCCTCGAGGAACGCGTACCCGAGCACGCCGACCAGGGCGATGACCAGGAACGACCCCGTGCCAGGTCCGAGCAGGCCGTCGTAGAACCCGATGCCGGTCCCCAGGCCGAGCGCCACGAGCAGGTGCGTGCGCCCCTGCCAGCGCAGGGCGGTGGCCCGCCCGACCTGAGGCCGGGCGACCGTGTACGCGGCGACCGCCACCAGCGCCACGAGGATCACGGGCACGAACACGTCCTCGGGGAGCAGCGACGCGAGCCCCGCCCCGCCGGCGGCGCCGGTCAGCGCCGCGAGCGCCATCGGGCCCGCCGTCGCCAGGCCGGGCTGCACCCGGCGGTAGTAGGTCGCCGCGCTGACGGACGTCCCGAGGATGCCGGCGAGCTTGTTCGTGGCGAGCGCCTGCACCGGGCTGATGCCGGGCACGAGCAGCAGCGCCGGCAGCTGCACCAGACCGCCCCCGCCGACCACGGCGTCGACCCAGCCCGCGGCGAAGCCGGCCAGGACGAGCAGCAGGACGGTGCCGAGGGTGAGCTCCAGCCCGGAGACCGTCACGAGGCGGTCGCGCGGTGCGCGGCCACGATCGCGGCGGCGGCGCGACGCAGGTGCTCCGCGACCGTCGCGCCGGCATCGGGACCGCCGACGTAGCCCGCGACCATCGCGCCGTCACGGAGCATGACGAGCTCCTCGGCGGCGGCCGTCGCGTCGGGGACGCCCAGCTCCGTGAGCAGCTCCGCGGCGGTCGCGACCATCCAGCGCCTGTGCTCGGCGACCACCGCGCGCACCGGGTGCGACGGGTCGGCGTACTCGGCCGCGGCGTTGATGAACGGGCAGCCCCGGAACCCCGGGAGGCACGCCGCACCCCCGAGCACGTCCGCGTAGGCGTCGAGCACCGTGCGGGGGTCCGCGGGGTGCGCGGCCCGGTAGCCGTCCACCGCGGCGCGCTCGGCGTCGGCGACCGACGTCAGGTAGGCGACGACGAGGGCGTCCTTGGTGGGGAAGTGCCGGTAGAACGTGACCTTCGAGACCCCGGCCTCGGCGATGACCCGGTCGGCGCTGACGGTGCGGATGCCGTCCGCCGCGAAGCGCCGGGCGGCGGCGTCGAGGATGCGGGCGGCCACGGGCGACGCGGGCCGGGCGGGGGCGGGC
>JACXUT010000277.1 GCA_014763765.1 Micrococcales bacterium
CGCACCGCGCGGCGCGCTGGCCCTCGTCGGGGCCGAGGGCGGCGGCGACGTCCTCGGCGGCGGCACCACCCGCCAGCTGCGGGCCGCGCTGCTGTCGCCGTTCGTCCGCCAGCACCTGGTGGGCGTCGTCTCGCGCGACGACCCGGCCGCCCTGGCCCGGCTGCGCGACCTGCTCGCCGACGGCTCGCTGGTGCCGGCCGTGGAGCGCGTGCTGCCGCTCGAGCGCGCGGCCGAGGCCGTCGACCACCTCGCGTCGGGCGCCGCCCGCGGCAAGGTGCTGCTGGCCGTCAGCTCACCAGCAGCAGGTCCGTCGGCCGGGGGGTGAACGCCCGGCCCAGCAGGATGCAGCCGGCCCCGACCGCCCCGACCTGCGGCCCGAACTCCGACGACGCCACGGTGAGCGGGTGCCCGCCCGGGACCGGGTGCGCGGCGACCTCCGCGGCGAGCGCGTCCGCCGCGAACGGGGCGATCCGGTCCCACAGCGGGCCGCCGACCAGGATCGCCGGCAGGTCCAGCAGGTCCGTCAGCACGCCGGCCGCCATGCCGACGCGGCGTCCCGCCAGGCGCAGCACGTCCCGCGCGCCGGCGTGGTCGGCCGCCGCCGCGGCGCACAGCGCGGAGACGGCCTCGTCGACCGCGCGCGGGTCGCTCCCGTCGCCCCAGCCGGGCAGCGCGACGCCCGCCGCGCGTCCCTGCTCCGCCAGCGCCTCCGCCCGCAGCACCGCGCCCAGGCAGCCGCGGCGCCCGCACCAGCAGGGGGCGCCGTCCGGGTCGGCCACCAGGTGCCCGGACTCCCCCGCGTTGCCCGAGACCCCCCGCACCACCTCGTCGTGCAGCACCGTCGACACCGCGACGCCGGTGCCGAGGTAGAAGAACACGAAGTCCGACGACCGCTCCTGCGGGTGCCACAGGTGGGCGCACGCCGCCGCGGTCACGTCCTTGTCGAGCACCGCCAGCAGGCCCGTCCGCTCGGCGACCGCGTCCCGCAGCGGGACGTCGTGCCAGCCGGGCAGGTGCGGCGGGTCCAGCACCACACCGGCGTCGACGTCGATCGGTCCCGGGGCGGCGATGCCCACCCCCAGCACGCGGTCGCGCTCGACCTCCGCGGATGCGAGCAGCCCCTCGATCTCCCCCACCAGGCCGTCCACGACGGCGCCCGGGTCCTCCGGCACCGGCGTGGGGCGCTGCCGCCGCGCGACCACGGCGCCCGACAGGTCCAGCAGCACGAACGTCATCGTCGCCGGGTCCAGGTGGACGCCCACCGCGAACCGGCTCACCGGGTTCAGCCGCAGCAGCGTGCCCGGCCGGCCGGGACCCGAGCGCGCGGTGGCGCCCTCCTCCACGACGAGCCCGAGGTCCAGCAGCCGCCGGGCGACGTTCGTGACGGTCTGCGGCGACAGCCCCGTGCGCCGTGCGACGTCGGCCCGCGCGAGGCCGCCGCCGGCGCGCCGGACGACGTCGAGGACGACCGTCTGGTTGAAGTCCCCCATCCGGGGCAGGTTGGTCCCGCGCCGCATGCCGCCTCCCCTCACGCCGACCCGCGCCGCGGCCCTGCGTCGCCGGTCCGGCTGCATCATGGCAGACGGCGGGGACCGGGCCGCCGGACGGTGGTCCCGTCGGCCGGCCCGGCCGGTGCCGCAGGCGGCGACCTCAGTGCGCGAAGTGCCGGGTGCCGGTCAGGTAGAGCGTCACGCCCGCGGCCTGCGCCGCCGCGACGACCTCCTCGTCCCGCACCGAGCCGCCGGGCTGCACGACGGCGCGCACCCCCGCGTCGAGCAGCACCTGCAGGCCGTCCGCGAACGGGAAGAACGCGTCCGAGGCCGCGACCGCGCCGCGCGCCCGCTCGGCGCCGCCGGCGTTCGCCCGCTCGACCGCGAGCCGGCAGGAGTCGACCCGGTTGACCTGGCCCATCCCGACGCCGACCGACGCGCCGTCCGCCGCCAGCAGGATGGCGTTCGACTTCACGGCACGCACCGCGCGCCACGCGAACGCGAGGTCGGCCAGGGTGGCCCCGTCGGCCGCGTCGCCGGCCGCGAGCGTCCACGTCGCCGGGTCGTCGCCGGGGGCGTCGACGCGGTCCACCTGCTGCACCAGCAGCCCGCCGCTCACCGGGCGCATCTCGACGACGGCGGACGGGGCGCCCTCGACCACCAGCAGGCGGACGTTCTTCTTGCGCTGCAGCACCTCGAGCGCCTCCGGCTCGTACGCCGGCGCGACGACGACCTCGGTGAACACCTCCGCGATCTGCTGCGCCGCCGCGAGCGTGACCGTGCCGTTGGCGGCGATGACCCCGCCGTACGCGGAGACCGGGTCGCAGGCGTGCGCCTTGGCGTGGGCGTCCGCGATGTCCGTGCCGACGGCGATGCCGCACGGGTTGGCGTGCTTGATGATCGCGACCGCCGGGCCCTGGTGGTCGTGCGCCGCGCGCCACGCGGCGTCGGCGTCCACGTAGTTGTTGTACGACATGGCCTTGCCGTGCAGCTGCGTCGCCTGCGCGAGCCCGGCCGGGCCCTGCGCGGAGGTGTAGACGGCGGCGCGCTGGTGCGGGTTCTCGCCGTACCGCAGCACGTCCGCGCGCTCCCACGTCGCCCCCACCCAGGCGGGGAACCCGGTGCTGACGCCGTCCACCTCGTCCGTCGTCGTCGCGACGTTCCCCATCCAGGACGCCACGGCCACGTCGTAGCTCGCGGTGTGCATGAACGCCTGCGCCGCGAGCCGGGTGCGCTCCGCCAGCGTGAAGCCGCCGGCGCCGACGGCCGCGACGACGTCCGGGTAGGCCGACGGGTCGACGACCACCGCGACGCTCGGGTGGTTCTTCGCCGCCGCGCGCACCATCGACGGGCCGCCGATGTCGATCTGCTCGACGCACTCGTCCGGCGTCGCCCCGGAGGCCACCGTCTGCGTGAACGGGTACAGGTTGACGACCACCAGCTCGAACGGGGCGACGCCGAGCTCGTCGAGCTGCGCCAGGTGCTCCGGCCGGCGGGTGTCCGCCAGGATCCCCGCGTGCACCCGCGGGTGCAGCGTCTTCACGCGCCCGTCGAGGCACTCCGGGAACCCCGTCAGGTCCTCGACGCGCGTCACCGGGACGCCGGCCGCGGCCACGGTCGCCGCCGTCGAGCCGGTGGACACCAGCTCGACGCCGGCCCCGTGCAGGGCGGTCGCGAGCTCGACGAGGCCCGCCTTGTCGTAGACGGACAGCAGCGCGCGGCGGACGGGGCGCCGGGTGGCGTCCGCGGTCGGGTCGGCGACGGGCGCGACGGGGGGCAGGCTGGCGTGGGACATGCGGTCCTCCGGGTCGGGCGGGCACCACGGCGGGTGCCACGGTGGTCGGACCCGAGCACCCAGGCGGACGGTGCGACGGCGGGAACTGCGGCCGCTCCCCGGTGGTCGATTCCACCTCTCGCCAGTCACGGCCGGGACGAGCCTACCCGAGCCCGACGGTGACCGACCGGCCCTCCACCCGCATCCCCTCGGCCACGACCCGGGCCACCCAGGTGACCAGCAGCTCGCGCTCCGCGACCTTGATCCGCTCGTGCAGCGTCGGCTCGTCGTCGCCGTCCAGCACCGGCACCGCGACCTGCGCCACGACCGGTCCGGTGTCGACGCCCGCGTCCACGACGTGCAGCGTGCAGCCCGTGACCTTCGCCCCGAACGCGAGCGCGTCGCGGACGGCGTGCGCCCCCGGGAACGACGGCAGCAGGGCGGGGTGGGTGTTCACGACCCGGTTCTCCCAGCGCTCCAGCACCGGCGCGCCGAGGATGCGCATGAACCCCGCCGACACCACGAGGTCCGGCCGGAACACGCCGATCGCGTCCGCGAGCGCCCGGTCCCAGGCGCCGCGGTCCTCGAAGTCGCCCGGCGCCACCACCGCGGTCGGCACGCCGGCGTCGCGGGCCAGCGCCAGGCCACCGGCCCCCGCACGGTCGGCCACCACCCCGACCACCCGCGCGGGGTACCCGGGGGTGCCGTGCGCGGCGAGCAGGGCCGCGAGGTTGGTGCCGGCCCCGGAGACCAGGACCACGACGCGTCCCGCCGCGCGGGTGCCGGGCCGGTGGGACGCCGCGGGGCCCACGGCAGGGCCGGGGACGGGGCCGGACGGGCTCGCGGCGTCCCAC
>JACXUT010000278.1 GCA_014763765.1 Micrococcales bacterium
GTTAATGCCATTCGCAGCGGCGACTATATCGAGCTTTTTGGTCCCAACGTGCCGGTCGACGAGACCGCACGGGCGGCCGGCACCATCGGCTATGAAATGCTGACAGGGCTTGGCCTGCGCTATGAGCGGCAATATCTGATGGCCGACGATTAAGCCGTAGCCTTGGCTCTTGGAAAGCGGAAGCTACCTGTGCTACAAGAGAACAAAAGGAGATCGAAATGCCCGAAATCCATTTGAGCGAGCAGGACGAGAAGTTCATTGAGGAGCAGGTGGCGGCGGGTGTCTACAGCGACGCGGACGCCGTCATTCATGCGAGCCTGCAATTGCTGAGCAGTGATGAAGGTAAACGAGCCGCGCTTCAGTTGCTGATCCAGGAGGGCATCGACGACGCCGAGGCGGGCCGGGATGTCGAGCGTGCGGGCGAGCACGGTCATCGCGGTGGCGAACTGGACGCAGTACCCCCGCCGGCTCTGCAGGAAGTCCCACACGGCGTCGTCGCTGGTGCCGGCCTCGACGGACGTGTCGTACCGGAACTGCGTGCCGTCGCGGAAGTACGACTGCAGCGCGAGGGCCCGGTCGTAGGCGGTGCCGGCGCCGGCGGTGATCTCCGCGGCGAGGTCCCGCAGGTCCTGCTCGTGCTCCGTGCCGGGGACGGCGAGGTAGGCGTCGGCGCCGTCCGGGAGGTCGCCCGTGGCGGCCCGCAGCAGGTCCGCGTCGAGCGCCGGCACCTCGACGACCATGTCGTACCGGGTGCCCGCCTGCGTCCGGTCCTGGCCGACGACCTCGTCCCGCGCGGCGTCGTAGGACCAGCGGCCGTCGATCGCGACGGTGCGGGGGAACGTGCTCACCGGCAGGCGCTGCTCCCGCAGGGCCCCCACCTGGACGTCGACGGCGACGAGGGTGCCGCGCGCCGGGTCGGGCGCGGCGCCGACGAGGCCCGGCGTGGAGGACAGCAGCCCCGCCCGGTCCCAGTCCGTGAGCTCCGCGCCGGGGTCACGCTGCCAGGACCGGCCGTCGAAGTCGCGCAGGGTGAACGAGCGCAGCGGTCCGACGAGCCCGGCGGTGGCGGCGGGGCGGCCGTCGGCCTCGGGGTCGACCGCCTCGACGGTGTAGCGCAGCACCACCTGCGAGGACTGCTCGCGCAGGCTGTCGCGCAGGTCCAGGTCGTCGGCGAGACGCACCGGCCCGACCGCGCCGGTGCCGACGTCGGGCAGGTCGAGCCACGACCAGGCGGGCACGGCCGCCACGACGGGTCCGGCCGCGAGCGTGACGACGACCAGGCCCGCGGCGCCGGCGAGGACCGTGGCGGCGCGCCGTCCTCCGCGGTCGCGGCTGACCGGTGGCTGTGCGAGCGCGAGCAGGACCAGGTAGAGGAACCCGGTCGCGGCGAGCGCCGCGGTGCTGCCGGGGAAGCCCAGGACGACGGCGGGCGTCCACACCGCGACGAGGGCCAGCCCGGTGAGCGCGGGCATGCCGCACCCGACGGCGAGCAGGTCCGCGGCGAGGAACACCAGGACGGCGGCGCCGACGATCAGCAGCTCGACGGGTGGGGGCACCGGCATCGGCACCACGGACACCTCGATGAGCTGGGCGGCCTGCGTGCCGAGCTGCCCCGCCCGTTCGAGGGTGCCGGGTCCGACGAGCAGGGCGTTGCCACCGGGCGGCGTCGCGTACCAGGCGAGCAGCGCGTACGCCGAGACGATCAGCGCGACCGTGGACGGCAGCCACGACGACCGGCTGACCGTGCGCACGCCGAGCACCACGAGCGCGGCGCCGGCGACGGCGAGCACGGCGTGCAGCGCCCAGGTGCTCCCGGCGAGCAGGCCCGACAGCGCGCCGAGCGCGGTGCCCGTCGCCGCCGCCACCACGGCCGTCGCGACGGGTGAGCGCCAGCCCCGCCGGAGCGCGCTGCCGCTCACGGCCGCCTCCCGGGGTGCCCGGACCGCGGTGCGGCCCTCACGTCGTCGCCCCGGTGAGCCGCCACCAGGCGGCCGCGAGGTCGGAGCCGGGTGCGGCCAGCACGACGCGCCAGCCGGCCCGGCGCAGGGCGCGGGCGGTGGCGGCGGCGGGCTCGTCGGCGTCGTCCCCCCGGACCACCGCCCAGGAGGGCCGGGTGCGGCTGACCTCGGCGAGCGCCGCGCGCCCGGCGCCGCCCTGCGCGCCCAGCACCGCCACGACCAGCCCGGACCCGCCGTCGGCCTCGTCCACGGCGCCGAGCTCGGCGAGCAGCGCGCGCTCCGCCGCCGCGGGGTCCGGGTGCCCGGCGAGGTCGACGGTGGCGTCGAGGAGCTGCTGCGCGGCCGGCATGCCGACGTCGACGAGCCCGCGGTCGTCGGCCGGCGCCCCGGTGAGCAGGTGCGTGGGGTGACCGGCCGCGCGGACGGCGAGCGCGACGGACGCGGCCAGGGAGATGCTCCACTCCAGCGCGTCGCCGGGGCCGGGCTGGTCGAGCAGCACGGTCACGGGGCGCATCCCGGCGCGCTCGTCGGAGCGCACGACGAGCTCGCCGCGCCGGGCGCTGCTCGGCCAGTGCACGCGGCGCAGGTCGTCGCCGACGCGGTAGTCGCGCAGCGCGGCGTCGTCGGACGCGGGGGAGCGCGCGCCGACGACGGACCGCTCCGGCTCGGCGACCAGCAGCTCGCGCGGGACGGGCAGCTCGACGACGGCGGGCCACACGGTGACCGTCTCGCGCGCGCCGAGCGTGGCCCGCACCTGCGCGACGCCGAACGGGTCGGTGCGGGTGACCACGAGCGGTCCCAGCGCCCACCGCCCGCGGCGGGTGGCCTGGACGGGGTAGCGCAGGCGCACGGCGCGCGGCTCCCGGGAGACGGCGGCGCGCAGCGGCCGGCCGCCGGACAGCTCGACGGCGGCCTGCTCGCGCAGCCGCAGGTCGGTCAGCCGTGCGCGCGAGGCGCCACGGGCCAGGGCGACCTCCACCTGCACGTCGGCGGTCCGCCCGGCGTGCACGGGGTCGGGCCGCACCGTCCGCCGCGTCCGCAGCGCGTTCCCGCGGCCCGGGTCGACGACGCCGACGGCCGCCAGGCCCAGCAGGACCAGCAGCACGGGGAGCGTGCCGAGCGTGAGCAGGTCGGTCGAGCCGAGCCCGGTGCCCGCCGCGGCCACTACGAGGCCCGCGACCACGAGGCCCACCCCCCGGCGGGTCGGGCGCAGGCGCATCAGCCCGCGGCGGTCCGGTCGCGGACGGCCGCGCGTGCCGGGGCGGGCACCGCGGTGCGCGCCACCAGGTCGCCGATCACGTCCTGGCCGGTGCGGCCGGACAGCCGCGACTCGGCGCTGAGGATGACCCGGTGCGCGAGGACGGCGACCGCCAGGTCCTGCACGTCGTCGGGCAGGACGTGGTCGCGCCCGGCGACCGCCGCGAGGCCCTTGGCGGCGCGCAGCAGCTGGATCGCGGCGCGCGGCGAGGCACCGAGGCGCAGCGCCGGGTCGGCACGGGTCCCGCCGACGAGGTCGACGACGTACTGCTTCACCGCCGCCGAGGCGTACAGGTGGCGGGTGGTCGTGATCAGGCGCGTCACCTGCGCCGCGTCCGTCACGGCCGAGAGCCCGTCGAGCGGGTCGGCGGTCTCCTGCAGGTCGAGCATCGCGACCTCGGCCTCCGCGGTCGGGTAGCCGACCGCGAGCCGCGCCATGAACCGGTCCCGCTGCGCCTCGGGCAGCGGGTACGTGCCCTCCATCTCGACCGGGTTCTGCGTCGCGACGACGAGGAACGGCCGCGGCAGCGGGTAGGTCCGCCCGTCCACCGTGACCTGCGCCTCCTGCATGGACTCCAGCAGGGCGGACTGCGTCTTCGGGGAGGCTCGGTTGATCTCGTCGCCGATCACTACGTGGGAGAACACCGGACCGGGCCGGAACTCGAACTCGCCCGTCTGCGCGCGGTAGATGGTGACGCCGGTGAGGTCGCTCGGCAGCAGGTCGGGGGTGAACTGGACCCGGCCGACGGTGCAGTCGATCGTGCGGGCGAGCGCCTTCGCGAGGGTGGTCTTGCCGACTCCGGGCACGTCCTCGAGCAGCAGGTGACCCTCGGCGAGGAGCACGGCGACCGCGGTGCGGACCAGCTCCGGCCGGCCGCTGACGACGCGGTCGATGCCGGCGCG
>JACXUT010000279.1 GCA_014763765.1 Micrococcales bacterium
GGTGCCGGGGGCGTCGCGGTCGGGGTGCACACCACGCAGTTCGAGATCCGGGACGTCGGCCTGTACGAGCCGGTGCTGGCGCTCGCGGCCGACACCCTCGACGACGCGCTGGGGGCCGGGCCCGCCGCCCGCCCGTTCGTGCGGGTCGCCGGGGTGGCCGGGCCGACGGCGCAGGCCGTGGCGGAGGCCGAGGTCGCCGCGGGCCTCGGGTACCACGCCGTGCTGCTCAGCCCGCCGCGCCCGGCGCCCGGGGACCCGCTGCTCGCCGACCCCGCCCGGCTCGAGGACCACGCGATCGAGCGCGCGGCCGCCGTCGGGGAGGTGCTGCCGGTCATCGGGTTCTACCTGCAGGCCGCGATCCGCGGGCCGCGGCTGTCGCTCGACTTCTGGCGGCGGTTCGCGGAGCTGGAGGCGGTCGTGGCGGTCAAGGCCGCGCCGTTCGACCGGTACCGGACCCTCGACGTCGCCCGCGCCGTGGCCGGCTCGTCCCGCGGCGCCGACATCGCGCTGTACACGGGCAACGACGACGCGATCGTGGCGGACCTGCTGTCCGACCTGGTGTTCGACGGCCCGGACGGCGAGCCGGTCACGCGTCGTGTGGTGGGCGGGCTGCTCGGCCACTGGTCGGTCTGGACGCGGCGCGCGGTCGAGCTGCACGCGCAGGTGGGCCGGGCCCGCGCGGGCGACCGGGAGGCGCTGGCCGACCTGGTCGCGCGGTCCGCGGCGGTGACCGACGCCAACGCCGCGCTGTTCGACCCGCAGCACGGGTTCGCCGGCTGCATCGCCGGGGTGCACGAGGTGCTGCGCCGGCAGGGCCTGCTCGCGGGCACGTGGTGCCTCGACCCGGACGAGACGCTGTCGCCCGGCCAGGCCGAGGAGATCGACCGCGTGCTCCGGCTGCACCCGTGGCTGTCCGACGACGACTTCGTCGCGGAGCACCTCGACGGGTGGCTGGCGTGACGGCGGTGCTGGTCGCGGTGCCGGCGGCGCTGCGCGGGGAGTTCTTCGACGCCGCGGCCGAGCGGGCGCTGGGCGACGCCGCCGCGGCGCTGGGCGGTGGGGTGGCGTGGCTCGAGGGCGGTCCCGCGCTGCTCGCGCCGGGTGCCGCCTGGCCCCGTGCGCGCGTGCTGGTCACCACCTGGGGACAGCCGCCGCTCGACGCCGGCCTGCTCGACCGGCTGCCCGCGCTCGGGCTGGTGGCGCACACCGGCGCGACCGTGCGGCCGTTCCTCACGCCCGAGGTCGCGGCGCGCGGCGTCGCCGTCACCCAGGCCGGTCAGGGCATGGCCCGGTCGGTCGCCGAGGTGGCGCTCGCGTTCACGCTGGCGCTGCTGCACCGGGTGCCGCGGTTCGACCACGCGCTGCACGCCGGCGCGCCCTGGGCCGAGGCGGAGGCGGCCCCCGCGCGGCACGAGGTGCTCGGCGCGACGATCGGCGTGGTCGGCGCCTCCCGGACCGGCCGGGCGAACATCGCGCTGCTCCGGGCGCTCGGCGCGCACGTGCTGGTCAGCGACCCGTACCTCACCGCCGAGGACGCCGCGGCGCTCGGGGTGGAGCGGGCCGAGCTGGACGACCTGCTGCGGCGCTCGCGGGTCGTCGTGCTGCACGCGCCGTCGCTGCCGGAGACCCGGCACCTGGTCGACGCGCGGCGGCTGGCGCTGCTGCCGGACGGCGCCGGGCTCGTGAACACCGCGCGGTCCTGGCTCGTCGACGAGGCGGCGCTGGTCGCCGAGCTCCGGACCGGGCGCATCGACGCGGCGCTGGACGTGTTCGACGAGGAGCCGCTGCCCGCCGGCCACCCGCTGCGGTCGCTGCCGAACGTGCTGCTGACACCGCACCACGCGGCGGGCACGGTGGAGGGGCGGCTCCGGCAGGGCGGCATCGTGGTGGACGAGGTGGCGCGGTACGCGCGCGGGGACGCGCTGCGGCACGCGGTGACGGCGGAGGACCTGGAGCGGATGGCATGAGCGGGGACGGCGACGGGGTGCGGTCGGCGCGGGGCGCGGCGCGGGTGCGCGGGCGGTGGGCCGCCGGGGAGCCGGTGCGCGGGGTGTGGAGCACCCTGCCGGACCCGGTGGTGGCGGAGCTGCTCGGCGGCGCGGGCTACGACTACGTGTGCGTCGACCTGCAGCACGGCATGACGGGCCCCGGCACGGTGCTGCCCGTCCTGCAGGCGCTGCGGCACACCCCGGCGGCCACGCTGGTCCGGGTGCCGGGGCCGGACCCCGAGCTCATGATGCGCGCGCTCGACCTGGGCGCCGACGGCGTCGTCGTCCCGATGGTCGACACGCCCGGGCAGGCGGCGGCCGCCGTGGCGGCGTGCACCTACCCGCCCGGCGGCGTCCGGTCGTGGGGGCCGGTGTGGGGCGACGTGGACGGCGCGGCGCCCGCCCCCGCGGAGGCCGACGCGGCGCGGCTGGTCGTCGTCATGGTGGAGACCGCCGCGGGCCTGCGGAACGCCGCCGCGATCGCGGCGGTGCCGGGCGTCGACGCCGTGTACGTCGGGCCGAACGACCTCGCGCTCTCCCTCGGCCACGGGCGGGCCACGTACGCGACGTCCCCCGAGGTGCACGCCGCCCTGGACGGGCTGGTCGCCGCCGCGTCCGGAGCCGGCACCGTGATGGGCCTGCACTGCGCGACGCCGGAGATGGCGGCGTACTGGCAGGCCCGCGGGGTGCGGATGCTGACGGTCGCGACCGACACCACTCTGCTGCGCACCGGGTCGGCCGACGCGCTCGCACGGGCAGGGGGCGCGTCGTGAGCGAGGCCCCCGTGCTGCGCGACGCCGCGCCGGCCGTCACCACCTGGACCCCCCGGGAGTCGTGGGTGCGCGCCGGCGTAGGACGGGCGGACATCACCCCGCCCGTCGGCGTCCGCGCCCACAACTGGGGCGCGTCCCGCACCGAGGTCGCCACGGGCGTGCACCGGCCGCTGACGGCGACGGCGCTCGCGTTCCACGACGCCGGCGTGGGCCGGTGGCGGTACCTGCTCACGCTCGACCTCGGCTGGTGGCGGGACGCGGCGTCGTTCGCCCGGCTCCGGGACCCGCTGCTGAGCGCCCTGGGCGCCGGGCCGGACGACCTGCTGCTGCACCTCGTGCACACCCACGCGGGCCCGTCGGTGTCCGACCTGGGCCTCGACCTGCCCGGGGCGGACCTGCTCGACGACTACCACCGCACGCTCGAGGCCGGGGCGCGGGCCGCGTGCGAGAAGGCGCGTGACGCGGCGGTCGACGCCGTCGTCACCTGGGGGACCGGCTGGTCCGACCTGGCCGTCACCCGGAACCTGCCGTGCGGGGACCGGGACGTCGTGGCGTTCGACCCGTGCACGCCCGCCGACGGCACGCTCCTGGTCGGGCGGGTGTCGCCGGCGGGGGGAGGCGCACCGCTGGGCGTGCTGCTCAACTACGCGTGCCACCCGACGACCCTCGCGCACCACAACAGCCTGCTGTCGCCCGACCTCGTCGGGGCCGCCCGCGAGGTGGTCGAGGCCGCCGCGGGCGCGCCGTGCCTGTTCCTGCAGGGCGCGTCCGGCGAGCTGTCGCCGCGCGAGCAGTACGGGCCCGGCACCGAGCAGGCCGACCGCAACGGGCGCGCCCTCGGTCACGCGGCGGTGGCGGTGCTGGAGCAGCTCGGGGAGCCGGGGACGCGCCTGCGGTTCGACGGCGTCGTCGAGTCCGGCGCACCGCTGGGCCTCTGGGTCCGGGAGCCCGCGCCCGCCCCCGCCGGCGTGCGGTGCACGGCGCGGACCGTCCCGCTCGCCGCGCGACCGGTGCCGACCGCCGAGCAGGTCGCGGAGCAGTGGGCCGGGATCGACCCCGTGGCCGCCGCCGAGCGCCTGCGCCGGGCCACCCGGCTCGCGGACGGCTACGTCACCGACGGCGTCGCCGGGCACCCGCTGTGGGTGTGGGGCCTCGGCGACGCCGTGCTCGTCGCGCACCCCGGCGAGGCGTTCTCGGCCCTGCAGACCGAGCTGCGCCGCCGGCACCCCGACCGCGCGGTGCTCGTGCTCAACCTCACCAACGGCCCGGGCTTCGTCTACCTGCCGGACCGCGCCTCCTACGACCGCGACCGGTACCAGGTGTGGCAGACGCTCC
>JACXUT010000015.1 GCA_014763765.1 Micrococcales bacterium
GGGTCAGCGGGCGAGGAGCGCGTCCACGAGCTCCGCGACACGGTCCGCGGCGTCCGCGACCGGCACCTGCTCCGCCTGCGGGCCGTCGGGGGTCGCGACGCGGGGCCGCACCTCCACGACGCCGTCCGCGAGGCCGCGTCCGACCACGACGGTCAGCGGCACGCCCAGCAGCTCGGCGTCGGCGAACTTCACGCCCGGAGAGACCTTGGGCCGGTCGTCGTACAGCACCTCGATGCCGCGCGAGTCGAGCGTGCGGGCCAGCGACTCCGCGGCCTCGAACACCGTGGCGTCCTTGCCGGTCGCGACGACGTGCACCAGCGCGGGCGCCACCTGGGCCGGCCACGCGAGGCCGCGGTCGTCGTGGTTGGCCTCCGCCAGCGCGGCGAGGACGCGGCTGACCCCGATGCCGTAGGAGCCCATCGTGACGACCTGCGACTTGCCGTTCTGGTCGAGCACGGTCAGCCCGAGCGCCTGGGCGTACTTGCGGCCCAGCGCGAAGATGTGGCCGATCTCGATGCCGCGCGCGAGCTCCAGCGGCCCGGACCCGTCCGGGGCGGGGTCACCGGCGCGGACCTCGGCGGCCTCGACGGTGCCGTCGGCCGTGAAGTCCCGCCCGGCGACCAGGTCGAAGACGTGGCGGCCCTGCTCGTTCGCGCCGGTGATCCACCGGGTGCCGGGCACGACGCGCGGGTCGAGCAGGTAGCGCACGGCGGTGCGGCCCTCGGCGTCGGCGTCCAGCCCCTCGCGGTTCGGGCCGAGCACGGCCGGGCCGATGTAGCCCTTGACGAGCTCGGGGTGCGCGGCGAAGTCGGCCTCGACCGCCGGCTCGACCTCGGCCGGCGCGACCGCGGCGTCCAGGCGCTTGAGGTCGACCTCGCGGTCCCCGGGGAGCCCGACGACCAGGAGCTCGCGCTCCCCGGTCGGGTGGGCCAGCGCCAGGACCACGTTCTTCAGCGTGTCCGCCCCGGTCCACGGCCGGTCCGGGCGGGGGAAGCGGGCGTTCGCGAGGGCGACGAGCGAGTCGATCGTCGGGGTGTCGGGGGTGTCCTCGACGTGGGCTGCGGGCGCGTCGTCCCACGGCACGGCGTCGGGCACGACGGTCGTGACGGCCTCGACGTTCGCCGCGTAGCCCCCGGGGGACCGCACGAAGGTGTCCTCGCCGATCGCCGTCGGGGTGAGGAACTCCTCGGAGCGGGAGCCGCCCATCGCGCCCGACGTCGCGGCCACGGCCACGTACTCCAGGCCGAGGCGCGTGAAGATCCGCTCGTACGCGTCGCGCTGCGCCTGGTAGGACGCCTCGAGCCCGGCGTCGTCGACGTCGAAGGAGTACGCGTCCTTCATGACGAACTCGCGCCCGCGGATCAGCCCGGCGCGCGGGCGGGCCTCGTCGCGGTACTTCGTCTGGATCTGGAAGAGCGTGAGCGGCAGGTCCTTGTACGAGGAGTACAGGTCCTTGACCAGGAGCGTGAACATCTCCTCGTGGGTGGGCGCCAGCAGGTAGTCGGCCTCGCGGCGGTCCTTCAGGCGGAAGATGTTCGGCCCGTACTCCGCCCAGCGTCCCGTCGCCTCGTACGGCTCCTTCGGCAGCAGCGCCGGGAAGTGCACCTCCTGCGCGCCGGCCGCGGCCATCTCCTCGCGCACGACCTGCTCGACCTTGCCGAGCACCCGCAGCCCCAGCGGCAGCCACGTGTAGATGCCGGGGGCGGCGCGGCGGATGTAGCCCGCGCGGACGAGCAGCCGGTGGCTGGCCACCTCCGCGTCGGCCGGGTCCTCGCGCAGGGTGCGGACGAAGAGCGTGGAGAGGCGAAGCAGCATGGGCCGCAGCCTAGTGGGAGCGGCAGGTGTCGGACGTCTGGGCCACCATGGGGTCATGCCGGAGCTGCCCGAGGTCGAGTCGCTGGCCGCGTTCCTGCGCGAGCGCGCCGTCGGGCGCACCGTCGCGGGCGTCGAGGTGGGGGCGATCAGCGCGCTGAAGACGTTCCGCCCCGCCCCGCAGGACCTCGCGGGCGGCGAGGTCGTCTCCGCGGGGCGCCACGGCAAGTGGCTGGACCTCGGGGTCCGCCCGCCCGCCGGCGGGGACGCGCTGCACCTGGTCTTCCACCTGGCCCGGGCGGGGTGGCTGCGCTGGTCCGAGCCGCTCCCGGCGACGCCGGTCCGCCCCGGGCGCTCGCCGCTCGCGCTGCGGGTGCGGCTGGACGACGGCTCCGGGTTCGACCTCACGGAGGCCGGCACCCGCAAGCGGCTCGCCGTGTACGTGGTGACCGACCCGGCCGACGTCCCGCAGGTCGCCACGCTCGGGGTGGAGCCGCTGTCGCCGGAGTTCACCCCGCAGCGGCTCGCGGAGCTCATGGCCGCCCGCAACCAGCAGGTCAAGGGCCTGCTGCGCGACCAGGGGACGATCGCCGGCATCGGCAACGCCTACTCCGACGAGATCCTGCTGGTGGCACGCACCAGCCCGTTCGCGCTGACGCGGTCGTTCGACGCCGAGCGGGTCGCGCGGCTGCACGCCGCCACCGTCGGGGTGCTGCGGGAGGCCGTCGCGACGTCCGCGGGCCGGCCGGCCGCCGAGCTGAAGGACGCCAAGCGCCGGGGCATGCGCGTGCACGGGCGCACGGGCCTGCCCTGCCCCGGCTGGGACGGGGTGCCGTGCGGGGACACGGTGCACGAGGTGTCGTTCGCGGACTCCTCGCTGCAGTACTGCCCGACGTGCCAGACCGGCGGCACGCCGCTGGCCGACCGGCGGATGTCCCGGCTGCTGCGCTGAGCGGTCCGGCGGCGCGGACGGGGCGCGAGGACCGGCGGCGAGCGGCTGCGCGCACCGGCCGCACCGGCCTTCACGGCTCGCGCACAGGATCCTGCCGCAGGCTGCACCTCGCGACCCACCGGTCCGCGCGCGACCTCCCTAGCCTCGGAGGATGACCGCTGCCAGCCGCCGGACCGCCCGGCACACCCGTGCCGTCGCCCGGTCCGTCCGCCACGCCCGGCCGCCCCGCGCCCGCGGGAGGGTCGCCCGGGTCGCCGGGGTGACCGCGGCGGCGGTCGCGCTCTCGGGCGCCTCGGGCGCCGCCGCGCTGTACGCCTCGGTGGACGCGGGGATCGAGCACGCGGACGTCGACCAGTTCCTCGCGGACGACCGGCCCGTCGAGGAGCCGCCGCCCGTCGACGGGTACGCCGGCCGGCCGCTGAACATCCTCGTCATGGGCACCGACAGCCGCGACGGCGAGAACGCGGCGCTGGCCGGCGAGGTCGAGGGCATGCGGTCGGACACGACGATCCTCGTGCACCTGTCCGCCGACCGGACGCGGGTCGACATGGTGTCGGTGCCCCGGGACTCGCTCGTCCGCATCCCGGCCTGCACGCTCGAGGACGGCAGCACGAGCAGCCCGCGCGAGTCCGCGATGTTCAACGACGCGTTCATGATCGGCGCGGGCAGCACCGGCAACCTCGCGGCGGCCGCGGCCTGCACCCGGCGCACGTTCGAGGAGAACTCGGGCGTCCGCACCGACGAGAGCATCGTCGTGAAGATGGACGGCGTCCGCGACGTCGTCGACGCCCTCGGCGGCGTCCCGATGGACCTGCCGGAGGCGATGGACTCCCCCAAGGCCGGCCTGCACGTGCCCGCGGGGCCGCAGACGTTCGACGGCACCACGACCCTCGCCTTCCTCCGGGCCCGCACGGGCTCCGGCAACGGGCTGGAGCTGGGCTCCGACCTGGCGCGCATCGAGCGGCAGCAGCAGCTCATCGACGCCCTCGCCGCCCAGGTCCAGTCCACCGACCTGCTCACCGACCCGGGCACGCTCATGCCGGTGCTGACCGCGGTGAGCCGGTCGCTGTCCGTGAGCGACGGGCTCGGCCTGCGGTCGCTCGCCGGCATCGCGCTGACGCTCCGCGACGTCGACCCGGCGACGCTGACGCCGGTGACCGTGCCCGTCGCGGAGGCGCCGACGGACCGCGACCGCGTGGTGTGGACGTCGCAGGCCGACGACATCTGGCAGCGGCTGAACGCGGACCAGCCGCTGCCGGGCGCGCCGGACGGCACCGACCCGGCGGGCGCGGCGGTCACCGCGACGCCCTGAGCCCGGCCCGTCGACGCCCCGGTCCCTCAGAACAGGACCGTCGCGTACGTGCCGACCTGCCGGAAGCCGACGGCCCGGTACGCCGCCAGGGCCCGCTCGTTGTAGTGGTTCGCGTAGAGGGACACGGTCGGCGCCACCGCCCGGCGGGTCAGCGAGACCACGGCGGCCATGCCGCCCTCGGAGAGCCGCTCGCCGCGCCGCGCCGGGTCGACCCACACGCCCTGCACCTGCGCGACCCCGCCCGCGACGGCGCCGAGCTCGGCCTTGAAGACGACCTGGGGCCCGGTCGCCCCGGGCTCGATCCTCACGAACGACCGGCCCTCGCGGACCAGCGACCGCACGCGCGCCTCGTAGGCGCCGCCGGTGCCGGCGACCGGTGAGTAGCCGACCTCCTCGGTGAACATCCGCACGCACGCCGGCAGCACGAGGTCGTACTCGGAGGGCGTGGAGCGCCGCACCGCCGGGTCGGGGTCGACGTTCGGGGCGTGGTCGATGACCATCGACGGCTGGTCCGACCGGACCTCCCGCACGGCGCCCCACGACGGGGCCAGCCGGTCCCAGAGGCCGAGCACGGCCGCCGCGTCCCCGACGACCGAGGAGCAGCGCCGGCCCTGCGCGCGCCCGAACGCCGCGAAGCCGTCGAGCGCGTCCTCCCGCACGGCCGCGTCCGGGACGACGGGCACGAGGTTCGCGCCCGCCCAGCAGACGGCCGCGAGCCGCCCGCCGAGGTCGTAGCCCCACAGCTGCCCGCCGACGCGCCGCAACCCGTGCAGGGCGGCCTGCTCCAGCCGCGTCGTCGCGAGCACCGCGGCGACCGGGTCCTGCGCGCAGACCGCGAGCGCCGCGGGCACGTCGGCGTCGTCGAGCAGCCGGGGCTCCCCGGCGTGCGCGGGTCCGCCGCCGGCGGCCACGTCCTCCTCGACGCCGCGCACCACGCGTCAGCCCACCGTGACGACGGGCCCGCCGCTGCCGTCCTGCGCCGCGTCCATGCTCTCGGCGATCCGCATGGCCTCGTCGATGAGCGTCTCGACGATCGCGGACTCCGGCACGGTGCGCACGACCTCGCCGCGCACGAAGATCTGCCCCTTGCCGTTGCCGGACGCCACGCCGAGGTCGGCCTCGCGGGCCTCGCCGGGGCCGTTCACCACGCAGCCCATGACGGCGACGCGCAGCGGGACCTCCAGCCCCTCGAGCCCGGCCGTGACCCGCTCGGCGAGCGTGTACACGTCCACCTGCGCCCGCCCGCACGACGGGCAGGACACGATCTCCAGCTTGCGGGGCCGCAGGTTGAGCGACTGCAGGATCTGGATCCCGACCTTGACCTCCTCGACCGGCGGCGCGGACAGCGACACGCGGATGGTGTCGCCGATGCCCTTGCTCAGCAGCGCCCCGAACGCCGTCGCCGACTTGATCGTGCCCTGGAACGCGGGGCCGGCCTCGGTCACCCCGAGGTGCAGCGGCCAGTCGCCGCGCTCGGACAGCAGCTCGTAGGCGCGCACCATCACGACGGGGTCGTTGTGCTTCACCGAGATCTTGAAGTCGTGGAAGTCGTGCTCCTCGAACAGCGACGCCTCCCACACGGCCGACTCCACCAGGGCCTCCGGCGTCGCCCTCCCGTACTTCGCGAGCAGCCGCGGGTCCAGCGAGCCGGCGTTCACGCCGATGCGCAGGGACACCCCGGCGTCCTGCGCCGCGCGGGCGATCTCCTTGACCTGGTCGTCGAACTTGCGGATGTTGCCCGGGTTGACGCGGACGGCGGCGCAGCCCGCGTCGATGGCCGCGAACACGTAGCGCGGCTGGAAGTGGATGTCGGCGACCACGGGGATCTGCGACTTGCGGGCGATCGCCGGCAGCGCGTCGGCGTCGTCCTGGCTCGGCACCGCGACCCGCACGATGTCGCAGCCCGCCGCGGTCAGCTCGGCGATCTGCTGCAGGGTGGCGTTGACGTCCGCGGTGAGCGTCGTCGTCATCGACTGGACGCTGACGGGCGCGTCGCCGCCGACCTCGACCTTGCCGACGCGGATCTTGCGGGTGGGCCGCCGCGGGGCCAGCACGGGAGCGGGTGCCTCCGGCATGCCCAGGCTGATGGGGGTGCTCACCGGCTCATCATCGCACCGCGGGCCGTGCGCGCACCCGTACCCGCGCCGGGCCCCGGCGGCCCGCGTCAGCCGAGCGACGCGGGGCTGACGACGTCGGCGTACGCCAGCAGCAGGCCCATGCCCCCGAGCAGGACGAACACCGCGAGCGCGACGGGCTGCAGCCGGGCGGCGTCCGCCGGGCGCGGGCGGGGCAGGTCGCGGACCCGGGCGACGGTCCGCTTGGCGCCCTCCCACAGGGCGGCGGCCACGTGCCCGCCGTCGAGCGGGACGAGCGGGATGAGGTTGAAGACGAACAGCGCGATGTTGAGGGACGCCAGCAGGCTGAGCATGGCGGACACCCGCTCGGCGACCCCGACGCCCGGGGCGTCGCTGGACGCCACCTCCCCGGCGAGCCGCGCGATGCCGACCGGCCCCAGCACGCCGCCGGAGTCCCGCTCCGCCCCGCCGAACGCGCTCTGCGCGATGCCCGCGAGGCTCACGGGCAGCGTGACGACGGCCTTGCCGGTCTGCCACACGGCGTCGGCGGTCAGCGTCACGACCTCGGACACCGGCTGGCGCTGCAGCTCCGTCGCCGGGCTGACGCCGAGGAACCCGACGCTGCGCGTCACCGGCTCGCCGTCGTCGCCCGTGACCACCCGGCCGTCGTCGCCGACCACGGGACGCTCGGCCACCACCGGGGTCACCGAGAGCGTCACCCGCTCGCCGTCGCGCTCGACGACGACCGGCACCGCCTCGTCGCCCGTGCCGCGGATGAGGCCGGACAGCTGGTCCCAGCTCGTGACGTCCACGCCGTCGTACGCGACCACGGTGTCACCGGGACGCAGGCCTGCCGCGGCGCCCGGCGCGGCCGGGTCGGACGGCGAGCACTCCGTGGCCGTCGAGTCCGCCGGCAGCACGCACTGGCTGACGGACGCCAGCGTGGTGCTCGCCCCGGACGTGCCGATGCCGATGAGCACGACGGCCAGCAGCACCACCGCGATGACGAGGTTCATCACCGGCCCGCCGAGCATCACGACGAGCTTCTTCGGCGTCGAGAGCCGGTAGAACGCGCGGTGGTCCTCCCCCGGCCGGATCTCCTCCGCGCTGGCCTCGCGGGCGTCGGCCGCCATCCGGCTGAAGAACCCGCGCACCGGCGGGTTCCCCACCGCCTCGGGCGTCGGGTACATGCCGATCAGCCGGACGTAGCCGCCCAGCGGGATCGCCTTGACGCCGTACTCCGTCTCGCCCCGGGTGCGGGACCACAGCGTGGGGCCGAAGCCGACCATGTACTGGCTGACCCGCACGCCGAACCGCTTGGCGGGCACCATGTGACCGACCTCGTGCAGGGCGATGGACACGAGGATGCCCACGACGAGCACGAGCACGCCGATCACGTAGGCCATGCGGCACGCTCCCGTTCAGCGGTGGTCGGTCGCCGGGTGGCGACGGTCGGACGACCCCACATCCTGCCCCCTGGACCTGGGCGCCGGCTGGACGTCGGCGGTGCCGGCTGCGGTGTCGGGCGCTGCGCCGACCGCCGTGCCGACCGCAGTGTCGTCCGACGCGACCCGGTCCCGCCCCGCGCGCTTGGCGCGGTACATGAGCTCGTCCACGCGCGCGATGGCCGCCGACGGCTCCTCGCCCGGGCGCAGGGCCGTGACGCCGAGGCTCGCCGTGACGTGGACGTCGGCCGCGCGCTGCACGGCCCCGGGGAGCAGACCGCGCAGCCGCTCGGCCATCTCGCGGGCGTCGCCGGGTCCCATGCCGGGGGCGACGACGACGAACTCCTCGCCGCCCAGCCGCGCGACGAGGTCGCCCGACCGGACCTGCTGCTCGAGGGTGTGGGCCACGGCGACGAGCACCCGGTCGCCCACCGCGTGCCCCAGGGTGTCGTTGACGAGCTTGAACCGGTCGAGGTCCAGGTAGACGAGCGCGACGTCCAGCCCGGACCCGACGACCCGCGCCTGGTACGCCAGCTCCTCCTCGAGCCGGCGGCGGTTCGCCGCTCCGGTCAGCGCGTCCCGGTAGGCCATCTCGCGCATGCTCGCCGCCTCCGCGCTGGCGTGCTCGGCGACGAGGAACGCGCGGGTCGCGTGCTCCTTGGTGCGGGACAGCACCCAGACCATCGCCGCGAGCACCGCCAGGTACATCGCGTACCGCAGCAGGTCGACGCCGTGCGCGCCGCGGCGTCCGTCGTCCGGTCCGACCGCGAGCGCCGCGAGACCCACCGCCGGCGTCGCGACCACCAGGACGCCGGCGTGCAGCACCGCGAACCGCGTCGGGTAGACGAGGAACCCGATGACCACGAACAGCGCGAGGCCCATGAACGTCGTGGGGAACAGCGCGTCCCACCCGCCGCTGCCCGCGCCGAGCCGGGACGCCAGGACGCCGAGCCACAGCACGTCGAAGGCCGACAGCACCAGGCGGGCGACGGGGATCGTCGTGCGCGGCCGCCGGAGCAGCACCCACCCGAAGGCGATCACCACGGCGAGCAGGACCGGGGACACCACCCGCAGCAGCGGGTCGTCCCACCGGGCCACGGCGACCGAGGCGATCGCGACCGCACCCGCGCCGAGGCACACCAGCAGCACGCGGCGGATCAGCCCGAGCGTCGGGTCGCCGGACCGGCGTGCCACGGGCAGGTCCCGCGGGGCGGGCGACGGTGCGGACATGGCGCTCTCCGGGGTCGTCAGGGTCGAGGCACGGTACCTCGCCCGCCCGCGCCACGCCGGTGCCACGGGACGGGTTCACCCGCGGATCACCCGGCGGCGGCCACCGCCGGCGTGCGCTCGTCCAGCCCCCAGGGCGATCCGTACCCCTGCGGCCCGGGTGCCGCCAGCAGCTCCAGGAACGGCACCGCGTCGAACGCCTCCGGCCCGAGCACCCCGGTCCCCGACCACGTGCCCTGCGCGAGCAGCTCCAGGGCGACGACGGGGTTGACCGCGGTCTGCCACACCACGCACTGCGCGCCGTACTCCGCCATCGACCAGGCGTTGTCCACGAGGTGGTGCAGGTAGACCTCGCGGGGCGCGCCGTCCTTGCCGGTCCCCGTGACGAGCAGCC
This sequence comes from Micrococcales bacterium, assembly GCA_014763765.1. GTDB lineage: Bacteria > Actinomycetota > Actinomycetes > Actinomycetales > Cellulomonadaceae > Cellulomonas. The sequence goes on from JACXUT010000015.1 coordinate 9,218, forward strand.
CGGCGCACGTGGAGCCGGACATGCGGTCGCCCAGGGTCGCCGGGTCGGGCAGGACCGCCGCCACGACGTCGCGGGGGCTGACCTCGACGCCGCCGACCCGCACGGGCACGGTGGAGTCGAGGCCCAGGGTGTGCAGGGTCCGCAGCACGCCGATGAACTCCTCGCCGAGGCCGTACTTGAACGTGACGCGCTCGGCGTCCACCCACCGCGGCATGAGCAGCACCTCCTCGTGCTCCACGTGCACGCACTCCACCGGGCCGACCGGCGCCGGGAAGTCGAACACCTCCGGCTCGTGGAACGGCGGGACGGTGTGCCACCCCGCGTCGCGGTCCCCCGCGGCCCGGGCGCGCGCCGCGTCGTAGACCACCGGCGGGTTGAGGCACTCCTCGATGGTCGTCCAGATGGAGAACGACGGGGCGAACACCGGCTCGCCGTCCTCGCCTCGCACCACGAGGTTCGCGCCGTCGCGCACCCCGAGCTCCTCGATCCGGTCGAACAGGTGGTCGGCGGCGTACCGCGCGAAGACGTCGGACAGCCCCGGCTCGACGCCGATGCCCAGCAGCGCGAGGCGGCCCGCGGCCTCCCAGTCGGCGGCCCGGGCGAGCTGCCGGTCCCCCAGCTTCACGCCCACCTGCTCGTACGGGGCGTCGGGGTGCGGCGTCGACAGGGACATCGCCATGTCGAGGTAGTCCACCCCGGCCGCGAGCGCCGCGTCGAACACCGGCATCACGAAGCGCGGGTCGACGGCGTTGAGGACGTGCGTGGCGCGGTGCTCCCGCAGCAGGGCCGCGACGGCCGCGGGGTCCGAGGCGTCGACCTGCGCGGCGACGAACCGCCCGCCGACGACGTCCCGCCCGGCCGCGGCGGCGACCGTGCGGGCCGCCCGCCCGGGGTCACGGTCCGCGACCACCAGGAGCTCGAAGAACTGGCGCCGGGCGGCGATCCGGGCGACCGCGTCGCCCACCCCGCCGCTGCCGACCACGACGACCCGCATGGGGAACCTCTCCGTCAGGGCGCCGTGGACAGGCGCCGTCGCTGCCGCCCGGCCCTGCCGGCCCGGACGACCTGGGACCCGATCACCACGAGGAGCGACAGGGCGAACATGGACGACCCGATGACGTTGGCCTGCGGCGGGATGCCGCGCGTCGCCGAGACGTAGACGAACTTCGGGAACGTGGTGAAGCTGCCGGAGTTGAAGTTCGTGATGATGAAGTCGTCGAAGCTGAGGCTGAACGCGAGCAGCGCCGCGGCGGCGATGCCCGGCAGCAGCAGCGGGAACGTCACGCGCCAGAACGCCTGCCAGGGCGTCGCGAACAGGTCCGCCGCGGCCTCCTCGAGGCGCGGGTCCAGCGAGGCCACCCGCGCCTTGACCGCCACGACGACGAACGAGATGCAGAACATCACGTGCGCGGCGACCACCGTCCAGAACCCGAGCTGCACCCGCAGCGACAGGAACTGCGCGAGCAGCGTGGCCCCGAGCACGACCTCGGGCGTCGACATCGGCAGGAAGATGAGCAGGTTCGCCAGCGCGCGGCCCCGGAACCGGTAGCGCACGAGCGCGATCGCGACGAGCGTGCCGAGCGCCGTGGCGACGAGCGTCGAGAGCAGCCCGACCTGGATCGAGTTCGCGAACGCCTCGCAGACCTGCGGGGCGCCGCACGGGTTGCGCCAGTTGTCCAGCGTGAAGCCGCGCCACACGAGGTTGGTCTTGCCGGCGTCGTTGAAGGAGAACGCCACGGTGTAGGCCACCGGCACGAGCAGGTAGAGGAACGCCAGCCCCGCGAACACCGGGACGAGCGCGCCGCCGACCCGCCACCGGCGCGGGCGCGGCCCCGGGCGCGCGCTCACACCAGCTCCTCGGTGCCGGCGCGGCGGACGTACAGCCCGACGAGCACGAGGATCGCGGCCATGAGGACCACCGACAGCGCGGCGGCCGTCGGGTAGTCGAGCACCTTGAAGAACCGGGCGTCGATGACCTGCCCGATCATGGCGGTGTCGGTGCTGTTGCCGAGCAGGGACGAGTTCACGTAGTCCCCCGCGGCCGGGATGAACGTCAGCAGGGTCCCCGACACCACGCCCGGCAGCGACAGGGGCAGCGTCACGGTGCGGAACGTGGTCACCGGCCGGGCGTACAGGTCGTCCCCCGCCTCCAGCAGCCGGGGGTCCAGCCGCTCCAGGCTGGCGTAGATCGGCAGCGCCATGAACGGCAGGAAGTTGTAGGTGAGGCCCGCGACCACCGCGAACGCCGTCGCGGTCAGCCGGCCGTCCGGCGGCAGCAGGTGCAGCCACCGCAGCGCCTGCACCACGAACGAGTCGTCGGCGAGGATCTGCTTCCACGCGATGGTGCGCAGGATGAAGCTCGTGAAGAACGGGGCGACCACCAGCACGAGCAGGACGCCCTGCAGCAGCGTCCGGCCGCGGGCGCGCACCGCGATCGCGTACGCCAGCGGGTAGCCGATGACGAGCGCGGCCAGGGTCGCGACCAGCGCGAACGCGAACGACCGCACGAGCTGCGGCCAGAACTGCGCGAGCGCGTCGGTGTAGTTCTGCCAGTGCAGCGCCGGCTGGAACTGGCCGACGTCGCCGCCGGGCACCGGCACGTAGAGCGACGTGGCGAGCAGCGCGCCGACGGGGACGACGAAGAACAGCACGAGGTACGCGGTGCCCGGCAGCATGAGGCCGAGCGCGCCGGACCGGGAGCGCCGGCGACCCGCCCCGGACGCGGACGGTCCGGCGGTCCCCGCGGGCGCGGTCCCGGAGTCGGCGAGGGCGGCGGCGATGCTCATGCGACCGCCTCGGCGACGGGCGCCGCGCCGGTGGTGGCGTCGCCCCCGGAGGCCGCCCCGGCCCCGTCCAGGCCGAAGGTGTGGTCCACCGCCCACGCGAGCCGCACCGGGTCGCCGACGGCGAGCGTCGCACCGGCGGCCAGGTTCTGGGCGAAGACCCCGAACACCCCCGCGCCCGGGACGTCCACGAGGTACTGGGTGCTCACCCCCGCGAACGCCACGTCCGTCACGGTCCCCGGGCCGAGCACGTTGGACCCCGGCGCGGGCTCATGCCCGGGCGCCAGCAGCCGGACCTTCTCCGGCCGCACCCCGACGAGCACCTGCCCGGACGTGCGCACCGCGCGCGCCGCCGGCACCCGCAGCCGCGCCCCGGCGACGTCGACGCCCAGCGAGCCGTCCGCCCCCGGTCCCTCCCGCACCTCGCCCGCGACGAGGTTCGACTGCCCGAGGAAGTTCGCCACGAACGCCGTCCGCGGCAGCTCGTACAGGTCCGCCGGGCTGCCGAGCTGCTCGATGCGCCCGTGGTTCATCACCGCGACCGTGTCGGCCATCGTCATGGCCTCCTCCTGGTCGTGCGTGACGTGCACGAACGTGAGGCCCACCTCGGTCTGGATCCGCTTGAGCTCGGTCTGCATCTGCCGGCGGAGCTTGAGGTCGAGGGCGCCGAGGGGCTCGTCGAGCAGCAGCAGCGCCGGGTTGTTGACCAGGGCGCGGGCGAGCGCGACCCGCTGCTGCTGCCCCCCGGACAGCTGCGCCGGGCGCCGGTCGCCGAGGTGCCCGAGCTGCACCAGGTCCAGGCCCTCGCGCGCCCGGGCGACCGCGTCGCGCACCCGGCGGCGGCGCAGGCCGAACGCGACGTTCTCCAGCACGGACAGGTGCGGGAACAGGGCGTACGACTGGAACACGGTGTTGACGGGCCGCTGGTGCGCCGCCGTCCCGGTGACCTCGCGGCCCCCGATCGAGATCGCCCCGGTCGTGGGCTGCTCCAGGCCGGCCACCATCCGCAGGGTCGTCGTCTTGCCGCAGCCGGACGGACCGAGCAGCGCGAAGAACGACCCCGAGGGCACCGTCAGCGTGAGGTCGTCCACCGCGGTGAACGACCCGAACGACTTCGTGACGTCCCAGATCTCCAGGGCGGCGCCCGCGCGGGTCGCGGGGCCGGCGGCGTGCGCGCTCACGCGCCGATCACGTCCAGGAACGCGCCGTTGTAGGTCGTCTCCTCCTCGGGCGTGAGCGTCCGGAACACGTGCGCGGTGGCGAGCGTGGCCTCGTCCGGGAAGATCATCGGGTTCTCGGCGAGCTCCGGGTCGATCGCCTCCATGGCCTCGCGGGCGCCCTGCACGGGGGTGATGTAGTTGACCCACGCGGCGACCTGGGCGGCGACCTCCGGGTCGTAGTAGTAGTTCATGAGCTCCTCGGCGTTCGCCTTGTGCGTCGCGCCGACGGGGACCATGAGGTTGTCGCTCCAGAGCGTGCCGCCGGCCTCCGGGATCGCGAACGCGAAGCGGTCGTCGTTCTCGTAGTTCAGCGCGGTGATGTCGCCGGACCACCCGATGACCGCGACCGCGTCGCCGCTGACCAGGTCCTGCGCGTAGGAGTTGCCCCGGACCTGCCGGATGTGGCCGGAGTCGATCTTGTCCCGCAGCACCGCGAGCGCCGCGTCGAACTCGTCCTCGCCCCAGTCGCCCGACGGGTCCACGCCCTGGTCGAGCATGATGAGCCCGATGGTGTCGCGCATCTCCGAGAGCACCTCGACCTTGCCGGCGAGCTCCGGCGCCCACAGGTCCGAGACCGACGTCATGCCGCCGGGCACCTGGTCCTTCGCCCACGCCAGCCCGCCGAACCCGGACTGCCACGTGAGGGAGTGGCGCCGGCCGGGGTCGAAGTCCACCTGGGCGAGGTCCGGCAGGATGTTGTCCGCGTTCGGCATCGCCGAGCGGTCGAGCTCCTGGGTGTAGCCCATCCGGATCAGGCGCGCGGCCATCCAGTCCGTGAGCGTGACGATGTCGTAGCCGATGTCCTGGCCGTTGGCGAGCTGCCCGGAGACCTTGCCGTAGAACGAGTCGTTGTCGTCGACGTCCTCGGCGTACGTGACGTCGATGCCGGTCTGCGCGGTGAACGCGTCGAGGGTCGGGTAGCCGGTGCCCGCGTCGTCCTGGTCGAGGTACAGCGTCCAGTTGGCCCAGCGCACCAGCTTCTCGGTCTGCGACAGGTCGGTGGCGGCCGTCGCGGAGGTGCCGCCCGAGGGGGTGCCGCCGGTGCCGCACGCGGCGAGCAGCAGGCCCGCACCGACGCCGCCGAGCGTGCCGGCGAGGAACTGGCGGCGGCTGGCGCCCGCCGGCGGGACGGCGGGGAGCGCGGCGGCGCCGGCTCCCGGGGCGCGGCGCCGGCCGCCGACCGCGGCGAGGACGGCACGCACGCGGGGGTCGGCGGGGAGGGCTCGTCGAGGGGACATCGGACTCCTCTGGGTCGGGGCGGGGGCTCGGGCCGGTGGTCCGGCGGGGCCGCGCTACTCGATGGCGCTCATGACGTGCTTGATGCGGGTGTAGTCCTCGAAGCCGTACATCGAGAGGTCCTTGCCGTAGCCGGACTGCTTGAAGCCGCCGTGCGGCATCTCGGCCACGAACGGGATGTGGGTGTTGATCCACACGACGCCGGCGTCGAGGTCGCGGGACATCCGCATCGCGCGGGCGTGGTCCGTCGTCCACACCGAGCCGGACAGGCCGTAGCGGACGCCGTTGGCGAGGGCCAGCGCCTCCGCCTCGTCGGTGAACGTCTGCACCGTGATGACCGGCCCGAAGATCTCGTCCTGCGCGGCCTCGTCGTCCGGACGCAGGCCCGCGACCACGGTGGCCTCGTGGAAGTAGCCGCGGTCGCCCTGCCGGTGGCCGCCGGCGACGACCTGCGCGTGGTCCGGCAGCCGGTCGAGGAACCCCGTCACGCGGTCGAGCTGCGCGGCGCTGTTCACGGGCCCGAACGCCACGCCCGGGTCGTCCGGCATGCCGGTGCGCTGCGCCCGCGCCTGCTCGGCCAGCGCGGCGAGGAAGTCGTCGTGCACGGCCGCCTGCACCAGCACCCGCGTGGCGGCGGTGCAGTCCTGCCCGGCGTTGAAGTAGCCGGCGGCCGCGATGCCCTCCGCCGCCGCGGCCAGGTCCGCGTCGGCGAACACCACGACCGGCGCCTTGCCGCCGAGCTCCAGGTGCACCCGCTTGACGTCCCGGGCCGCCGCGCCGGCGACCTCGGTGCCCGCCCGCACGGAGCCCGTGATCGCCACCATGTCCGGGCGCGGGTGCGCGACCAGCGCGCGGCCGGTGTCGCGGTCGCCGCACACCACGTTGAGCACGCCGGGCGGCAGGAACTCCGCGGCCACCTCGGCCAGCAGCAGCGTGGACGCGGGCGTCGTGTCGGACGGCTTGAGCACCACCGTGTTCCCGGCGGCCAGGGCGGGCGCGATCTTCCAGACCGCCATCATCAGCGGGTAGTTCCAGGGCGTGACCTGGCCGACCACCCCGACGGGCTCGCGCCGCACGAACGACGTGTGGCCCGCGAGGTACTCGCCCGCGGACGCCCCCTCGAGGATGCGCGCCGCCCCGGCGAAGAACCGGAGCTGGTCCGCGCACGGCGGCACCTCCTCCGTCGCGGTCAGGTGCAGCGGCTTGCCGGTGTCCCGTGACTCCACGGCGACGAACTCGTCCGCCCGCGCCTCGAGCGCGTCCGCGATCCGCAGCAGCGCGCGCTGCCGCTCGGCCGGCGTGGTGCGGCGCCACGTGGTGAACGCCGACGCGGCGGCCGTCACGGCGGCGTCCACGTCGGCGGGGCCGGACACCGGGGCCTGCGCGTAGACCTCGCCGGTGCTCGGGTCGAGCACGTCGGCCACCCGGCCATCGGCCGCGGGCACCGGGGCGCCGTCCACGAAGTTCTGCAGCACGAGCGGCGTGGCGTTCGGCACGGTCACAGGCCCTCCCCCTCCGGTCCGACCCGTCGGCGCACCGGGCGCCGCGGTCGGGGGAACGCTAGGCGCGGGAGCACCCGCGCCGCAGGACACGTTTGCGAAAATCTGCGTTAAGGATGTGTTTCGGCGACCGGATCCGTGGCGGCGACGCGCCCGGGCGACGGAATCCCTTGCGCGAGGCGGCAGCGCCGGGCGACCATCGAGGGCGTGACACCCCGCGCCGAGACCACCCCCGCCCTGGACGACACGTCCAAGGCGATCATCGAGCAGCTCCAGGAGGACGGCCGCCGCTCCTACGCGACGATCGCCAAGGCCGTGGGGCTGTCCGAGGCCGCGGTGCGCCAGCGCGTGCAGCGCCTCACGGACTCGGGGGTCGTCCAGATCGTCGCCGTCACCGACCCCGTGCAGGTCGGCTTCGCCCGCCAGGCCATGATCGGCATCCGCGCCGAGGGCGACCTCGAGGCGCTCGCCGACGCGCTCGCCGCCCTCCCCGAGGTCGACTACGTGGTCATCACCGCGGGCGGCTTCGACGTGCTCGTCGAGGTCGTCTGCACCGGGGACGACCACCTGCTCGCCGTGCTCAACGACCGCATCCGCACGCTGCCCGGCGTGCGGGCCACCGAGACGTTCGTCTACCTCAAGCTGCGCAAGCAGCAATACGACTGGGGAACCCGATGACCGAGACCCTCACCACCGTCACCCCGCGCGGCACCGACCGGCACGCCGCCGCCCGCGACCACCTGTGGGGCCACTTCACGCGGCAGAGCGCGTGGGAGCAGCACGTCCCCACGATCGTGCGCGGCGAGGGGCACCACATCTGGGACGACCGCGGACGCCGGTACCTCGACGGGCTCGCGGGCCTGTTCGTGGTGCAGGTCGGGCACGGCCGCGCCGAGCTCGCCGAGCGGGCCCGGCAGCAGGCCGAGCAGCTCGCGTTCTTCCCGCTGTGGTCGTACGCGCACCCGCAGGCGATCGACCTGGCCGAGCGCCTCGCGGACGCCGCGCCGGGCGACCTGAACCGGGTGTTCTTCACCACCGGCGGCGGCGAGGCCGTCGAGACCGCGTGGAAGCTGGCCAAGCAGTACTGGAAGCTCGTGGGCCGGCCCGGCAAGCACAAGGTGATCTCCCGGGCCGTCGCCTACCACGGGACCACGCAGGGCGCCCTGTCCATCACCGGCATCCCCGGGCTGAAGGCGCCGTTCGAGCCCCTCGTGCCGTCCACGACGCGCGTCCCGAACACCAACCAGTACCGCGCGCCGGAGCACCTGCGGGACGACCCGGAGGCGTTCGGGCGCTGGGCGGCGGACCGCATCGCGGAGGCCATCGAGTTCGAGGGCCCCGAGACCGTCGCCGCGGTGTTCCTCGAGCCCGTGCAGAACGCCGGCGGCTGCTTCCCGCCCCCGCCCGGGTACTTCCAGCGGGTCCGGGAGATCTGCGACCGCTACGACGTGCTGCTCGTCTCCGACGAGGTCATCTGCGCGTTCGGCCGCATCGGCGAGCTGTTCGCGTGCCGGGACCTCGGGTACGTGCCGGACATGATCACCTGCGCCAAGGGCCTGACGTCCGGCTACTCCCCGATCGGCGCGACGCTCGTCTCGGACCGGGTCTACGAGCCGTTCCGCACCGGCGACGCGACGTTCTACCACGGCTACACGTTCGGCGGGCACCCGGTCTCCGCGGCCGTCGCGATGGCGAACCTCGACATCTTCGAGCGCGAGGGCCTCACGCAGCGGGTGCACGAGAACGCGCCGCTGTTCCGGGCCGAGCTCGAGGGGCTGCTGGACCTGCCGATCGTGGGCGACGTGCGCGGCGCCGGGTACTTCTACGGCATCGAGCTCGTCAAGGACAAGGGCACCCGGGAGACGTTCGACGACGCCGAGTCCGAGCACCTGCTGCGCGACTTCCTGTCCCCCGCGCTGTTCGAGGCCGGCCTGTACTGCCGGGCCGACGACCGCGGGGACCCGGTGATCCAGCTCGCGCCCCCGCTGACCTGCGGGCCCGCGGAGTTCGCCGAGATCGGCCAGATCCTGCGCGGGGTGCTCGGCGAGGCGTGGGCGCGGCTGTGACGCGGGCCGGGGGCGGGCCGGTGCTCGCCTGGACAGCGGGCCGGGACCTGGCCGGGCTGTCGCTGTGGTTCGACCAGGTGGCGGCCGACGGGCCGCTAGAGCCGCGTGACCCGCTCGACGGGGACACCACGGCCGACGTCGTCGTGGTCGGCGCGGGCCTCACCGGCCTGTGGACCGCGTACTACCTGCTGGAGGCCGACCCCGCGCTGGACGTGCTGGTGGTCGAGCAGGCCGTGGCCGGCTACGGCGCGAGCGGCCGCAACGGCGGCTGGTGCTCGGCGCTGTTCCCGGTGTCCGCCGAGGCGCTCGCCCGCCGGCACGGCGAGGAGGCCGCGCGGTCGATGCGCGCGGCCATGCGGGACACGGTCGTCGAGGTGGGCGGCGTGGCGGCCGCCGAGGAGATCGCCTGCGACTTCGCGTACGGCGGCACGGTCACGCTGGCCCGCACGCCCGCGCAGCTCGCGCGGCTGACCGCCGAGGCCACCGACGCCGGCCGCTGGGGCGACGAGCTGGACCTGCTGGGCCCCGCCGAGGTCGCCGAGCACGTCCGCGCCGACGACGTGCTCGGCGGCACGTGGACGCCGGACTGCGCGCGGGTGCAGCCCGCGCGGCTCGTGCGCGGGCTCGCGGACGTCGTCACCGCCCGGGGCGCGCGCCTCGCCGAGGGGACCCGCGCGCTGCGGATCTCGCCCCGGGCGGTCGTCACCGACCAGGGCACCGTCCGGGCCCGGCACGTCGTGCGCGCCGTCGAGGCGTGGACCGCGACGCTGCCCGGCACGCGCCGGGCCCTCGCCCCGCTGTACTCGCTGATGGTCGCCACCGAGCCCCTGCCGGCCAGCGCGTGGGACCTCATCGGCCTGGAGCGCGGGCAGACGTTCACCGACGGGCGCCACCTGCTCGTCTACGGGCAGCGCACCGCCGACGACCGGCTGGCGTTCGGGGGCCGCGGGGCGCCGTACCACTGGGGCTCGGCCGTCGACCCGGCGTTCGACCAGGACCCGCGCGTCGCCCGGCGGCTGCGCGACGCCCTGGTGGACCTGTTCCCCGCCGTGCGGGGAGCCCGGATCACGCACGCCTGGGGCGGGCCTCTCGGGGTGCCGCGTGACTGGCACGCGTCCGTGGGGCTCGGGGACGACGGCATCGCCTGGGCCGGCGGCTACGTCGGCGACGGCGTCGCCACCGCGAACCTCGCGGGCCGCACCCTGGCGGACCTGCTCACCGGCACGGACTCGGCCCTGACGCGGCTGCCGTGGGTGGGCCACCGCTCCCCGGAGTGGGAGCCGGAGCCGGCGCGCTGGGCGGGGATCACCGCCGGGCTGCGCGGGGCGGCGCTGGCGGACGCGGAGGAGCGCCTCACCGGCCGGCCGAGCCGCCTGGCGCGGGCGCTCGCCCCGCTGCTGGGGGGCTGAGCGCCGTCCGTCAGGCGGTCGCCGCGATGCGCTCCCGCGCCCGGGCGCGCGCCCACTCCTCCGCCGCGTGCACGTCGGCCACGGAGCCGGCCGGCGAGCCCTCGTAGGCGGCGAGCACCTCCTCGACCGTCCCCACCACCCCGAGGAACGGCAGCCGGCCGTCGAGGAACGCCGCGACGGCCTCCTCGTTCGCCGCGTTGTACACCGCCGGGTGCGTGCCCGACGCCCCGACCGCGGCCCGGGCGAGCGCCACCGCGCCGAACACGTCCTCGTCGAGCGGCTCGAAGGTCCACGACCCCGCCCGGGTCCAGTCGCACGGGACGGCGGCGTCCGGCACGCGGTCCGGCCACGACAGCCCGAGGGCGATCGGCAGCCGCATGTCGGGCGGCGACGCCTGCGCGATCGTCGACCCGTCGGCGAACTCCACCATCGAGTGCACGACGGACTGCGGGTGCACCACCACCTGGATGTCCGCCACCGGGACGTCGAACAGCAGGTGCGCCTCGATCAGCTCCAGCCCCTTGTTGACCATCGTCGCGGAGTTGACCGTCACCACCGGGCCCATCGACCAGGTGGGGTGCGCCAGGGCCTCCGCCGGCGTCACGTCCGCGAGCCGGTCGCGGGACCGGCCGCGGAACGGTCCCCCGGAGGCCGTCAGCACCAGGCGCCGCACCTCGGACCGGGCGCCGCCCCGCAGGCACTGCGCGATCGCCGAGTGCTCCGAGTCGACCGGCACGACCTGCCCGGGGCGCCGCACCGCGGCGCGCACCAGCGGCCCGCCGGCCACCAGGGACTCCTTGTTCGCCAGCGCCAGCGTGCTGCCCGCCTCGAGGGCGGCGAGCGTCGGGCCGAGGCCCACGGAGCCCGTGATGCCGTTGAGCACGACGTCCGCGCCGCGGGCCGCGAGCTGCGTCGCCGCGTCCGGCCCGGTCAGCACCTCGACGCCCATCTGGCGCAGCCCGGCGTCGGCGGACGCGCGGACGAGCTCGGCGAACACCGTGCCCGCGGCGTCGGGGTCCGCCACCGCGACGGTCTGCGCGCCGAGCGCCACCGCCTGCCGGGCCAGCGCCGCGGGGTCCGCCCCGCCCGCGCTGAGGCCCGTCACCCGGAACCGGTCGGGGTTCCGGGTGATGACGTCGACGGCCTGGGTGCCGATCGAACCGGTGGAGCCGAGCAGGACGACGGTGCGCGCGTTCATCCGCACCATCCTGCCCGAGGCGGGGCTACTCCGCGGCGAGCAGCACGTCCACGGCGCGCTCGAAGAACGCGTCGACGGGTCCCTCGGCGTACGCCTTGGCGCCCTTCGCCCGCCGGAACACCGCCGAGCGCACCTCCTGCGCCGCCAGCGGCGTGTTGGTGTCGAAGTACGCGACCAGCCGGTGGCACAGCGCGTCGACGTCCTCGGCGAGGTACCCGGCCTGCCGGCCCTTCGGCGGGGAGAACCGCTCGCCGTCGGGCCGGGTCAGCCGGCCGTACAGCGTGCGCGCCTGCTCGGCGAGCTGCTCCAGCCACGCCTGCCGGCCGCGCTCCGCGATGAAGTCCGCGCGGGCGCGGGCGACGAACGCCGCCTCCAGCCGGTCGAGCGCGGCGTCGACGGCCGTGGTGGAGTAGCCGTGGCGCACCAGGTCGAAGGCGACGGTGCGCACGTCCTTGCTCGACAGCGCCCCGGACGGCCCCTGCTCGTAGACGCTGCGTGCGTGCGTGAAGAAGTCGTCGACCTCCTCCGGGTGGTACCCGGTGCGCACGCCCGTCACCCGCCGGAACATGGTGCCGCCGCTCATCAGTCCTCCTCAGCCGCCAGCTGGCCGCACGCACCGTCGATGTCGGACCCGCGGGTGTCGCGGACGGTGGTGGGGATGCCGTGTGCGCGCAAGCGTGCCACGAACTCCTGCTCGACGGCAGGATCGCTCGCCGTCCACTTGGAGCCGGGCGTCGGGTTCAGCGGGATCGGGTTGCAGTGCACCCAGCCCCGCCCACGCCGGTTCAGCTCCGTGCCGAGCAGGTCCGCGCGCCACGCCTGGTCGTTGATGTCGCGCATGAGCGCGTACTCGATCGACACCCGCCGGCCCGTCGCCTGGAAGTACTCGTAGGCGGCGTCGATCGTCTCCTTGACGCTCCACCGGGTGTTGATCGGCACGAGCTCGTTGCGCAGCTCGTCGTCCGGCGCGTGCAGGGACAGGGCCAGCGTCACCGGGATGCCCTCGCCCGCGAGCTTGCGCATCGCCGGGACGAGCCCGACCGTCGAGACCGTGATGTTGCGGGCCGACATGCCCAGGCCCTGCGGGACCGGCGCGGTCAGCCGGCGCACCGTCTCCATCACCGTCTTGTAGTTCGCGAGCGGCTCGCCCATGCCCATGAACACGACGTTCGACAGGCGCGTCGGGCCGCCCGGCACCTCGCCGGCCTGGAGCGAGGCCGCCGCGGAACGCACCTGCTCGACGACCTCGGCCGTCGACAGGTTGCGGGTCAGGCCGAGCTGACCCGTCGCGCAGAACGGGCACGCCATGCCGCAGCCGGCCTGGCTCGACACGCACAGCGTGGAGCGGTGCGCGTACCGCATGAGCACCGACTCGACCTTCGCCCCGTCGAACAGGTGCCACAGCGTCTTGACGGTCGTGCCGCCGTCGGCCTGCATCGTGCGCGCCGCCGTCAGCAGGGGCGGGAACAGGGCCTCCACCAGCTTGTCGCGGCTCGCGGCGGGCAGGTCGGTCATGGCGGCCGGGTCGGCCGTGAGGTGGCTGAAGTAGTGCGTCGCGAGCTGCTTGGCGCGCAGCGGCTTCTCGCCGAGCTCCGTGACGGCGGCGACCCGCTCCTCGGGCGTGAGGTCCACGAAGTGCTTCGGCGGCTTGCCGCGGGCGCCGCGCGTCGGCGCGGACAGGTTGAGTGCGACGGGTGTGGCGTTCATGGGTCCCCCCGGATCAGGCCGCGACGGGCTGGAGCGCCTCGAGCAGCAGGTACACGACGGGCGCGGCGAGCAGCATGGAGTCGATGCGGTCGAGCACGCCGCCGTGGCCCGGCAGCAGCGTCCCCATGTCCTTGAGCTCGAGGTCCCGCTTGATCATCGACTCGCCCAGGTCCCCGAGCGTGGCCACGGCGACGGTGGCCAGGCCCAGCAGCGCGCCCACGGCCGGGTCCCCGTCGAACATGAGGTGCACGCCCAGCACGCCGACGACGCACGCCAGCACCACCGAGCCGAGCAGGCCCTCCCAGGTCTTCTTCGGGCTCACCGACGGCGCCAGCGGGTGCCGCCCGATCAGCACGCCGACCACGTACCCGCCGGTGTCGTTCGCGACGCACAGCAGGATGAACAGCGCGACCCGCATCGGCCCGTCGTCCGCCGCGAGCATGAGCACGACGAACCCCGCCATCAGCGGCAGGTACGCCGCGGCGAACACGCCCGCCGTCGCGTCCCGCACCGCCGGCGCGCCGCTGCCGTCCAGCACCCGCCAGACCACCAGCCCGCCGACCGTCAGCACGAACGCGACGAACAGCGCCTCCATGCCCGCGACGTACGCGGAGACGAGGATGCCGACGTCCCCCACCAGCAGCGGGAGCACCGGGATGTGGACGCCCCGGCGCGCGAACGCCTGCGCCAGCTCCCACAGCCCCGCCCCGACGGCGAGCACCGCGACGACGCCGAACACCTCCTTGCGGAGGAACAGCGACGCCGCGACGGCGACCAGCAGGCCGAGTCCGACGGCGGTGGCGACGGGCAGGTCCCGCCCGGCACGCGAGGTGCCGGGAGCGGGGGCGACGGCGGGTGGAGCGGACATCAGACCTCGAGCAGCTCCGACTCCTTGGAGGACAGGAGCTGGTCGACCAGGTCGACGTGGCGCCGCGTCACGGCCTCCAGCTCCTTCTCGGCGCGGACGACCTCGTCCTCGCCGGCCTCGCCGTCCTTGACCAGGCGGTCCAGCTCGTCCTTCGCCCGGCGGCGGATGTTGCGCACCGACACGCGGGAGTCCTCGGCCTTCGACTTCGCCAGCTTCACGAACTCCTTGCGGCGCTCCTGCGTGAGGGCGGGCAGGGTCACGCGGATGACGTTGCCGTCGTTCGTCGGGTTGACGCCGAGGTCCGAGTCGCGCAGCGCCTTCTCGATCCCCTGCATCGACGACTTGTCGAACGGGGAGATGAGGATGGTGCGGGCCTCGGTCACGTTGAACGACGCGAGCTGCTGCAGCGGCGTCGGGCTCCCGTAGTAGTCGACGGTGATCTTGTTGAACATCGCCGCGTTCGCGCGCCCCGTGCGGATCGCGGCGAAGTCCTCCTTCGCGACCTCGACGGCCTTGTCCATCTTCTCCTCGGCCTCGAGGAGGATCTCGTCGATCACGGTTGCTCCTTCGGTTCAGGTCCTGCTGGCGGTGCGGGCGTGCGGGAGGCGTGCGGCCGGGCGGGCGCGCCGGCGGGGTCAGTCCTCGGTGACCAGCGTCCCGATCTTCTCACCCCGGAGCACGCGGGTGACGTTGCCCGGCGCCTCCAGCCCGAAGACGCGCATGCGCACGCCGTTGTCGCGGCACATCGACAGGGCGGTGGAGTCCATGACCCCGAGCTCCTGCACGATCGCCTCGGTGTAGGTCAGGTGGTCGAGCCGCACGGCGTCGGGGTCCGTGCGCGGGTCCGCGCTGTACACGCCGTCGACGCCGTTCTTGCCCATGAGGACCTCGTCGCAGTGCGTCTCGAGCGCACGCTGCACCGACACGGTGTCCGTCGAGAAGTACGGCATGCCGGCACCGGCGCCGAAGATGACCACGCGGCCCTTCTCCAGGTGCCGGATGGCGCGCAGCGGGATGTACGGCTCGGCGACCTGACCCATCGTGATGGCGGTCTGCACGCGCGTGTCCACGCCGGCCTGCTCGAGGAAGTCCTGCAGGGCCAGGCAGTTCATCACCGTGCCCAGCATGCCCATGTAGTCCGCGCGCGCCCGGTCCAGGCCGTTCTGGGCCAGCTCCGCGCCGCGGAAGAAGTTGCCGCCGCCGACGACGATCGCGACCTGCACGCCCTCGCGGACGGCCTCGGCGATCTCGGCCGCGATGCGCCGGACCACGCCGGCGTCCAGGCCGACGAGCCCGCCGCCGAAGGCCTCCCCCGACAGCTTGAGCAGCACCCGCCGGGCGTCGGTCTCGTTGGTCACGGGGAACCTCCAGTGTCTTCGACCGCGGTCGACGGGTGCGTCGGGTGGTGCTCGCGCCGGTGGCCCCGGCCCTGCCGGGCCGGGGCCACCGGGTGGTGCGTCGTCAGGCGCCGACGCGGAACCGCACGAAGCCGGTCACCGTGCCGCCGACCTCGGCGAGCACCTGGGCGACGGACTTCTTCGCGTCCTTCGCGAACGCCTGGTCCAGCAGGACGACGTCCTTGAAGTAGCCGTTGAGGCGGCCCTCGACGATCTTCGGCAGCGCGGCCTCGGGCTTGCCCTCGTTGCGGGCGGTCTCCTCGGCGATGCGACGCTCGTTCTCGACCGTCTCGGCCGGGACCTCGTCGCGGGTCAGGTACGACGGCGAGAACGCGGCGATGTGCGTCGCGATGTCGCGCGCCACCTCGGCGCCCTTGGCATCGGTCGCGACGAGCACGCCGACCTGCGGGGGGAGGTCCTTGTTCACCTTGTGCAGGTAGACGGTGACCTTCTCGCCGGCGACGCGGGCGACGCGGCGGACCACGACCTTCTCGCCGAGCACGGCCGCCGTCTCGTCGACGACGTCCTGCAGGGCCTTGCCCTCGGCGTCCGCCGCGAGCAGGGCGTCCGCGTCGCGGGCGCCGGAGGCGACGGCGGTCGCGAGGACCTTCTCCGCCAGGGTGATGAAGGTGGCGTTCTTCGCGACGAAGTCCGTCTCGGAGTTCACCTCGACGATGACGCCGACCTCGTCCTCGCCGTCACCGGCGGTGACGACCTCGGCGGCCACCAGGCCGTCGGAGGCCGAGCGGCCCTCGCGCTTGCTGACGCCCTTCAGGCCCTTGACGCGGATGATCTCGAGCGCCTTGTCGGCGTCGCCCTCCGCCTCCTCCAGGGCCTTCTTGACGTCCATCATGCCCGCGCCGGTCTTCTCGCGGAGCGCCTTGATGTCGGCCATCGAGTAGTTGGCCATGTGTTTCCCGTCCTTCTCGTCAGTACGTGTCGTCGGGCAGCCGGGTCACTCGGACTCGGCGTCGCCCTCGGACTCGGCGGCGGCGGTCTCGGTCGCGGCGGCCTCGGTCGCGGCGGCCTCGACGGCCGGAGCGGCGTCCTGGCCCGGCGTGGCGGCACCCTCGGCGGCACCGGCCTCGCCCGCGGGGGCCTCGTCGGCGGTCGCCTGCGTGGCGGCCAGCGACTCCTCGGCGCCCGCGAGGAGCTCGCGCTCCCACTCGGCCAGCGGCTCGGCGTCGGCCGGGGCGGCCTCGGCGCCGCCACCCTGACGGGCGGAGTGGCGCTGCAGGGTGCCCTCGGCGGCGGCGTCCGCGATCACGCGGGTGAGCAGCTGCACGGCGCGGATGGCGTCGTCGTTGCCCGGGATCGGGTAGTCGACGACGTCCGGGTCGCAGTTGGTGTCGAGGATCGCGACGATCGGGATGCCCAGCTTGCGGGCCTCGTCGACGGCCAGGTGCTCCTTGTTGGTGTCGACGATCCACACGGCGGACGGGGTCCGGGCCATGTCACGGATGCCGCCCAGCGTCTTCGCGAGCTTGTCCTTCTCGCGACGCATGATGAGCAGCTCCTTCTTCGTGTACGCGCTGCCCGCGACGTCGTCGAAGTCGATGAGCTCGAGCTCCTTGAGGCGCTGCAGGCGCTTGTTCACCGTCTGGAAGTTGGTGAGCATGCCACCCAGCCAGCGCTGGTTCACGTACGGCATGCCGACGCGGGCGGCCTGCTCCGCGACCGGCTCCTGCGCCTGCTTCTTCGTGCCGACGAACAGGATGGTGCCGCCGTGCGCGACGGTCTCCTTGACGAAGTCGTACGCGCGGTCGATGTAGGACAGCGACTGCTGCAGGTCGACGATGTAGATGCCGTTGCGCTCGGTGAAGATGAAGCGCTTCATCTTGGGGTTCCAGCGGCGGGTCTGGTGCCCGAAGTGGACACCGCTCTCGAGCAGCTGGCGCATGGTCACGACGGCCATGACAGGTCCTTCCGACGCGCCCACGTCGGGGGCGCGCACACTGATCGCGGGCCAGCCGCGTGGCCGACCCGCTCGTCCGGTTGTCGACGCCTCCCGGGCGGGCGGCGTCCCTGGCGCCACGCCCACGCCGACGCCGGGACGAACCCGGACCGCTGCCGGCGTCGGCCCGCCGCACCCACCCGGGACCGTCGGACGGTCCGGGTGCGAGCGTCGGTGATGACGCGCGATGTCGACCGGCACGCACCGGTCGCAGGAGGCAGTCTACCGGACGGGGCGAGCCGCCGGGACCGGTCCCGGGACGCTCACCGACGGTACCCGTCCGGCAGCGGGGCCCCGCTCCTCCCCAGCGCCGCAGCACGCGGTGCGTCCCCAGACGGGAGCCCGCGGCCACGCCCGCCCGGCGGCCCGCACGGCACGGTGCCGTCATGCCGATGCGCCTCCCGCCCCCCGGACCACCCGCCGCCGTGCTGGCGCTGCTCGTCGCCGTCGCCACGCTCGCGGCGACGGCGGTCGCCTCCCTCGCACCGGCGCCCGGCGCGACGCCGCACACCCCGGCCGGGTGGTCGCCCCCGGTGGACCCGTTCGTGGTGCTCGAGGCGTTCGACGCGCCGCCGCAGCCGTGGGCGGCGGGGCACCGGGGCGTCGACCTGCGCGCCCCCGCCGGGACGCCGGTGCGCGCCCCGCGGGCGGGGACCGTCACGCACGCCGGCGTCGTCGTGGACCGGCCGGTCGTGACGGTCCGCCACGACGACGGCCTGCGGAGCTCGGTCGAGCCCGTCGCGCCCCTCGTCGGGGCCGGGACGCGGGTCTCCGCCGGGGACGTGCTCGGGACCGTCGCCGACGGCGCCCGGTCGCACTGCGCTCCCGCGACCTGCCTGCACTGGGGGGTCCGGGACGGCGAGACCTACCTGGACCCCGAGGCCCTGCTCACCGGCGGGCCGGTCGTCCTGCTCGCCGCCGCGCCCCGGCGGCCCGGCTCAGCCGCGGTCGGCCTCCGTGAGACGGGCCCGCAGGCGCAGCATCGCCGCGGTGTGCATCTGGGAGATGCGCGACTCGGTCACGCCGAGCACCCGCCCGATCTCCGCGAGCGTCATGCCCTCGTAGTAGTACAGGACCAGCACGAGCTTCTCCCGCTCGCCGAGCTGGTCGATGGCGCGGGCCAGCAGGAACCTCGTCTCCTGCGCCTCGAACGAGTTCTCGGGGTCGGGCGTGCTGTCGTCACCGAGCGTGTCCAGCAGCGACAGCCGGTCGCCCCGCTCCTCGCCCGCGCCCAGCAGCTCGTCGAGCGCCGCGACGTTGACCGTCGAGAGCTGGGTGAACAGCGCCCGCAAGTCCCGGATGTCCATGCCGAGGCGGGACGCCACCTCGCTCTCGGTCGGGACGCGGTGCAGCTCGCTCTCCAGCTCCGCGTACGCGCGGTCGACCGCGCGTGCCTTCGTCCGGACCGAGCGCGGGATCCAGTCCATCGCGCGCAGCTCGTCGATGATCGCGCCGCGGATCCGGGCGCCGGCGTACGTCTCGAACTTCACCGACCGGCCCGGCTCGTACTTCTCGATCGCGTCGATGAGGCCGAACATGCCGTAGGAGACCAGGTCCGCGTGCTCGACCATGGCCGGCAGCCGCATCCCGACGCGACCCGCCACCGCGGTCACGAGCGGCGCGTAGTGCAGGATGAGCCGCTCCCGCACGAGCCGGTCGCCGCCCGCCTTGAACAGCAGCCAGTCCTCCGCCACGGGGTCGACCGCCGGGGCGTCGAGGTCCTCGGACGTCTCCAGGTCCTCCACGGCCGCGAGGTGCAGCACGGCGCCGTCGGCACCGGCGTCCAGGACCTCGCTCCCGAGCACGTCGACGGCGTCCACGTCGGCGCGAGCCAGCAGGAGCTCGCTCTCCGCGTCGAGGTCCTGCTCCAGCGCGTGCTGACGGGGGATGACACCCAGCGGCGCCCAGGCAGGGCGGTCGGGCACCGCCACGGGGGCGGTGACCTCAGCAGGGACTGACATGCCTGTCTCCATCTCGGATGTCATGCGCGGGGGTGAGCCTGCTCGTACGACGCGCGGAGGCGGTCCGCGGTCACGTGGGTGTAGCGCTGCGTGGTCGCGAGGCTGGCGTGCCCCAGCACCTCCTGGACGCTCCGGAGGTCCGAACCGCCCTCCAGGAGGTGGGTCGCGACGGAGTGCCGGAGCGCGTGCGGCGCCACGTCGACGACCTCCGCGAGGCGCGACACGGCGTGCACGGCCTGCCGGAGCTGACGCTGGTCGGCCCGGCCGCCGCGGCGTCCGAGCAGCAGCGCCGCGCCGGAGCCGTCCGTGGCGAGCGCCGGGCGGCCCCGGGTGAGCCACGCCTCGGTGGCCTCCACCGCGAGCTCGCCGACGGGGACGACCCGCTGGCGGTCCCCCTTACCGGTCACCCGCAGCGTCCGTCCGCCCAGGTCCAGGTCGTCGACGTCCGCGCCGCACAGCTCGCCCACCCGGGCACCGGTCGCGTACATCAGCTCCAGCGCCGCCCAGTCCCGCAGGTGCACGGGGTCGCCGTCGTCGGCACGCCGGCGCGCCGTGTCGAGCAGCGTCGCCGCGGCGCCCTGGTCCAGGACCGTCGGCAGGTGCGCGGCGGGGCGGGCGCTCGCCAGCCGCAGCGCGGGGTCGGCGTCCACGCGCCCCGTCCGGGCGGCCCAGGCGAAGAACGTGCGTGCGGCCGACCCGCGCCGGGCCAGGGTCGCCCGGCTGCGACGGCTCGCGGCCATCGAGGCGAGCCACCCGCGGAGCACCGCGATGTCGACGCCCGTCAGGCCGCCGGCACCGTGCCGCCGGGCGTAGCCGTCGAGGTCGGCCAGATCGCCCAGGTAGGCCCGCACCGTGTTCTCGGACAGGCCGCGCTGCGCCCGCAGGTGCACGGCGAAGGCGTCGGTCGCGGAGTCGTCGCTCCGCGCCTCCACCACCCCGGCCCCCGTCTGCACGGGACTACGGTCGCCTGTCACACCTCCGGGCGACAAGCGGTCTGTGCCGCGATTCACCCACCCTTGTACGAATCACGGTCAAATGTCCGATTCTGCTGTCCGATTCCGCTCTGTCGCCGGGGTGCGCGCGGTCCGCGACTTCACCCGACGCTCCCCCTGACGGACGCAGGACATCCCAGACGTCACCCGCTGGTGTGAAGCGCTTTCCGACATCTCTTGCGGACCGCGGCTCGGGATGCCGGGGCGGTTCGCGGTCTCGCGACGTCGTTCCCGCCTCGTCCTCCCCAGGACACCTTCGTATCTCGTCCCTCATGGCGCAGCCGAGGTGCCCCCAGCGACCTCCGCCGTGCCGGCGACGTCGAGCGACCAGCACATTCCCCCCTCTCCCGGACGCCGCCGCGGCCCTGCCCTCAGCGCCCCCGCGACGCCCGCACCCGCCGCCACCCCGCCGGGCTCCGCTCCACGACGCGCCGCAGCTCCAG
>JACXUT010000016.1 GCA_014763765.1 Micrococcales bacterium
GACGTCCCAGAGGGTGAGCGCGCCGGTGGACCCGCCTGCGGCGAGCACGCCGTCCCGGAGCGCGACCGCCTGGGTGGCGCCACCGGGCGCCACCGGCAGGACGGCGGCGGGCTCGGGCGCCGTCGGGCCGGTGCCGGGGCCGACGGTCCACAGGTGGACCGTCCCGTCGGACGCGCCCGCCGCGACCACCCCGTCGTCGACCGCGAGGTCGTACAGCGTCGCACCCGCCGCCGGCCCCCCGACGGGCAGCGGACGGGGGTCGTCCGGGTCCTCGACCGACCAGGCGCGCAGCAGCCCCGCGTCGCCCCCGGCCAGCAGCCCGCGTCCGTCCGGCGTGAACGCGACCGCGTAGAGCGCGCCGTCGTCGACGGGCAGCTCGCCCACCGGGTGCGGCTCGTCGCCCAGCGCCCACAGCGCCACGGCCGACCCGTCGGTGGCGGCCGCGAGCAGCGCGCCGTCGGGGCTCACGGCGACGGCGTTGACGAGCGCGCCCACCGACCCGAGCCGGGCGGGGACGGCGGTGCCCGTCGTGGACAGCAGGGCGGACCGTGCCTCGAGGGTGCCGGCCGTCGCCAGCGCCGCGGCGGCCACCTGCGCGGACAGGTCGGGGTCCGTCGCGGCGAGCGACTGCGCCGTGACCGCGAGCTGCCGGGAGACCGCCAGGTCCCGCTCCCGCTCCCGGGTCCGGGACTGGGCTGCGGCAGCGCCCGCGAGCACCGCGGTGCTCACCGTGAGCACGGCGAGCCTGGCCGAGAGCACGCGGAGCCGGCGGGCCGAGCGCCGCTGCGCCGCAGCCTGCCGGTCCCGGGACCCGCGGCTCGCGTCGAGGTACGCGTTCTCGACGGCGGTCGCCGCCCCGCCCCCCGTGCGCCACGCCAGCGTCGCCTCGAGCTGCACACCGCGCAGCTCGAGGTCGGGGTCGCGGCCCGCGTCGTCCCAGTGCCGCGCGGCCTCCGCCAGCCGGCCGTGCAGCCGCAGCGCCTCCCTGTCGTCCTCGATCCACCCGGCCAGGCGGGGCCACGCCGTGAGCAGCGCCTCGTGCGCCAGGCGGACGTGCCCGCGGTCGGCGGTGAGCAAGCGGGCGGCGACGAGCGCGTCGACCACCTCCACGGTGGCGGCCCGGCCCGGGGCGTCCGCGGCGTCGCCGGCCGCGGACGTGCCCGCGAGGTCGTCCAGCGCGACCGGGCGGCCCGCGACGTGGTGGTCGCGCACGTGGACCAGGCCGAGCAGGACGCGCCGGGCGACCGCCAGCCGCTCCGGTGGACAGCCCCCGACGACGCCCTCCGCCGTCTGGGCGATCGCCCCGCCCAGGCCGCCCACCGCCCGGTACTGCGCGAGCGTGAGCCGGCGACCCGACGCGGCGCGCCACGTCGCGTACAGCGCGTGGGACACCAGCGGCAGCACACCGGGGTCGAGCGTCCCGCGTCCCGCCGCCGAGGCGCCGGACGTCGCGTCGGCGACCAGCACGTCGACCAGGGCCTCCTCGACGTCCAGCCCGACCCGGCGGGCCGGCTCCTCGACGACGCGGCGCAGGTCGGCGGGCGTGAGCGGTGCCACCAGCACCGGCCGGTCCGCCAACCAGCGCGCCAGGCCGTCGTGCGCGAGGGCGCGGTCCACCACGTCGGCGCGCAGGCCGACCACCACCGTCGTCCCGGCCGCGTGCAGCGCCCCGAGCCCGTCCAGCAGCGCCGCGCCCCCGTCCGGGGCGAGCAGCGCCTCCTCGAGCTGGTCGACCACGAGGACGCGCGCGCCCGTCGCCGCCACGAGGGCGCCCGGCGCCGGGTCGTCGCCCGGCGTGGTCACGACGGCCACGTCACCGGTCTCCCGCAGCCGCGCCACCAGCCCGGCGCGCAGCAGCGACGACTTGCCCGACCCGGAGGCGGCGAGCACCACGACCGGACCGGCCCCGGCGTCCGCGACCCGCGCCGCCAGGTCGTCCACCGCGGCCTCCCGGCCGACGAACAGCGCCGCGTGCGCGACGTCGTACGGCGCCAGGCCGCGGTACGGCGCCTGCGCCGACGCCGGGCGCGGACCCGGGGCGCGGCGCAGCCGGCCGACGAGGGCCACCCACCCCGCGCGCTCCGGCTCCGGCACCCCGAGCGCGGCGAGCATCCGCTCGAACTGCTCCACGGTCGCCGGCTGCGGCAGGTGCCGGCCGGACAGGTAGCCTCCGGCGGTCCCCAGGGGCAGGCCGGCCAGCCGGGCCACGTCCCGCACGCTCAGCCCGGCGCGCTCCCGCAGCCCGGTGAGCGCCCGGGCGAGACCCGCGCGGTCGTCGACGGAGCCGGGGCCGCCGGGGAGGGCGCCGGACCGGCCCGCCGCGTCCTGCCCGTCCCGGTCCTCCTGCGCGGCGGCGGGCTGCTCCTGCGCGGCGGCGCGGGGCTGCGGCGCGGGTCCCGCGGGCACGTCCTCGGTGTCCATCGCGGCACACCGTACGTCCCGTCACGGCGCGGTCCCCGGGAGGTTGGGCCCACGCCCGGGTGGCGGGGATGCCCGAACGGTCCCGAACGCCGCGCGAGGTTCCGCGCACCGGTGCGCGCGGGTGACGCTGGGGGCGGCGTGGCCGGACGCCTGCGCCGCAGGGGGGCGTGGGCGCGGTCCCGTCAGGACGCCGGCAGCGCGCCGCCCGCGGACCGCCGGGCACGTGGCGCGCGGGCCGAGCCGGGGCTCCGCCGGGGACGCTCGTCGCCCCTCGTGACGCTCAGCGCCCGGCTCCGCCCCCGTCGGCGTCGCCGTCGGCGTCGCCGTCGGAGCCTCCGTCGGCGTCCGTGGTGCCGTCCGCCCCGGGCCGGTCCTCGGAGGTGCCCCCGCCGGTGGGTCCCGCGGTGCCCGTCCCGTCCTCGTCGAGGATCTCCGCGAGCGCGCGGTCGAGGTCGGCGTGCTCGTCCTCGGCGGCGGCGCGGCGGGTGGCGTAGCCGGTGGGGTCGTCCAGGTCCTCGGCGGTCGGCAGCAGGTCCGGGTGGTCCCACACGGCGTCGCGCGCGGCGGGACCCTGCTCGCGGGCGATGTGCGCCCACAGCGCGGCGGCGTCCCGGGAGCGGCGCGGGCGGAGCTCCAGGCCGACGAGCGTGGCGAACGTCTGCTCGGCGGGACCGCCCGCGGCCCGGCGGCGGCGGATCATCTCGCGGAGCGCGACGCTGTGCGGCAGGTGGGGGAGCGCGGCGGTGGCGACGACCTCGTCCACCCAGCCCTCGACGAGCGCCAGCGCGGTCTCCAGCCGGGCGAGGACCGCCTGCTGCTCGGGCGTGGTCTGCGGCGCGAACACCCCGGACGACAGCGCGCCCTGCAGCGCGGCCGGGTCGGTGGGGTCGATGGAGCGCACCGACTCCTCGAGGCTCTCGAGGTCGA
The DNA here is from genome assembly GCA_014763765.1 of Micrococcales bacterium. Taxonomy (GTDB): domain Bacteria; phylum Actinomycetota; class Actinomycetes; order Actinomycetales; family Cellulomonadaceae; genus Cellulomonas. Next base: position 3,349 of record JACXUT010000016.1, read on the forward strand.
TGCTGATCCCGCGCGCGTACGCGTCCACGGCCGCCAGCAGGTGCCCGCGGAGCCAGGTGACGTGCGTGAAGAGGCGGGCGTGGGCGGCCTCGCGCAGGGCGAGGAACAGCCGGACCTCCTCGAGCGGCACGTCCAGCCCGTCGGCGAACTCGGCGACGTTCCGCGGCACCAGCGCGGTCGCGGGCTCCGCGACGAGCGGCAGCCCGACGTCGGTCAGCCCGAACACCTCGCGGGACAGCGAGCCGGCCGCCTGGCCGACCTGCATGCCGAACACCAGCGCACCGAGCTGGCGCATCATCGCGGCGGGGTCGAGCGCGCCGCCGCCCATCCCCGCCGGCAGCGCGAGGCCCTCGGGCAGCTGGCCCGGCAGCTGGTCGGCGAGCGTGGTGGCCAGGGCGGTGGACATGGACGTCGCGACGGGCTCGGTGAGCGTCCGCCACGTCGGCAGCGTCTGCTCGACCCACTCGGAGCGGGACAGGGCGCGCACCCGGCCGCCGGCGGGCGGCAGGTCGGTCGCGGCGTCGAGCCAGAGCTCGGCGACGCCGAGCGCGTCCGCGGCGTGGCGGGCCTCGGCGGGGCTGACGGTCGGGTCGCCGCCCTGCACGGCGACCTGCCGCGCCAGGTCGTGCGCGACGTCCCAGTTCACGGGGCCGTCCCCGCTGCCCGCGAGCATCCGCTGCACCTGGGCGACGACCTGGTCCACCAGCGCCGGGTCGTCCGGCAGACCGGAGGCCCGCGCCATCTCGGCCGGGTCGAGGCCCTGCTCCCGCATCTGGCGCAGCGCCTCGTCCGCGTCGGGGCCGAACATCTGGCGCAGCATCTGCTCCCAGGCGGATCCGCCCGTGGGCTCGGGCTGGCGCGGGTCGTCGGAGGTCATGCGGTGCTCCCGGGGCTCGTGGTGGTGCCACCGTAACCACCGCCTCCGGCAGCGTGACCGGGCAGCCGCCGCGGTTCGCTCAGGGCGCACGGCGCCCGCCCCGGCCGTCCCGCGCACAGCGGGGTGGGGCATGATCGTCCGGTGCACGCCCAGCCCGACCTGCCGCCGGAGCCGTCCGCCGCGGGGGACGACGCCCTCACCGGCCCCGTCACGGACCCTGCCGCCCCCGACGCCGCCCCCGACGTGCCCGCGGCGCCGCCGGTGACCCGGCGCGCGGTGCTGCTGTCCGGCGGGACGCTCGCCGCGGCGGTGCTGCTGGTGGTCCTGCTGCTCATGCCGGTGCCGTACGCGGTGAACTCGCCGGGGCCGACCCTCGACACGCTCGGCTCGCACGACGGCACCGAGCTCATCACCATCGAGGGAGCGCCGACCTACGACGCGACCGGGGAGCTGCGGCTGACCACGGTGTCGACGACCGGCGGCCCGGGGTACCCCTCGAGCGTGCTGGGGGTGCTGGCGGGCTGGGTCAGCCCCTCGCAGCTCGTCGTCCCCGTCGAGACGGTGTTCCCGCAGGACGCCACGCAGGAGCAGCTCGACCAGCAGAACGAGGCCCAGATGGTGTCCTCGCAGGAGAACGCCACGGTCGCCGCGCTGGAGGAGCTCGGGTACGAGGTGCCGGTCACCCTGACCGTGCACGACGCCGTCCCGGGGTCCGGCGCCGAGGGCGTCGTCGAGCCCGGTGACGTGCTGCTCGACTTCGACGGCACGCCGCTCACGTCGTACGGCCAGCTCATCGACCTGCTCGCGGGCACCGAACCCGGGAGCACCGTGACGCTCGGCGTCCGGCGCGACGGCGCGGACGTCGACCTCGACGTCGTGACCGGCGAGCGCGAGGACGGCGACGGCAGCCAGCTCGGCGTCTTCATCGACCCGGAGTTCGACCCGCCGGTGGACGTGAGCATCCAGATCGACCGGATCGGCGGGTCCAGCGCGGGCACGATGTTCGCCCTGGGGATCATCGACCGCCTGACGCCCGAGGACGAGGCGGCGGGGCAGGTCATCGCCGGCACCGGGACGATGGACCTCAACGGCGACGTCGGTCCCATCGGCGGGATCCGGCAGAAGATGGCCGGCGCGCTGCGGGACGGGGCGCGCTGGTTCCTGGCGCCGGCGGACAACTGCGACGAGGTCGTCGGGCACGTGCCGGACGGCCTGGACGTCGTGCGCATCAGCACGCTGCACGAGGCCCGGGAGGCAGTCGCGGCGATCGGGGCGGGCGAGACCGGCGACCTGCCGACCTGCACGGCGGGCGGCGCCGAGGCCTGAGCGCCCCGGGCGGCGTCAGGCGAAGGTCGCCCGCAGCGCCTCGACCAGACCCGGCACCACGTCGGCGCCCTGGCCCACCGCGTCGTCCCGGTCGGCCGCCCGCTGGCGCACGGCGCACCAGGACGGCCCGTCGCGCAGCACCCCGACCGCGAGGCGCACGTCCTGCCGCTGCGGGTGCGCGAGGAGGGCGGACAGGGCCTGGTCCGGGTCGGCGGGCAGGTCCCGCTCGGCCTCGGGGGGCAGCACGATCCGCTCGACCGTCAGCGCCGCGCCGTCCACGCCGTCGGGCCACGCGATCGCACCGAGCAGCCCCTCCAGGTCGTCGCTCGCCGGCAGGCCCTCCTGCTCGACGGACGTCAGGTGGTCGGCGTCCGACGCGGCGGCGGCCAGCACCGCCGGCGGGAGCTGCGACGCGAGCTCGGGCTCGGCGTCGAGCGCGGCCTGCGTGCGCACCAGGGCGAACACGCGCACCGGCCCGTCCCAGCCGCCGGTCGCCACGTGCCGCTCGATCTCGGTGACGGCCTCGGCGAGCGCGCGCTGCGCCGGGCCCTCGGGGCCGGCCGGCGCCGGGGTGGAGGCCGTCGGGTCGGGCTGCGGGGCGTCGGGGGTCTGCGGTGCGTCGCTCACGCCCGCCATCCTCGCACCCACGGGTCCCGCACCGGCCCGGGGGCCCGGGGCACGCGGCGCGGGGCGGTGGCCGGTGCCTGCGCGCCGGTGCCGGCGCCGAGGGCGGCTGGGGACCACCGGCCCGGGCCGTCCGGCGTGTGGGAACCTGGGTGCCACCTGGCGCGTTGTGCCCAGCGTGTGCGCCGGGTGTGCCCGGTGCGTGCACGCTCCACCCCGTACCCGACGACGAGGACCTCAAGGCCGTGACCTTCGCCAACCCGTCCGCCCGACCACCGCGGGGACCGCGCCCGCCCCGGCCGCCCCGCGGGGCCGGCCGCCGCCGCCCGAGCCCCATCGCCGTCACGGTCGTCGTGCTCGCCCTCGTGGTGCTCGCGGTGCTCGTCCTCGCCCAGGTCTGGACCGAGGTGCTGTGGTTCGACCAGCTCGGGTTCTCCCAGGTGCTGTGGACCCAGTGGGTGACCCGCGCCGCGCTGTTCGTCGCCGGGTTCCTCGTGATGGGCGGGGCGGTGTTCGCCAGCCTCGCGGTCGGCTACCGCACCCGGCCCGTGTACGCGCCGTCCAACCAGGAGCAGATCAGCCTCGACTCCTACCGCGAGGCGATCGAGCCGCTGCGCCGGGTCGTGCTCGTCGCGGGGCCCGCGATCCTCGGCCTGTTCGCCGGCATCGCCGCGTCGCAGCAGTGGAGCACCATCCAGCTCTGGCTGCACAGCACGACGGTCGGCACGAAGGACCCGCAGTGGGGCATGGACCTCTCGTTCTACATGTTCGAGCTGCCCGGCATGCGGTTCGTCGTCAGCTTCCTCATGGCCGTCACCGTGCTCGCCGGCATCGCCGCGGTCGCGACGCAGTACCTGTACGGCGGCTTCCGGGTCGGCGGCTCCAGCGCCGCGCCGCGGATGACCCGCGCGGCCCGCGTGCACCTGTCGTCGATCGCGGCGGTGCTCATGGTCCTCATCGCCGCCAACTACTTCCTCGACCGGTACTCGATCCTCACGCGCGAGGGCGACCGGTTCGAGGGCGCGTCGTACACCGACGTGAACGCCGTGATCCCGTCCAAGGGCATCCTGGCGGTCGTCGCCCTGCTCGTCGCCGTGATGTTCGTGGTCACCGCGGTGCGCGGCACGTGGCGGATCCCGGCGCTCGGCGTCGGCGTCATGGTGGTGTCCGCCATCGCCATCGGCGGCATCTACCCGGCGGTCGTCCAGCGGTTCCAGGTGAACCCGAACCAGCAGGACGCCGAGGCGCCGTACATCCAGCGCAACATCGACGCGACGCTCGCGGCGTACGACCTCCAGGACGTGGAGATCACCGACTACGACGCGAGCGTGACGGCCGAGCCGGGCGCGCTGCGCGAGGACGCCGAGACCACGGCGTCGATCCGCCTGCTCGACCCGCAGGTCGTCTCCGACTCGTTCCGGCAGCTCGAGCAGATCCGCGGGTTCTACTCGTTCCCCGACACGCTGTCCGTCGACCGGTACGACATCGAGGACGAGAGCCGCGACACCGTCATCGCCGTCCGCGAGCTCGACCTGGAGGGCCTGGACGCGCAGCGCCGCAACTGGACCAACGACACCACCGTGTACACGCACGGCTTCGGCGTCGTCGCCGCGTACGGCAACACCACGACGTCGACCGGCGCGCCCGCGTTCTGGGAGGGCGGCATCCCGTCGTCCGGCCAGATGGGGGAGTACGAGCCGCGGATCTACTTCGGCCAGAGCTCCCCGACGTACTCCATCGTCGGCGCGCCCGACGGCCAGGAGTGGGAGCTGGACTACCCGGACGACGAGTCCGGCGGTGCCGTGAACACCTCGTTCCCGACCGACGAGGTCTCGGCCGGCCCGTCCATCGGCTCCCTGTGGAACAAGCTGCTCTACGCCATCAAGTTCGGCTCCGAGCAGATCCTGTTCTCCGAGCGCGTGACCCCCGAGTCGCAGATCCTCTACGACCGCAACCCGGTTGACCGCGTGCAGAAGGTCGCCCCGTACCTGACGCTCGACGGCCGCGTGTACCCCGCGGTGGTCGACGGCCGGGTCAAGTGGATCGTCGACGGGTACACCACCTCGGACCAGTACCCGTACGCCGCCGCGCAGTCCCTCGAGGACGCGACGACCGACTCCCTCACGCAGGCGTCCGCGACGATCGAGGCCCTGCAGCCCGAGACGGTGAACTACATCCGCAACTCGGTGAAGGCCACGGTCGACGCCTACGACGGCTCGGTCACCCTCTACGCCTGGGACGCCGAGGACCCGGTGCTCCAGTCGTGGAGCAAGGTGTTCGACACGTCGCTCTCGCCGGTGTCGGAGATCAGCTCCGAGCTCATGAACCACATCCGGTACCCCGAGGACCTGTTCAAGGTGCAGCGCACCCTGCTCGGCACGTACCACGTGACGGACCCGGGCCAGTTCTTCTCCGGCAACGACGCGTGGCGCACGCCGAACGACCCGACCGCCGGGGACCAGAACGTCGCGCAGCCGCCGTACTACCTCACGCTCGAGATGCCCGGGCAGGACGCCGCGGCGTTCTCCCTCATGTCGTCGTACGTGCCGGCCGGTGCGAACGCCCGCGACGTGCTCACCGGGTACGTGGCGGTCGACGCCGAGGCGGGGTCCACCGCCGGTGAGCCCGCGGACGGCTACGGCCAGATCCGGCTGCTCGAGCTGCCACGCGACTCCACGGTGCCCGGGCCGAACCAGATGAACAACAACTTCACGTCGAACCCCGAGGTCTCCCAGCAGCTCAACCTGCTGCGGCAGGGCGACTCCGAGGTCATCCAGGGCAACCTGCTCACGCTGCCCGTCGGCGGCGGCCTGCTGTACGTGCAGCCCGTGTACGTCCAGGCGGCCACCGGGACCCAGTTCCCGCTGCTGCAGCGCGTGCTCGTCGCGTTCGGCGACGAGATCGGGTTCGCCAGCACCCTCGACGAGGCGCTGGACCAGGTGTTCGGCGGGGACGACGGCACCGAGGCGGGCGACGCCGGCAACGACATCGCCCCGCCGCCTACCGACGGCGACACCGGTGGGGACACCGGCGGCGACACGGGTGACGGCACCGCCACCCCGGCGCCGACGCCCACCCAGCCCGCGGACGGCGGCGACAGCGCGGACGCGCAGACCCGCCTCAGCCAGGCGCTCGAGGACGCCAACCAGGCGATCCTCGACGGTCAGCGGGCCCTCGCGGACGGCGACTTCGCCGCCTACGGCGAGGCCCAGGACCGGCTCCAGGAGGCGCTGGACGCGGCCGTGGCCGCCGACAACGACCTGAACGCCGGGGGCTGACCGGCGCAGGCGTACGACGACGGGCCGGCTCCTGCGGGGGCCGGCCCGTCGTCGTCCCGGCCGGTGGTGGGACGGCCTGCGGCGGGGGAGCTGTGACCGAGCGCACCACGCCCCGATTTGGCCCTGGCGACACGCTGGCGTAACGTAGACATCACCGACGCGGGGTGGAGCAGCTCGGTAGCTCGCTGGGCTCATAACCCAGAGGTCGCAGGTTCAAATCCTGCCCCCGCTACAACGCAGACCTGCGAGTGCAGGTTTGATCGATGGCCCTCAGGGATAGCCCTGGGGGCCATCGACGTTCCTGCGCGAGCGGCTCGCCTCCGGACGGTGATCTGGACCCAACCCTGCGGGCGGGGCCTGTGCAGGTACCCCCGATGCGTTGGCAGTGCATCGGTGCCCACTCGGTGAGACATCTCCTACGTCACTAGCACTTCTGCGGGCGACTGGCTTCTCGCGGAGTGGGCACAGGGTGTGCACCGTGCACGAATCGGCGGACTTCACCGGTCTGTGCTCGCTCCGGCGCGGGCTCGCCTCGTGGCCCAGCCGCAGCGCCGGAGGAGCCGCGACGCTCGCGGGGCTTGCGGGCACACCCGCGTGCGGTCGGTTGGCTCGGGTGGGCGTTAGTCGCACATCTTGTGCGGCGACTGGCCCGTCGGAAGCGTTGCACAGGTCGGCTCGCGTGACCGATCGGTGCGCGCGTCGTCGCGAGACGTCGAGCTCGCAGGCGACGTGTGTGACCGGGCGCCCCTGCATCCGGACGAGTTGGACAAGCAACCACGTCCCTGGGGCGTTGTGTCGACTCCCGAGCGGAGGAGAGTGGGTCGCGTCGTCAAGTCGGACATCGACTCCGAGGTGCAGCGACTTCATCCACTCGAGCGACAAACCCGATGCGGACCTGATGTGCGATGCCCACCCAGGCTAGGTCGGGCAACGTGTGGACGAGGCATGCCTCGCCGTCGCCGGGGCGCCGCGGCCTGGCTACCGCAATGACGCCGGTCTCTTCCGCATCAGGCCGCCAAGGTCGTCGGCGAAGGAGGTCCCTCCCCGTGCGAGCCGGCACGCGGGGAGGGGTCGCCTTGCCTGGTGGCGCCGCGCACCGCGCCCTTGTCTCACAGCCCTCAGGTGTTGCGCGCCGTGGCACGGGTCGAACGGGAAGCTACCGGAGCTCTGGGAGCCGGTGCGGCTGCCCAGCGCGGGTGCGGTCCGCCCGCCAGTACGTAGGCGATCCCGGTGAGAACGACTCGGGGAGGTACGCCGGAAGGGCTCGAGATGCAGCAGCACCGTGGCGCTGTCGCGGCGCGATCGACTCTCCGTCGGAGTACTTGACATCCTTGTCGGATTATCCGACAGTGAGTGATGTGACCAAGAACACCTCGGCCGCCCCGGCGGAGCTCACCCTGGACCTGGGTGCGTCCATGTCTCCCGGGGCCGTTGGCGGCCTCGTCCACGACACGCTCGGTATGCCGATGTCGTTGAGGGCGGCGAAGGCCATGGCCAAGGGCGCGATCCAGTCGGCACTAGAGCGCACTCTGGCCAAGCTCCATCACGACGTGGCTCCCGTTGCCGGGCCAGGCGGCGCGATCGACTCGATAGAGGTGGTCTTCCTCATCGGACGGTTCTATCGCGACCTGGATCGCAAGCAGCTGGACCTGAGCAAGGTGAATCGCGAGCGCTGGGCAAGTCTTGAAGGTGTCGCAGACGTCCTGTACGAGGAGATGCGGAGACTGTCATGAGCGTGTACGTGGCTGCAGATCTGCTTTCCGATGCGTGGCTCGAGTCGCTTCGTACGGTCAATGACGAGCATGATGGGACCGCGACTCACTTGATGACCGTGGTGCGGCGACCGCAGGACGGCGACGATGCGGATGCTAGGACGGCGGTTGACCGTGCGCTGAGCAGCCGTAGTAAGCAGGGTGTTTCGACGGTGGCGAACACCTTGTTCCCGGTCGCGCTGTACAACGACCCCGGCCTCGAGTGGTCACCGGACCTGACTCGCGACGACGCTCAAGCGCTCGACCAGGCGGCCCACGACCTGTACCAGGCGTACCTCGAGGCGCTCCCCACGCTGAAGCGCGTCCCTGCGAACAGAGGCGGTACCTACTTCTCGCGCATGGTCTCTTGGCCGGGAAAGACCGCCGGCGGGGTAAACCAGCTGGACAGGCGCATCGAGGCTCTCCGCGGCGAGCACCGTAGCGGTCGCAGGACCTTCAACGCGAGTGACATCGCTGTAGCCGGCGACGCTGACGGGGCGAACGACCCGGTGGACGGCGGGCTCCTTGAGGAGTACCTGGTCTCCGACACGCGCAGACGTGGGTTTCCTTGCCTCGTGCACATCGACATCAGCGTCCGCGACGGGTCTCTCGCCGTGCTCGGTGTCTACCGGCACTGGCATCTGATCACCCGGGGCTACGGCAATCTCGTCGGCTTGATGAGGCTCCAGCGTTTCCTGTGCCAGCAGACCGGGTACATTGCCGGAGAGCTCGCTGTCGTCGCCGGTCACGCGAACGCGGAACGCACTGACTACTCCGGGCGCTCCGGAGTGGAGGCAATCGTCGAGCAGGTGTCTCTCGCCCGCGCCAACTCAACGGCCCAGCGCGCGGAGTCGGCGTGAGCGCTCATACACTGCTGATCGGTGTCGACCTGGTTGACTGCTCTCGCATCGAGAGCATGCTCGAGCACGACAGCGGCTTCTTGGCGCTCACGTTCACGCCGCTCGAACTTGAGGACTGCGCTGCTGACGTCTCCCGTCTCGGGGGGAGGTGGGCGGCCAAGGAAGCAACGATGAAGGCCCTCGGTAAGGGCATCGGATCGGTCGCCCCTACGGACATCGAGATCCGGTCCGGCCCCGAGGGTGCACCCACGCTCACGCTCGCCGGCTCGGCCGAGCGCCGGGCCGCTGAGTTGGGAGCAGCCACCTGGAGCGTCTCGCTCAGCCACGAGAGTGGCTTTGCGCTGGCGTTCGTGATCATGACCATCGGAGAGCCTAGTGTCTGAAAATGAGCAGCGCGTCGTTGCCGCTCGCCTCCGTGAAGCACGGGAATCGCTCGGGCTCACCCAGGAAGAAGTCAGTGGGGCCCTGCAGATCCCGCGAACCAGCGTTCATGCGATGGAAGCAGGAAAGCGCGGCGTATCGGCTCTCGAGCTGCGCAGATTGGCGCGGCTGTATCGTCGAAGCGTGGAGTGGCTCCTGGGGGAAGAGGAAGCGCCAGCGGTCGCGGCGGACGGCGCGCTGTATCGTGCCACCCGAGATCTTTCGGCTGAGGACAGAGAGCAGGTTCTGCGGTTCGCGCAGTTCCTCGCAGCGGGAACCGCGCCGCGACCGGCGGACCCGACAGGAATGAGGGACGAGCCATGACCCGACTTGCGGCGGCGCAAGCAGCGGGTGATGTCCTGAACGCGCTTGGCGTCGACCAGTCACGACCGATCGACCCTTTCGAAGCGATCGAGAACAGCGGCTTGGAACTACGCTTCCAGCCGCTCGAGGACCTCCTGGGCGTAATGCTGCGAACCGGGCCGGGAGGCGTGCTCATCAACAGTGAGCGGCCTGCGTCACTGCAGCGCTACACCGCAGCGCACGAACTCGGCCACTGGCACCTGCACCGAGCCGACCTACGGCTTGAGACCGACGAGACGATCACGGCGTATCAGCCACATGACGGCCGTGAACTGGATGCCCAGACGTTCGCCGCCCACTTCCTGATGCCGCTAGAGCTGCTCTACCCGACGGCGCGCAGATACGGGATCCGCCGAGGCGAGACCGTGCGTCCCGCACAGGTGTACCAGGCCGCGCGGGACATGCACGTGAGCTACGAGGCCGCCGTCCGCCAACTCGTCAACACTAGGCTCGTGTCCAGGGACGCCCGCGTCGAACTCCTCAAGGCTCGGCCGCTGCGGATCAAGCAGGAGCTCGCCGACGGGGTCACCCCACCCGACACGCGTGGAGACGTCTGGCTCGTGGACCACCCCGGCCAGCAAACGAGCGTGGAAGCGTTCGTGGGCGACGCGATCGTGCTGCGACTCGCGGAGCATCCAAGCTCAGGCTTCCGATGGTGCACCGATCCAGACCCCGCCTCGGCGACTGTGCGCCAGTTGCGGCGGCCCCCGGCTGACTTTGACCGCGGGCGCGCGTTCGACGAAACAACCGCGGTTCCGGCCGAGGTCATTCCCATGCCCGTCGCCAACGTCACATCCGAGGTCGTCACGCTACTCCGTGACGAGGTGGTGCGCGCACCGTGCGAGGTGGACGTGACAACCGTCGGCGCCCCAGTTACGCGGCTGGTCGCCTACGGCGCCGCGGCTCCAGGACGAGAGTCGATCCACCTCAGCGAGACCCGGCCCTTTCAGCCGACAGAGCGCGCGGCTTCGCTCGAGGTGTCCGCACTCGTTCGAGGCGCGCCCGCTTCGGAGTTCCGCCGCCGATACATCCAGCGGTTCCTGCTCGAAGAGGCCGCAGCACGGCAGAATGATGAATGATGCCGTCAGACATCGACCTTCGCGGGCTCGTTGGCGCACACATCCTTGATCAAGGACCCCGTCCAACGTGCGTCACCTTCGCCACCTCAACTGCGCACGAGGCACTCGTAAGCCTCGGGGGAGCCGCTTCCGAGCATCTGGCACCAGAGGCGCTTTGGTGGCACGCGACCCACGCAGGCCTCACATCCGCAGATGGCATGGCACTGCACGATGTCGCCACGGCACTCGCCGGCCCCGGACAACCCGAGCTAGCCCGGTGGCCCTACAACGCATCCCTGGGATCCCGGACCGAGGAACCTCCTGGTAACCAGCCGGGCCCACCTTGGCACCAGGCGCGGCTTAAGCCGGTGCCCTTGTCCCACGACGGCATCGAGCGGCCGATCGAAGTCGCCCTGGCAGGTTCGCGGCCAGTGGTGCTGATCATCGAGGTCACCGACGAGTTCTATGAACCTGACGACGAAGGCGTCGTGGTCGTTCCTGACATCAGGGTGACCGCCGGCGGCTACCACGCTGTCGCTTGTGTCGGAGCAGCGACGCACCCCTCACGCGGCCGGATGTTGTTGATCAAGAACAGTTGGGGACCGAGCTGGGGTCTCGGCGGTTATGCGTGGCTACCCGTGGGGTACCTGATCGCCTTCGCAGCCCAGGCGGCGCTCGTACTTCCAGCAAAGGGGGCATGAAATGGCGGCACCAACGCTCCGGCCGGGCACCCTGGTGGTGCTTGAGGGGCTGGACAAGACCGGAAAGAGCACTCAAGCGACCGCCTTGCGCGCGGCGCTGGACCCGGAGCGCACGCTGCACGTACACATGCCTAGCGGCCTCAGCATGTTCACTCGACAGACCTACGCGATGCTCGAAGTCGAGAGCCAGGCCCCTAGGTCGGCACTGGGAACCCAACTCGCTCACCTCGCATGCCACGCCGAGAGTGTTCCGCTCATCCTCGAAGCCCTGAAGTCCACCGCGGTGGTGCTAGACCGGTGGTGGTGGTCCACGTTCGCCTACGGGTGGTACAACGGAAAGCTCCCCGACGAGGGAATCACCGAGCTGGCCTTGACGAACCTGGTCGGCTCCATCTGGGGCCGCGTATCGGCCGACGTAGTGTTCCTATTCGATCGCCCCTACGTGCTCGACGCAAACAACTCCGATCCGATCTACGACGGATACCAGGAGCTCGCCGGTCAGCACGCCGCAATCACGTCTCGGGTGCCTAACGGGGACCCGAACCATGTGACGGCACACCTGATCGCCGAACTCAAGCGCCGCGGCCTGTTGGTCGACTAGGAGGCAGGGCCACTACGCATGGCGACATTTCGCAACACGGACTCGGCGCTCCGAGGCATGCTCCACCGTCTCCTGACCCACGGCGACCCGGTCGACAGTCGCAATGGCCCCACGCTCGAACTCGCCGCGCAGAAGATCACTATCACTCACCCTACGGAACGCTTTCTCTTCTCGCCAGGGCGAAACAACAACCCGTTCGCTGCCATCGCCGAAGCAATGTGGGTCATCGCGGGTCGCAACGACCTCGCCTATCTGACTCCCTATCTCCGACGCGCGCCACGCTACTCTGACGACGGTGGCCTAACCTGGCGTGCGGGCTATGGCCCGCGCCTGCGCAACTGGCAGGGAGTCGATCAGGTCTTCCACGTGTACTCGGCTTTGACTGCCGCACCTGAATCGCGCCGCGCCGCGATGTCACTGTTCGACCCCGCAAGCGACTTCTCCACCAGTGCAGATGTGCCGTGCAACAACTGGCTGCACTTCCTGACTCGAAACGGACGCCTCGATCTCAACGTGGCCGCTCGCAGCACCGACATCTGGTTCGGTTTCTCGGCCATCAACATCTTCGAATGGAGCCTACTGCTCGAGATGATGGCTCGCTGGCTGCGCCTCGACGTCGGCACGTTGACTTTCTTCACCTCATCGCTGCACCTGTACCAAGAACACCGCGAACGAGCCCAGCGAGTCCTGGAGTTATCGAACGAGGCACCCGGGTATATCGGCGACACTCAGCTCCGCTACGACACCGACTTCGCACACGCCGGACTTGCCCACCAAACCTGGATGGACCTGGAACGTCAGGTGCGAGGAGGCGCCGACCTCGACGACCTCACCGTGTCACTCTCCGACCCGATGCTACTCGGCTACATCCAGGCGATCGACGTCTTCTGGGCGTTCAAGCGCCACGTCGGTGCCGCAGCTCTAGCATCCCGGATCGCCCGGTTCGCGGACACGGACCTCGCCGCCGCAGCCGCCGAGTTCGTGAGTCGTCCTCAAGCCCTCAATCACTGACTCAGCTCAAAGACGCCCGAGAATAAATCATCTGCTTCGATGACGGCTTCATCATGCTGAGCCTGCGCTCGATCATTGATTCCCCATTTCGGCGGGAAGTATGGGGCCATGACGGCGCCCTGCGAGGTGAACCGCTGCTTGATTCGGGTTCGATTTCCGATGCCCACCGTCTGCGGATGGGCAATTCGAGCATACTTGTCGGTCTCGCAGAATAGGTTCTGGCAGTCGATCAGTGCCAAAGGGCGACCAAATAAGTCCTGGAAGTCCATGTTGTATCGCTCAAACTCTTGCGACTGGTGCTCGACTGCCCATCTGATCATGTCCTCTGGGCTAAGACCATCGGTGTCGACAAAGCACTTCGCAATCCCGGACCGTGCTCCTGGTCCCGCGACCACGAAATCGTTCTCCGAAAAGTTGATCAACGTCGAGTAGTTCAAATCGATCGCTAGCTGGAACGCGAGGAACGGCCCGAGGGAAGGGTATGATGACAAGATCTCGTAGACTTGCTGGAGCGTCGAAGCGGCGCTAATTCTCTCGGCCGCCCCAGTCGAGATTATATGCTCGGCCAGGCGCAGATGATTCAAATGCTTGCGAGTCGCCCCGAATGGCGGCGGCGGGATAATGTATGCTGGGGAGTAGACCCTGTCGCCTCGGGACAAGAGACGCAGAAGCGCATGATCGAGCACGCTGAGATCAAAACTTGACGTCGAGAGGGTGCCCACTGCGCCCTCTATCACCCGCCAAGTCGCAGGCTTGTTGAAGAAGCGATAGAGCAGGGTGCGAAGCAAGATGTCTTCGGGGGCCTGCGGGCCCGCGTACTGGGTGCGAATCAAGTCCTGAGACACGCGGTCAGCCGCTCGATATGCGTTGGTAAACCGATAACTCGACAAGACGGGATCATTCGTCCATGGCGCGGGCGCACCCATGAGCCGACGGTGGTAGACGCGCTGCCGCTCGGCTGCCACATGCCAGTAGCTTCCCAGGACATCGGTAGCGACCACCGTGCGCGTCCCGATCCGGATTGATCTCATCGCGCTCCCATGCCGTTGGTGCCGCACTTCGTCTCACTGGCTCGCTGCAATGCACAAGCGTACGACTGTTGCCGAGCAGACATGCCGGGCGGGGCGTGTCGGTAGGCGACGGCCTCGGTGCTGCACTCGGAGTTCGGTCCGAGTGCGGTGCGCCGGGCAGTGCCCGGCCCTTTGGTGGCCCGGGGTGCAGCAGTGCCGCGTGCCGGCCCTCATCCGGCATCCTGGCCGGCGGAGCCCGTTCGGCCAGCGCGGACGTCGAGGCCGACGGGATGTCGGGGTCCTCCGCGAGGACTCGGCGCACCGCAGCGATCATCGCGTCGTGGTCCGTGGGGCCTAGCCGGGACAGTGAGCCGATCTCGTGCGCTATGCCCCGAGTCTGACATCGGTCGGCTCGTCCCGGTCCGGTATGTGCCACACCACCGCAGGTGTAGAACCACCCGCTACCCCCGGAGGTCGGCGCGGGTGCGCTAGGACGTTGGCGTCTGCGGCGGGGGCATCGGCGCCGGCCACAGCGAACACCCGGACGTGGGAGCACGTGCGGGAGTTGCGCCGATGCGGGTCGTGGCCCACACACCTCTGGAGTGCGAGGTGGTCCCCGCGCCGAGGGCAGGCGGCGACGTCCTTGAGCAGCCAGGAGTCGGTCTGCTCCTCGGTGCGCACGTCGACCAGCCAAAGTCTGTAGCCACGCGGGGGATGTGGGTAGATCCGGTGGGCCTGGGCCAGGTGGGCGCTAGAGCGCTCCTGGTGGCACATCACCGCTCACTCGCGGGCTGCTTCAGCCGGGCGCCAGGCCTGGACCCGCGCGCGGCGGGCCTGGTGGCGCGGTGACAGCGCCGGGACCAGCGGCCGGGCCAAGGCGATGACCAGGGCCGAAGGGCACGGGAGCCGGGCGGGCTGAGTCAGTGTCATGGCCGCGGTGCGCCAGAACGGGGGTGTCTAGGCATGCCGAGTGGTCCATCGTGGCCGAGTGGACCGAGCACGCCCTCGGCCAGGGCCCGGATTCCGAGATCTGCTAGGCGCAACCACCTGGACTCGCCGACCAGGCAGTCGAGCTCGTCGCGATGTTCCTTCAGAGCCCGATGATCGAGGTCACCGCCCTCGGGATCGGCCTGACCGCCGATCGTCGAGACCGAGTCGTCAGCGAGGCGCGCGAACCGCACCGCCTCGCTGCGCGACGTGGCGCATCTGTAGATGGGATGTCCGGCGAGGTTGGTCGGTCGGGTGATCAGCGGTTTTGCCTCCGAGGACGGAGTGGACGCGGTGGTGACTCTGGAAGTGCAGCCCGTCGGGCAGGGCGGTGTCTCGTTGCTGGGTTGAGTCGTGGACGCGGGTCAGGCTCCCGCTTCACGGGTCATAAGCGACCAACGTGGTTACCGCCAACTCACCATCAACAGTGACCTGCAGGCTCAACGCAGCCCTCGACACTGACTGCCACGGGTCGGGCGGTCTCCGACGAAATCCCAGTCGACTCCGTGCTCTCCAAGGCTTGAGCGTGCTGGCGCAGAAGCCGAAGGAGCCTTTCAGAGGTCGCAGGTTCAAACCCTGCCCCCGCTACGAACGGGACCTGCGCTGACAGGTCCGGATCAAGGCCCCCAGGGATCTTCCTGGGGGCCTTCGTCGCGCTCGGGGCGAAGTCTTCGTGGCGCTCGGGGCCGCGCTCCTCCTTTCGTCGCCCATCAGCCCTCGCGTCGCCGCGCCCTGACGCCCTACCGCGCCGCCCGCTCCCCGGCCGGTCGGCGCCGCAGGCCGGCGTCGGCGACCTCCGGCCCGCGGTAGACCATGTCCATCGCGCCGATGCTCTCGCCCGGCGGCACGATCGCGTCGATCCGGTCGAGGACCTCGTCGGACAGCGTGACGTCGGCGCCGGCCAGGGTGTCCTCGAGCTGCTCCATGGTGCGCGGGCCGATGAGCGCGGACGTCACGCCGGGGTGGGCGATCACGAACGCCATCGCCAGGTGCGGCAGCGGGATCCCGATCTCGTCCGCGAGGGCGAGGAGCTCCTCCACCGCGGCGAGCCGCCGCTCGTCGCGGAAGTGGCGCATCCCGGTGCCCGCCCGGAAGTTGTCGTTCGCCTGCCCGGCCCGGTACTTGCCGGTGAGGGTGCCGCCCGCGAGCGGGCTGTACACGAGGGTGCCCATGCCGTAGCGCTGCGCCACGGGCAGGATCTCGCGCTCGATCTCCCGGTCGAGGACCGAGTAGTTCGGCTGCTCGGTGCGGAACCGCTCGAACCCGCGGCGCTCCGACGCCCACTGCGCCTCGACGATCTCGGAGCCGCGCATCGACGAGGAGCCGATCGCGCGGACCTTGCCCTGCCGCACGAGGTCGGTGAGGGCGGAGAGCGTCTCCTCGATGTCGGTGTCGGGGTCGGGGCGGTGGAGCTGGTAGAGGTCGATGTAGTCGGTGCGCAGGTTCCGCAGCGAGCGCTCGACGGCCTGCACGATCCAGCGTCGCGACGCGCCTCGGTGGTTCACGTCGTCGTCGACCGGGCCGTAGAACTTCGTCGCGAGGACGACCTGGTCGCGGCGGCCCTGGAGCGCCTCGCCGACGACCTCCTCGGAGTCGCCGTAGCGGTCGGCGGTGTCGACGACGTTGATGCCGGCGTCGAGCGCGCGGTGGATGATCCGGATGCCCTCCTGGCGGTCGGGGTTGCCGAACGAGCCGAGCATCATGGCGCCGAGCGCGTAGGGCGTCACCTTGATGCCGGTGCGTCCGAGGGTGCGGTACTGCATGGGAGCCTCCCGTATGCTGGTCACGGAACGTTGTTCCGCTTCGATCGTCCGACCATACGGAACGCTGTTCCGCTTTGTCCAGCGAGGTGACCCGTGACGCCCTCCGACGCCAGCCCCCGGCCCCTGCGCGCCGACGCCCGGCAGAACGCCGACGCCCTGCTCGTCGCCGCCCGCACGGTGTTCGAGCGCTCGGGCGTCGACGCGCCGGCGCGCGAGGTGGCCGCCGAGGCCGGGGTAGGCGTCGGCACCCTCTACCGGCACTTCCCGACCCGTGCGGACCTGGTGGCCGCGGTCTTCACCACGGAGATCGACGCCACGGCGGCGGCCGCCGAGGAGCTGCTGCGCCGGCTCCCGCCGGGCGAGGCGCTGGACGAGTGGATCGCCCGGTTCACCCAGTTCGTCGCGACCAAGCAGGGGCTCGCCGCGGCCCTCCGCTCGGGCGACCCGGCGTTCGACGCGCTGCCCACCTACCTGGAGAACGCCCTGGGCCCGGCCCTGCGCGCGCTCATCGAGGCCGCCGCGGCCGACGGCGAGGTCCGGCCGGACGTCGACCCGATGGACCTGCTCCAGGCCATCGGCGACCTCAGCCACCGCGCGCCGTCCCCGGACGGCTCGCCCAACCCGATGGTGCGGCTGCTCGTCGACGGGCTGCGGGTGCGGCGGTAGCCGGAGCCCGGAGGGGTCCCGAGCAGGATCGGGCACGGATCGCGGCGGATCCCTCTAGGGTCCCGCGACCCGGGCGTGGCTCGATGGAGGCATGACCTCGCAGAGCGCCGTGACCTACGGCTTCACCTCCACCATGACCGCCCACCCGGGCCGCGGCGACGAGCTCGTCGCCCTGCTGCTGTCCGGCCTCGACCGGGGCAACCCGGCGACGAGCGAGCACTGCCTCGTGTACCTCGTGAGCCGCTCGGCCGCCGACCCGGACGTCGCCCACGTCATCGAGGGCTGGACGACCGAGGTGGACCACCACCGCGTGTTCGCCGGGGAGGCCGCGCAGGCGATCGTCGCCCGGTTCGCGGGCCTGCTCGCGAAGGAGCCGGAGTACACCGACCTCACGCCGGTCGGCGGGAAGGCGCTGCTCCCGTGACCGCGCGGCCCGCGACCGCGCGGCCCGCGACCACGCGCCCGGCGCGGCCCGCCGTCGACCCGGAGCTCGCCGCCCTGCTGGCCGGCATGCCGGACCTCCCGGCACTGTCCGCCGAGTCGCTGCCGCTGATCCGCCCGTACGCCGTGGGCCGGCCCGGGACGGTGCTGGCGGGCTGCGCGGTGCGGCGACGGGAGACCGAGGTCGCCGCCGCCGACGGGACGTCGCTGCCCCTGACCGTGCTGTCGCCCGCCGCGCAGGGCGCCGCGCAGGACGCCGCGCCCTCCGGCCCGGGAGCGCCGGCGGTGCTGTGGCTGCACGGCGGCGGCATGGTGATGGGGGACCGGTTCTCCCAGCTCGACATCCCGCTGGAGTGGCTCGACGCGCTGGGCTCCGTGGTGGTGACCGTCGACTACCGGCTGGCGCCGGAGGTCACGGGCGCGACGATCGTCGAGGACGGCTACCGCGCCCTCGTGTGGCTCGCGGAGCACGCCGCGGAGCTCGGCGTCGACCCGGACCGGGTGGTCGTCGCCGGCACGAGCGCCGGCGGCGGGCTGGCCGCGGGCGTCGTCCTGCTGGCGCGCGACCGCGGCGGGCCGGCCGTCGCCGCCCAGGTGCTGGTGTGCCCGATGCTCGACCACCGCAGCGCGACCACGTCGGCCTTCCAGTTCACCGGGCCGGGCGTGTGGTCGCTGGAGTCCAACCGGTTCGCGTGGTCCGCGGTGCTGGGGGCGCAGCCGGCGGACGTGCCGGCGAGCGTGTCACCGAGCGGGGCGGCCGACCTGGCGGGACTGCCGGCCGCGTACCTCGACGCGGGTTCCGCGGAGGTGTTCCGCGACGAGGTCGTGGACTACGCGTCCCGGATCTGGGCGGCCGGCGGGCAGGCGGAGCTGCACGTGTGGGCGGGCGGGTTCCACGGGTTCGACGCGCTGTTCCCGGACGCGGCGGTGTCGCGTGCGGCGCGGGCGAGCCGGCTCGGCTGGCTGCGGCGGGTGCTGCGCGAGGGGTGACGGCGGCGTCGCGACCGGCGGGCCACGCACCGCTCGCGCGCCCGGCCGCCGGCCCGGTCCGCGTCCGCCCCCCGGGCGCGGACCGGGCCGCCGGGCTACAGGCCGAGCGACGCCCGGACCGCCGCCTCGGTCGCGCAGAGACGCGCGTGCTCCTCGGGGCTCATGCTCCAGCGCAGCGTGGCGGCGTTGCCCGCCACCTGCGAGGCGCGCTTGGCGCCCGGGATCGGGACGACCAGCGGGTCGCTCGCGATGAGCCAGTTGAGCGCGACCTGCGCGATCGTCCCGTCGTGCTCCCGGGCGATCTCGTCCATCACGTCGAACAGCGGCTCGAGCGCCTCGCGGCGCATCTCGTACGGCGTCGTCCGCAGCGCCCGGAGGAACGACTCGCCGGGCTCGAAGAGGCTCGCTCCGCGGAACAGCGTGGGGCCCTGGCCGCCGAAGTCCTGCCCGCCGACGCGGTACTTGCCGGTCAGCACCCCCTCCGCGAGCGGCAGGATCGGCAGGACCGACACGCCCAGCTCCCGGCACAGGTCGAGCATGCCGTTGCGTTCGGGGTGCCGGTGCAGCAGGTTGTAGCCGACCTGCGTCGAGGCGAGCGGGATGCCGTGCGCGGACGCGAGGTACGCGTGGCAGTGGCGCAGGTACGCGGTGCTGACGTTGCTGACGCCGATGGCCTTCGCCTTGCCGCTCGTCACGGTCGCGGCCATCGCGTCCAGGTACCTCTCCAGCGAGCGCCGGCGCGGCGGGTAGTGCAGCTGGTAGAGGTCGACGGCGTCGACCCCGAGGCGCGTGAGGCTGCGCTCCAGGACGGTGCCGACCGCCCGGACGGAGACGTTGCGGTTGGGGTCGTACGGCTTGGCCTGCGTGAACTTCGTCGCGATGACGACCGGGCGGCCGTCCCGGCGGCGGAAGTCCCCGAGCAGCTCCTCGCTGAGGCCCCTGCCGTAGGTGTCGGAGGTGTCGAAGAACGTCAGCCCCGCGTCGAGGCTCGCCCGGTAGGCGGCGTAGAGGTCCTCGCTGTTGTACGCCGTCCCGTAGCCGAACCGCTTGTCCCCCCACGCCTGCGTCCCGGTGCCGAGGGCGGGGACGACCACGCCGGACCGTCCGAGGGGCTTGCGGGCGACGGCGGGGGCGCCGGAGCCGGGGTCGGGGTGCGCCACGGTCACGCCTCCGCCGCGTCGAGGTCGGACAGGTCCAGGACGAAGCGGTACCGGACGTCGCCCTGCTCGAGGCGGCGCAGGGCCTCGTCGACGCGCGCCGACGGCAGCACCTCGACGTCGGCGGTGATCCCGTGCCCGGCGCAGAACGCCAGCATCTCGGCCGTGCCGCGGGTGCCGCCCGTGCCGGCGGACGTGAGCCGCTTCCGGCCCCGGGCGAGATCGAGGATGCGGGGCGCCGGCGTCAGGGGGTTGCCGACGACGGACAGCGTCCCGTCGAGGGCGAGCAGCGCGAGCAGCGGCGAGAGGTCGTGCTCGGCGGCGACGGTGTCGACGATCAGGTCGAAGCGACCGGTCGCGCTGCGCAGCTGCTCGGCGTCCGTGGTCAGCACCAGGCCGGTCGCGCCGAGCCGGACGGCGTCGTCGGCCTTCTCCGCGGTGCGGCTGAGCACCGTCACCTCCGCGCCGAGGGCGGCGGCGAGCTTCACGCCGAGGTGCCCGAGGCCGCCGAGACCCGCGATCGCCACCCGCTTCCCGGGGCCGGCGTCCGCCGCGTGCAGGGTCTCCCACAGGGTGACCCCGGCGCAGAGCAGGGGAGCGGCCGCGGCGGGGGCGAGCCCGTCGGGCAGGTGGTGGACGAACCTGTTGCGCACCACGGTGTCGCGGCTGTAGCCGCCCTGGGTCACGCTCCCGTCCACCCGGTCCCGCCCGCCGTACGTGCTCACGGGGCCGACGCGGCAGTAGTTCTCGTGACCCGCCCGGCACAGGTCGCACGCGCCGCAGGAGTCGACGAGGGTGCCGACGGCGACGGCGTCACCGGGCGCGAAGCGGGTCACCGACGGCCCGACCGCCGTCACCACGCCCGTGAGCTCGTGCCCGGGGACCAGGCCGCCGTCGTCCCCGCCGAGGTGCGGGGTCAGCCCGCGGATCGCGTGCAGGTCGCTGTGGCAGACGCCGCAGAAGTCGATCCGGACGGCCACGTCGTCGTCGCGGAGCGCCCGGCGCCCGATCGACGTGCGCCGGAGCTCCTGGTCGTGCCCTGTGCTGCGCCACGCGGCGGTCGTGCTCACGTCTGCCTCCGAAGAAAGACTGGTTGGTCTGTTTGACGCTACGGCACCGTCCACCCGAAAGCAACCAACTGGTCTTTCTGTTAGCCTGCACGGGTGTCCGAGCACCTGATGCCGACGACCGCCCGCGGGATCGCCACCCGCCGCCGGATCCTCGACGCCGCCGCCGCGGAGTTCGCCCGCGTGGGCATCGCCGGCGCGCGCATGGAGCGCATCACGGCCACCGCCGAGGCGAACAAGGCGCAGCTCTACGCGTACTTCGGCAGCAAGGACGGCCTGTTCGAGGCGGTGATCGCCGACCGGCTCGGCTCCACGGTCGACGCGGTGCCCTTCGACGTCGACGACCTGCCGGGCTGGGCGGTCGGGCTCTACGACCGGAACCTGCGCGACCCCGACCTCGCGCGGCTGATCGCGTGGACGCGGCTCGAGCGGCGGCCCACCGGGCCCTGGTTCGACGGCGAGGAGCACGAGGTGAAGCTCGCCGCGATCGCGGAGGCGCAGGCCGCGGGGCGCCTGCGGGCCGGCGACCCGGCCGACCTGCTCGTCCTGCTCATCGGGATGGCCTCCGCGTGGTCTCCCGCGAGCAGCACCTACACCGCCACGACCTCCGAGCCCGGCAGCGTCCACGACCGGCGGCGGGCGCTGCTGCGCGCGGCGGTCGAGCAGGTCGTCGCGCCCGCGCCCCCGCAGGGCGGTGGCGGGGTCGACGCCGGACCCTGACGCCGGCGGATGCGCCCGCCCCGCTCAGGCCGCGGGCCCGCCGACGGTGAACGGCCGCAACCGCGCCCACAGCAGCGCGGCGAGGCGCTCGCGGGTGGCGGCCGAGGTCACGTCGCCGGCCGGTGGCACGACGCGGTCGTCCTCGAGGTAGGACCCGGAGGGCACGTCGGCCGTGGCGGCGTGCAGCACCCGCCGGGCGCCGCGGTCCGGGGACCCGCCGACCGGGCCGGCGAGGGCGGCGCTCAGGGCGGTCGCGTTGAGCCCCGGGCACACCGCCACCACGTCCACGCCCGACGGCCGGAGCTCGTCGGCCAGCGCCAGCGCCCAGGCGAGCATCGCGCCCTTCGCCCGGGCGTACGCGGTCACCGGGGCGTAGCCCCGCACGAGGTCGGGGTCGTCCAGGTCGAGCGGCTCGACCCGGTGCGCGGAGGACGCGACGGCCACCACGCGCGAGCCGGGGTGCAGGGCGGGCACGAGCAGCCGGGTCAGCAGCGCCGGGCCAGCGCGTCCACCTGCAGCGTCCGCTCGGAGCCGTCCTCCGTCAGGACCCGCTCCGGCGACCCCGGCACCGCGGCGTCGTGCACGAGCAGGTCGATGCGCGGCGCGACCGCCCGCACGCGCCGGGCCGCCGCGACGACCTCGCGCAGGCGCGTGAAGTCGGCCGCCACGTAGTGCACCTCGGCGGGCCCGCCGCGTCGGACGCCCGCCAGCACGTCGGCGACGTCGTCCGGGGGCTCCGGGCCGAGCAGGACGAGCCGGGTGGCGCGCGAGGCGAGCCGGCGCGCCGCCGCCTCGCCGATGCCGCTGGTCGCCCCCGTGAGCACGACCGTGCCCAGGGGGCCGGCGCCGGGGCTCACAGCGCGTACCCGCCGGCGACCTGCACGTCCTGGCCGGTGATCCACCGGGCGTCGTCGGACAGCAGGAACGCGATCACGCGCCCGATGTCCTCCGGCTCGCCGAGGCGTCCCAGGGCGGTGCGGGCCGCGATTGCCTCGGCGATCTCGGGGAACCGCTCGAAGGCGTCGTCCGCGATGCGGGTGCGGGTCGGCCCGGGGGCGACCGAGTTGACGCGGATGCCGCGCGGGCTGAGCTCCCGCGCCAGGTAGCGCGTCGCGACGACCAGCCCGGCCTTCATCGCGGCGTACGCGGAGTAGCCCGCCTCCGTCTCGCCCGGGCGCACGGAGCTGCTCGAGACGTTGACCACCGACCCACCGTCCGCCAGCAGGGGGAGCAGCGTCTGCGTGAGGAGGTACGGCCCGCGCAGCAGCACCCGGTAGGACGCGTCGAGGTGCTCGGGCGTCGTCTCCTGGAACGGGCGGCCGCCGCCCGCGCCGGCGTTGTTCACCAGGCCGGCGAGCGTCGGGGTGCCCCACCCGCCGAGCACCCGCGCCAGCGCCTCCCGGAACTCCGGGAAGGTCTCGGCGGCGCCGAGGTCCAGGGGCAGGGCGGCGGCCCGGGCGCCGCGCTCGTGCAGCAGCGCGACGGTCCTGTCGGCCTCGTCCGGGCGGGTGCGGTACGTGACGACGACCGCGTGCCCGCGGGCGGCGACCTCGACGGCGGTGCCGCGGCCGATCCCGGCGGTGCCGCCGGTGACCACCACGACCTGCTGGTCCGTGCTCGGGGTGTTCATGCGTCCAGCGAACCCCCGCCGGTGCGCCGGGTGTGAGGGCGATCGTCGCGCGTCCTTGCCTGATCCTGCCGGGGGCGGCCGGAACCGGCGACCCTCGCGCCGACCTCTGCTTGACTCGGGTCATGGTGCTGGAGGAGCCGCGGGCGCTCGACGAGCTGCGGGCGCTGGTCGACCGGCACGCCCGCACCGGCACCACGCCGACCGCGATCCCGGGCGTCGTCGTGTCCCGGATGACCACCTCCGGGTCGCCGGACGAGTCGACCACCGGCACCGTGCTGGCGGTGGTGGCTCAGGGCACCAAGACGCTCTCGGTCGGCGGCACCGTGCACGGCTACGGCCCGGGGCAGTACGTCGTGGCGTCGGTGGACCTGCCCGTGAGCGGCTGGTTCACCGACGCCACGCCGGCCACGCCCGCGCTGGGGATGGGCCTGACGCTGCGGCCCGAGGTCGTCGCGGAGCTCATGCTCGGCCCGGCGGCCACCGCGTTCCCCCGGCCGGCGCCCGGTGCGGTCGCCCCCGCCGTCGCCGTCGGCCGTGCCGGCGACCGCCTGCTCGACGCGTGCGTGCGCCTGCTCCGCCTGCTCGACCACCCGCGCGACATCCCGGTGCTCGCGCCGCTGGTCGAGCGGGAGATCCTCTGGCTGCTCATGTCCGACGAGCAGGGCGCCACCGTGCGGCAGCTCGGGCTGGCGGACAGCAGCCTGAACCGCGTCCGGCACGTCGTGCGGTGGATGCGCGAGCGCTACAGCGAGCCGGTGCGGGTGGCGGAGCTGGCCCGGCTCGCCAGCATGAGCCCGTCCGCGTTCCACCGGACGTTCCAGGCGGTGACGGCGATGAGCCCGATCCAGTTCCAGAAGCGCATCCGGCTCCAGGAGGCCCGGCTCCGGCTGCTGGCCCGGCCCGGGGACGTCGCCGGGGCCGCCTACGCGGTGGGGTACGAGAGCCCGTCCCAGTTCAGCCGGGAGTACCGCCGGCAGTTCGGGGTCCCGCCGAGCCGGGACGCGGCGCTGCTGCGGCAGACGCTGGACCCGACAGGGGCGGCGCCCGCCTGACCGGCGCTACGAGCGCGTCGAGACGCGCTCCGACCCCAGCACCGCCAGCAGCGCGAGCTTGCTCGCGGCCTCCGTGCGGGGCGGGGCGGTGAGCACCAGCAGCACCTGCGACGCGTCCTCGGTGAACAGGGCCTGGCAGTCCACCTCGATCTCACCCAGCTCGGGGTGGACGAGCACCTTGTGGTCGGTGAACCGCCGGCTCACCTCCTGCTCGGCCCACAGGGCGACGAACTCGGGACTGCGCCGCGACAGCTCCCGGACGATCTCCGCCGCGCGCGAGTCCGGCCCGGCGGCGCCCAGGGCCGCGCGGAGCGACGCGACCTGCGCGCGGCCCTGCCGGTCGTGGTCGTCCCGCGGGTAGCGGCGGCGCTCGGTCCCGGGGTGGGCGAACCACCGGTAGATGTCGCTGCGCTCGAGGCCGGTCAGCGAGCTGGTGTCCCCGAACAGCGCCCGGGCGGGCTCGTTCTGCACCAGCGTCTCGGCGAGCGCCGTGATGATGAGCGCCGGCGTGTCCGTGAGGCGGTCCAGCACGCGCAGCAGACCCGGGGCGATGTAGTCGGGGGCGGGGTGGCGCTCCGGCGCGCTGTGGCCGGCCACCCGGAACAGGTAGTCCCGTTCGTCGGGCGTCAGCCGCAGGGCGCGCGCCAGCGAGGCGAGCATCTGCGTGCTCGGCTGCGGACCGCGGCGCTGCTCGAGCCGGGTGTAGTAGTCGGTCGACATGGCGGCGAGCTGCGCGACCTCCTCCCGCCGCAGGCCCGCCGTGCGGCGCCGGACGCCGGCCACGAGGCCCACGTCCGCGGGCTGCAGGGCGCTGCGGCGGCTCACGAGGAACCCGGCGAGGAGGTCACGGTCCACCCGTGCAGTATGGGCGCGGCCCCGCGGGCCGGCCAGGGACCGGCGATCCCCCGACGAGCGCTCTCTGGAGCGGCTCCGGGGCGGCGCGGACAGTGGTGGGCATGGACATCTCCGGCAACACGATCTTCATCCCCGGTGCCACGAGCGGCATCGGCCTGGCACTCGCCCTGCGCCTGCAGGAGAAGGGCAACACGGTGGTCGTCGGCGGCCGCCGCGCCGAGCTGCTCGCGCAGGTCGCCGCCGAGCACGGGCTCGGCACCGTCGTCGTCGACACCACCGACCCCGGCAGCGTCCGCGACGCCGCCGCGCAGGTCGTCCGCGAGCACCCCGACCTCAACGTGCTCGTCACGATGGCGGGCATCATGCGCGCCGAGGACTGGACGACCCCGGGGTTCCTCGCCGACGCGGAGCAGACCGTCGTCACCAACCTGCTCGGCCCGATCCGCCTGATCGCGGCCCTCGTCGAGCACCTGCAGTCCCGGCCCGCCGCCACGATCATGACCGTGTCGTCCGGTCTCGCGTTCGCCCCGCTGCGGGTGACGCCCACGTACAACGCCACCAAGGCGGCGATCCACATGCTCAGCGAGTCGATCCGGCTGCAGCTCGCCGGCACGTCCGTGCAGGTGCTCGAGCTCGAGCCGCCGGCCGTGCAGACGGACCTCATGCCCGGTCAGCGGGAGAACGAGCTCGCGATGCCGCTCGAGGACTTCGTCACCGAGGTGGTGGAGCTGGTCGAGGCGCAGCCGGACGCGACGGAGATCCAGGTCGAGAACGTGAAGTTCCTCCGGTACGGCGAGGCCCGCGGCGACTACGCGCAGGTGGTGGCGACGCTCAACAGCCGGGACCGGCACGCGCGCTGACGAGCCGCCGCCGCGGCGGCGACGCTGACGGTGCCCGACGTCGCCGCGTGGCGGGCCTGGCTCGACGCGCACGAGGCGGACTCCGACGGGGTGTGGCTCGTGCTCGCCAAGAAGGGCGTCACCGACCCGACGTCGCTCACGTACGCGGAGGCGCTCGACGAGGCGCTGTGCAGCGGGTGGATCGACGGCCAGCGGCGCGGCGGCGACGCCACGACGTTCCGGCAGCGGTTCGTGCCCCGGCGTGCGCGCTCGCTGTGGTCGCAGCGGAACGTGCAGCACGTGGCGCGCCTCGTCGCGGAGGGGCGCATGCGGGAGCGCGGGCAGGCCGAGGTCGACCGGGCCCGGGCGGACGGGCGCTGGGAGCGCGCGTACGCCGGCCAGGCGTCCGCCGAGGTGCCGGCCGACCTGCTGGCCGCGCTCGACGCCGTGCCGGGCGCC
>JACXUT010000280.1 GCA_014763765.1 Micrococcales bacterium
GACTGGCGGTCCCGGCGGCGGGGGCCGGCTCGCCGGCGGTGGCGTCCTCGCCCGACGGGGTGTCCTCGTCCGACGGGGTGTCGTCGCCCGACGGGGTGTCCTCGCCGGAGCCCGCGTCCGCAGCGGAGGCGCTCCCGTCCGCGGCTCCGTCCTCGGCGGCGTCACCGGCCGGTGCGCCGTCCGAGGTCCCGCCGTCGGTGCCGTCGGCGTCCGTGCCGCTGGTCGCGCCCTCGGTCGTCCCGGACGTCGCGCCCTCCTCCGACTCGGACGCCGCGTCCCCCGCCGAGGTCGAGGTGCCCGGCCGGTCGGGGGTCGCGGTGCCGTCGGCGCTGCTCGCCCCGCGGGCGTCGTCCGCCGCCTCCGGCCCCGTGGTGGCAGCCGGCTCGTCCGCGTCCGCCGCCGCAGGGGCCGGGGCCGCCGCGGCCGCGGAGACCGGCGCCGGCCGGCCCTTCGCCCCGCGGGCCGGGCGCGCGGCGGGACGGACGGCCGCCTGCTTGGCCGCGAACTGCGCCTGCGCGGCGTCCGCCCGCTCGAGCGTCTGCCGGTTCGGCACCGGGTCGTGGCCGAGGAGGTTGCGCAGCTCGTCCAGGTACGTGGTGATCGACTCGCGCTGCCGGTTGAGGTCCTCGACCTGGCGCTGCGCGGTCGTGCGCTCGCGCTCCGCCTCGGACATCGCCTCGGACAGGGTCTTCTCGGCGTGCTCGCGGGCCTCGGCCACCACGCGGTCGGCGTTCTGCCGGGCGTTCGACAGCAGCTCCTTGGCGTGCTCCTGCGAGTCGACCCGGATCTTCTCGGCCTGCTCCAGGGCCTTCGCGACGCGCTGCTCGGCGTCCGCGGCGTGCGCCTCGGCGTCGGCGACGAGCTTCTCCGTCTCGGCGCGGGCGGTCGCGTGCCGCTCGGCGTCGGCGCGCTCGGCCGCCTCGCGCTGGGCGGCGATCGACAGCTCCGCGTCGGCGAGCGCCTGCCGGGCCTGCGCCAGCATCGCGTCCGCGTCGGTCCGCGCCCGGCCACGGAGCTCCTCCGCGGCGCGCGACGCCTCGGTCGTCCGCCGCTCGACGTCGAGCCGCGTCGCCTCCTGGAGCTCGGCGACCTCGCGCTCCGTGCGCTCGCGCAGCTCCGTGGTCTCGCGCTCGGTGCGCTCCCGCAGCTCGGACGTCTCCCGCTCGGCGAGGGCGCGGAGCGTGGCGACCTCGTGCTCGGTGCGCTCGCGCAGCTCGGTCGTCTCCCGCTCCGCGGTCGCGCGGAGCTCGGTGGCGTACTGCTCGGCCTCCGCGCGCTGGACGGCGAGCGCCTGCTCCGACTCCTGGCGGGCCGCGGCGACCTCGTCGGCCACGGCCGCCCGGAGCTCCCCGGTCTCCCGGTCGGCGGTCGCCCGCACGAAGCCGGCGTACTGCTCCGCCTCGGTCCGCAGCGCGGCCGTCTCGACGGCGACCCGCTGCTGCAGCTCGGCGGCGGCGCGCTCGGCGGCCGACCGCACCGCGTCGGCGTGCGACTGCGCCTCGGCTCGCAGGGAGGTGACCTCCTCGCCCACCGCCTGCCGCGCCTCCGCGATCTCGGTGGCGGCGAGGGACCGCTGCATCGCCGACCAGCGCTCCGCCTCGGTCCGCAGCTCGGCGAGCTCGGCGGTGACGCGCTGGCGCAGCGCGGTCGTCTCGGCGTCGGCGCGCTGGCGCAGGTCCTGGTCGTACCGCTCGGCCTCGGCCCGCATCGCGGAGGTCTCGGCCTCGGTCGTCGACCGCAGCGCCTCGGCCGCCTGCTCGGTGCTGATGCGCAGCTCGGTCGTCTCGCGCTCGACCGTCGCCCGCAGGGTGCCGAGCTCGCGCTCGAGCGTCGCCCGGCGCTCGCTCTCCTCGGTCTGGATCGCCGTCTGGATGCGCGCCGCCTCGCGCTCGGCCGAGCCGACCAGCTCC
Organism: Micrococcales bacterium; assembly: GCA_014763765.1. Lineage (GTDB taxonomy): Bacteria > Actinomycetota > Actinomycetes > Actinomycetales > Cellulomonadaceae > Cellulomonas. The sequence goes on from JACXUT010000280.1 coordinate 1,911, forward strand.
TCCGCGCGGCGCTGCGCGCCGGTCAGCACGCTCTCCGCCTCGGTGTGCGCGGTCGAACGCTCCTCCGTCGCCTCCCGGCGGGCGGTCGCGAGCATCTCGGCGACCTCGTTCTCCGCGCGGGCGCGCAGCTGCCCGGCGGCGAGGCGGGCGCGCGCGAGGGCGTCCGACGCCTGCGCGTTCGCCTGCTGCACCACGTCCGACGACTGCTCCTCCGCCGAGCGCAGCAGCATCTCGATGCGGGACCCGAGCCCGGAGTAGGTGGGCCGCTCGGCCTCCCGGAGCTGGCGGTGCGCCTCGGACAGCTCCCCGGAGATCTGCAGCACACGCTCGTCGAGCGAGGCGACCTGGTTCCGGGCGTCGGACAGCGCGCGCTCGAGCTCGGCCATGCGGTCGTCCACGGGTCCGCGGTCGTAGCCACGGAAGTTGACCACCGGGAAGGGCGTACGGTCGTCTGCCACGAAGTTCCTCCTGCAGGAGCGCGCGAGCGCTTGTGGGGACCGCCTCCGGGCGGGAGGCTCGGGACATCCGTCTGACCCCGGTCCGTCGGTCAGCGTATCCGGGCGCACCCACCCCGCGGCACCCGTCCCCGGGGCCGGGTCCGTGGCCGGTGCGCCCCGCCTCGTCCCGCCGGCGTGCCCGGTCACCGAGGTCCCCGGCCTATCCTGGGCCGTCACGTTCGAGAGGAAGACGCGTGCTCCAGCGACTGATCGCCGCCGTGCTCGCCGTGCTCGGGGTCGCCGCCGTCGCGCTCGGCGTCGCGTCGGCCACGGCCTGGCGGGCCGACGACCCCCTGGTCGCCACCGCGGCGCCCGGCGGGACGACCCGGGCCCTGGTGACCGACCCCGGCGTGCTCGAGCTCGCCGGCGACCCGGTGACGGTCACCGTGCGGGCAGAGGGCTCGCCCGTGGTCCTGGCGGTGGGCCGGGACACCGACGTCGACGGCTGGCTGGGCGACGACCCGTACGTCCGGGTGACCGGGCTGTCCGACTGGCACACCCTGGCGACGACCAGCGTCGAGGCGCCGGCCCCGGAGCCGAGCGGGACGGCCACCGCCGACGCGCGGGCCGCGGCCGCGAGCCCCAGCCCGTCCGCCACGGGTGACGCCGACGAGGTCGCACCGGCCGCCGACCCGACCGGGTCCGACATGTGGCTCGTCGAGGTGTCCGGTGACGGCTCCGCGACCCTCGAGTGGCCCGCCCGCGACGGCCGGTGGTCCCTCCTGGCGGTGAGCCTCGGCGACACGGCCCCCGTGCTGGACCTCGCCTGGCCGCAGACCGTGACGACGCCGTGGCTGTGGCCCGGCGTGGCGCTGGGCGTGCTGCTGCTGGCGGTCGCCGCGGTCCTGCTCGTCCGGATCCTGCGGGCGCGCGGCCAGGGCCCGGAGGCCGGCTGGCACGCCGTCGCGACCGGCCAGATCGCCGTCGTCGCCGCACCCGGCACCCCGGCGGGCGGCACCGCGGTCGCCGGCGCCCCCGCCGCGGACGCGGGCACCGCACCGGTCACCGGAGCCGTCCCGCTCGGCGTCATCAGCGCGACCGGCGCACCGCTGACGCGCCGGCAGATCCGCGAGGCCGAGGCCGCCGCGGCAGCCGCGGCCGCCGCCGCCCGCCGCCGGGGCCGGCGCGGCGCCACCGGCGCCATCCCCGTCGTCACCGGGGCGCTGCCGACGGTGACGGGGGCTACCCCGGCCGCGGGCGATCGCCCGGGCGCCGGGGACGCCGGAACCGGTCCGGCCGCGACGCCTCCCGGACCCGGTGCGTCCGGCCCCGGTTCGTCCGGGCCGGTGTCCTCCGGGCCCGGGGCGACGGGCGACGGCGCCGGGGGACCGGTGCCCGCCGCCGGGCGACCCGGCGCGACCTCCGGCCCGGCCCCTGCTGCCACACGGCCGGCCGGCTCCCCGGAGCGCCCCGCGGCGCCCGTACCCGCTCCGTCCGCAACCGCGGCGACCACGCCCGCCGGCACGCCGACGTCCGACGCGGGTCCCGGGTCCGTGCCCGCAGGGGCCCCCGGTCCGCGCGGTCCGGGCGCGGGTGCGCCCGGCAGCCGTCCGGCGGCGCCCGCTCCCGCGGCGTCTCCCGCCCAGCCGTCGGCCCTCCGTCCGGCCGCGTCCCC
>JACXUT010000281.1 GCA_014763765.1 Micrococcales bacterium
CGGCGGGCGTGGTCGAGCAGCGGGGGCAATGTTCTCCTCGGGTGGTGGGCGGCTGCGGGCAGCACGCTCCCAGGGGCGGGCGTGGGGGGTCCATGGCCACTCGCGGCGAAGTTGCCTCGGCGTGCGCCCCGGGGCGGAGCCGTCGCCGTCGGGTCGGCCGGGCCTGCCGGGAGGCGCGGCGCCCGTCGCGGGCGGTGACGGCGCGTCGGCCGGTGCGGCGGATCCGCTCATCCGCCGTACCGCGCGTGTCGATACTCCGGGTGTGCGCCTCGTGACGCTCCAGCTGGAGGGCGACCCCGGGATGGGCGCGGACGACCGTCCGCGCTACCTCGCCATGGTCTACGGCCGGGTGCTGACCGCCGTCACGGGCACGATCGTCCTGCTCGCCTACGTGCTGTTCGACCGCGACGCCACGACGCTGCGGACCCTGGTGGCCGTCGCGCTCCCGCAGCTCGCGTTCGTCGCGCTGTCGTTCCGGGCCCGCCCGCACCCGTGGCTGGTGGCGGGCTTCCCCGTCGGCGCCCTGGGCGGTCTGACGAGCGTCGGCCTCACGAGCGACGCCGTGTCCACCGCGCTGCTCGGGCTCGTCGGTCTCGCGTTCGTGTACACCGGCCTGTTCCTGCCGTTCGGCTGGTCGCTGGGTCTCGTCCCGCTCGGCTGGAGCACCTACCTGGCGCTGCTGCCCGTCCTCGACGGCCCGGGCGTGATGCGGCTGCTGACGTACACGGCCGTGTGGCTCGCGACGGCGTCCGCGCTCCGGTTCGCCAGCAGGATCGCGCTGCGGCACGAGCTCGCGCTGCGGGCCGCCGCGGAGACCGACGCCCTCACCCACGTCGGCAACCGCCGGGCGCTCGACGCGCAGCTCGCCAGCCAGACGCCCGGGGACTGCCTGGTGATCTGCGACCTCGACCACTTCAAGCTCGTGAACGACCGCCACGGCCACGTCGTCGGCGACCAGGTGCTGGTGGCGTTCGCCCGGCTGCTGGACGAGCACGTCGGCCGGCGCGGCATGGTGGTCCGGTTCGGCGGCGAGGAGTTCGTGCTGGTGCTGCCGCAGACGCACCCGAGCGACGCCGTCCGCCTGGTCGAGCGGGTGCGCGAGCAGTGGCGCGCGTCGGGGGCGGAGACGACGTTCTCGGCGGGCGTCGCCGTCATCCACGCGGGGACGCCACCGGCCACGGCCCTCGCGTCCGCGGACATCGCGCTGTACGCGGCCAAGCGCGGCGGCCGGGACCGCACCGCGGTCGAGCCGGCCCCGCCGGGCACGCCCGGTCCGCCGTCGCAGCGCCCCTCGTGGGAGGCGGACGAACCGGCCCTCTGACGACGCCGGCCCGTGGCGGTTCGCGTCGTGCCGAGCCGGTTCGCGCCGGCCGGTGCCCGACGCGGGTCAGCCCGCGTCGGGGTCCCAGTCCGCCGCGAGGTCGGTGCGGGCGGCGAGCCCGAGCTTGCGCAGCGCCCGGTACATGTGGCTCTCGACCGTCCGGACGCTGAGGAACAGCCGCGCGGCGATCTCGCGGTTGCTCAGGCCCGCGCGCGCGAGCAGGGCCACCTCCCGCTCCCGGTCGCTCAGCGGGTCGACGCCCGCGGCCGTCCGCTCGACGGACGGGTCGAGCCCGTGGCCCGCGGGACGCCCCGCGGCCTCGGAGACCTGCGAGGCCGTCAGGGGCGGGAGCCCCTCCTGCGCGCGGAGCTCCGTGAGCCGGTCCAGCACGACGCGGGACTGCGCCGGCCCGAGAGTGGAGCGCAGCCCGCCCACGGCCGCCACGACGGCGGCGCCCGGGCCCTCGCTGAGCGCCCGGTGCAGCTCCACGACCGGCGCGAAGAGGGAGAGCCGGTCCGCGGGGAACCGGTCGAGGACGACCCGCAGCCGGTCAGGCGGGTACACCCACGCGATCCAGGACCAGCACACCATCGCGGCGGTCAGGTGCCCCGCCTCCGCGGCGCCGAGGCCGTGCTCCCACAGCAGCCGGTTCCCCGCCTCGACCTCCCCGCGGGCGTAGTGCGCCTCGGCCTCCGCCCAGGCCGTCAGCGCGCGCAGCAGCGGGTCACCGGCGACGTCGCGGTGGTCGAGCTCCCGCAGCAGCAGCTGGGCGAACCGGAGGTTGCCCGCGCGTGCGTGCACGACCGCGCCGAGCGGCACCACCCGCAGCGGCATCGGGTCGTCGAACGGGCCGGGCAGCCCCAGCCGCAGCGCGACGCTCAGCCACGGCCACGCGTCCTGCCCGCGGCCCGACACGATCTGCAGGCCCGCGAGGGTCGACGTGTGGGCGCGCACCGAGACGGCGTCCAGCTCGGCGGCGGCGTGCGCCAGGTGCGTCCGCGCCCACGTCGACGCCTCCTCGACGCGGCCGTCGAACAGCAGGGCGTCCGTCCGCAGCGCCTCGAGAGCGGCGCGCACGGGCTCCGGCGGGGGCGCCTCCGCCGACCCGAGCAGCGTGAGCGCCTCCTCCGGCCGGCCGTCGTGGACCGCCGCCCGCGCGACGGCCACCAGCTCCCGCGCCTCCGCGAGCGGCGTGCGCGCGTCCGCGGGCAGGCCCAGGCGCGTGGCGGTGCGTCCCAGCGCGCCCGCGTCCTCCTCCGCCCAGGCCGACCACTGCGCCTGCTGCTCGAGCAGCCGCGCGACGTCGGCGGGGTCGTCGTCCGGGCCCCGCTCGACGTGGGCGAGGACGTCCCGGACCAGGGCGCGGTCCGGGGCGCCGGAGAACGCGTCGAGCAGCGCCACCGCGTGCCGCACGGTCGGCGCCTCGCGCCACGCCGCCCGCCGGGCGGCCCGCTGGACGGACACGCGGTCGAGCAGCAGGCCCGCGGTCGCGGACGTCCACGCGGCCGACGGGTTCTCGGCGGCGAGCTGCCAGGTGAGCGTGTCCGGCACCGCCGGGTCGACCGCCGTGTGCGGTCGCGGCGAGTAGTCCGAGCCGAAGTGCGCGCGCACGACGGCGTCGTCGTGCCGCGCCTGCGCCGGCGTCCGCCGCCGCACGAGCCCGTGGGCGAGCGCCGGCGGGGTGACGAGCACGAGGCCGTCGGGGTCGGCGGTCGACGCGGTGAGCCGCCCGCGGGCGAGCAGCTCGTCGAACCGGCCCGCCCCGGCCAGCTCCGCGGCGTCGGCGGCGGGCACCGGTCCCGTCCACGACAGCAGCGTGAGCGCGTCGACCAGCCCGGGGTCCAGGCGACGGGTCAGCGCGTGGACGGCCGCGTCGAGCGGGGCGTCCTCCAGCGGCCCGACCAGGTCCCACACGCCGTCGACGCGCTCCGCCGCGCCGGACCACCGGGCGGCGTCCAGCAGCGCGAGCGCGACGGCCGGGTGCCCGCCGGACTGGTTGAGCAGCGCGGCGGTCAGGGCGAGCGCCGGCGGGCCCTGCAGCCGGTCCGCGAGGAGTCCGGCGGTCCCCGGCTCGCCCAGCGGCGCGACGGCGACCTCCGCGGGGGCGCGGCCGGCGAGCGTGCGCCGGGCCGGTCCCTCGAGGACGGCGGAGTCCACGGTCGCCGCCAGCAGGCAGGACGTGCGGCGCAGCAGCTCCTCGACGACGACGAGCGTCGCGGGGTCCAGGTGGTCCAGGTCGTCCACCGCGAGCACGTTGCGGCGCCCGGCGAGCTCCTCGGCGAGGACGTCCACCAGCTCCGGGAGCGGCGTGCGCCCGGCGGACCGCGGCGTCCGCGCGAGCTCGTGCAGCAGCACGGGCGTCAGGGGTGGCGCCTCGGGCACGTGCGAGGCGCGCAGCACCAGCACGTGGGTGCCCGCGGCGGTCGCCCGCCGCACGAGGTCGTCGAGCGCGGTGGTGCGGCCCGAGCCCTCCTCGCCGCGGATCAGCACGTCGCGGCCCAGGTCGAGCCACCGCAGCGCGTCGCCCGCCACGTCCAGGGTCTGGTCCATCGCCCACCTCCTGAGCAGCACCGTCGCGCAGCCCATCCTGTCCTGAGCGGGAGCCCGTGCCAATGCCCGGCGCGCCACCTACGGAGCCGTCGCGGGAGCCGTTGCGTGGTCCCGGGGTGCCGCACCCTGGGTCCGACCGGG
>JACXUT010000282.1 GCA_014763765.1 Micrococcales bacterium
GCCGTAGCCCACGGGCACGGCGCCCGCCCCGGCCGCCGTGCCCGTGGGCTACGGCGCGGCGAGCGGCTACGGCACCGCCACGCCCGACATCGAGGACGACGTGGAGATCGAGGCCGTGGCCGCGACGCTCACCGGTCCCTCGCTGGCCGCGCGGCTCGGCGCGGAGCTGTTCGGCTCGTTCGTCGTGCTGCTCGCGGTGATCGGCGCCGGGCTGTTCGCGCAGTTCACCGGGCAGACGCTGGCCGTGGCGCTGGCGTACGGCTTCGGCGTGATCGCGGCGTTCGTCGCCGTCGCGCACGTCTCCGGCGGGCACTTCAACCCGGCGGTGACGCTCGGCTCGGCGGTCGCCGGCCGCACGCCGTGGTCGCACGTCCTGCCGTACTGGGTCGCGCAGGTCGTCGGCGGCGCGCTGGCCGCGGCCGTGCTGTTCGTCGTCGCCTCGTCGTTCCCGCTGCTCGACAGCCGTGAGCGCGAGTTCTTCGGCGGCGCCGCGAACGGCTTCGACGCCCACTCCCCGCTCGCGCTGCAGACCAGCAGCACCGAGGGCTTCAGCGTGGTCGCGGCCCTGCTCATCGAGGCCGTGCTCGTCGCGGTCCTCGTGGGCGTGTACCTCGCCGCGACCGGCCGGCGCTCGTCCCGCGGCCAGGCGGGCGTCGCCATCGGCCTCACGGTCGGTTTCGCGACGCTCGTCGCGCTGCCGGTCACCAACGCCGCCCTCAACCCGGCCCGCGCCACCGCGGCGGCGATCTTCGCCGAGTCGTGGGCGTGGGGCCAGGTGTGGGTGTTCTGGGTCGGCCCGCTCGTCGGCGCGCTCGTCGCGGGCGTGCTGTACCGCGCGTTCGCCACGGCGCCCGAGGACGACGAGCTGCTGGACGAGGAGCTCGAGATCGAGGCCGTCGAGGTCGAGCCGCTGCGCTGACCCGCGGCACGACGCAGGAGGGGCGGCGACCCGGGCGGGTCGCCGCCCCTCCTGCGTCCCGGGCGTCGCGCGTCGCGGGGTTCGTGCGTCCCGGTGCGTCAGGGCGCCGGGACGGGCACCACCTGCGACAGCACGGCGATGGACACGGCGAGGCCGGCCAGCACCGTCACGTCGGTCGCCCGGCTGCGCACGACCAGGGCCGCCGGGCCGCCGCGCACCACGCCGCGCACGACCGCGCAGCACGCCAGGAACGCGGCCAGCACCAGCGCGCCGACCGGGGTGCCGGCCGCGACGGCGAGCGAGACGACCAGCACCACCGCGAGCGAGATGACCCACAGCGACCAGTTGCGGTCGGCGTCCAGCGAGGCCCGGGCGATCGCGCGCGGGTCGAGGGGACGACCGTCGGCGTCGAACCGCTCGGTGCCCGCGAGCGGGTCCGCGGCGGGGGGTGCGGCGTCCGGGACGTCGGCAGGCTCGGACCCCGACGGCGTCCCGCCGTCGAGGGCGGGCCACGTCGCCGGCGTGCGCTCGGCCGTCTCCCCGCCGGGGGCGTCGGTGCCGGAGCCGTCCGGCCCGCCGGCACCCGGGCCGTCGAGCGGCCGCCCCGCCGGCTCGTCCGGCCCGGTCCCGCCGTCGCCGCGGGTCTCGCCGCTCACCTGGTGCTCCCTCCGGTGCGCGCTCCGGGGGCGCGCCGGATCCCGAGCGTACCCGGGCGGTACGGCGCGCCGGCGCAGCCCCCGGCTACGGTGACGACGTGCCCGCCTCCGACCGTCCCGCCGTCCCGCCGCACGGGGAGCCGGACGCGCCGCCCGGGTCGGTCGTCGTCGTCGGGGCGGGCCTGGCCGGTGCGCGGACCGTGCTGGAGCTGCGGGCGCAGGGCTTCACCGGGCGGGTGACCGTGCTGGGGGCGGAGCCCGTGGCGCCGTACGACCGTCCCCCGCTGTCGAAGCACCTGCTGGACCGGCCGGCGCCCGCGTGGCTCGCGGACGAGCTCGGCGCGGACGCCCTGGAGCTCGCCGACGAGGTGCGGCTCGGCACACCGGCGACCGGCCTGGACCTGACGGGGCCGCAGGTGGTCGTGCGGACCGCGGACGACGACGTGACCGGCGACGCCGTCGTCGTCGCGACCGGCGCGGCGGCGGTGCGGCCGCCCGGCTGGGACGCGGCGCACACCCTGCACACCGCCGCGGACGCCGGACGCCTGCGGGCGGCGCTCGGGGTCGGCGCGCCGGCGTCGTCGTCCGCCGCGCCGACCGGCCCGCACGGCGTCCCCGCCGGGCGCCGGCTCGTCGTGGTCGGCGCAGGGTGGGTCGGCGCGGAGGTGGCGACGGTCGCCGCGGCGGCCGGGGCGGACGTGACCGTGGTCGAGGCCCGCCCGGAGCCGCTCGGCGCCGTGCTCGGTCCGCGGGTCGGCGGGCTGACGGTGCCCTGGTACGCGGCCGCGGGCGTGCGGCTGCTCGCCGGGGTGCCGGTCGCGGCCGTGGCCGCCGACGCCGTGACGCTCGCCGACGGCACCGTGCTCCCCGCGGACGCGGTGCTCGTGGCGGTCGGTGCGCGGCCCGCGACGGCCTGGCTCGCCGGGGTGCTCCCCACCGGCCCGGACGGGGCGGTGCGGGTCGACGAGCTGTACGCCCCGCTCGGGGTCCGGGCGCGCGTGCGGGTGGTCGGCGACGCGGCGACGCGGCGCTCCGCCCGGCACGGCTGGGTGCCGGGCGGGCACTGGGACGCGGCCCTGCGCGGGCCGGCGGTCGCGGTGGCCGGCCTGCTCGGCCGGGAGCCCGCCGAGCCGGACGTCGCCCCGTACGTGTTCTCGACGCAGCTCGGGCACGAGCTGGCGCTGCACGGCGTGCCCGGGGCGGCCGACGAGGTGCTGCTGCGCGGCGACCCCGCGGCGGCCGACGGCTGGTCCGCGCTGTGGTTCGAGCCCGGGACGGACCGGCTCACGGCCGTGTTCTGCGTCGACCGGCCGCGCGACGTCGGCGGGGCGCGCCGGCTGTTCTCGGGCGCCGCGCTGCCGGTGCTCGACCGCGCGCGGGCCGCCGACCCCGCCGTGCCGCTCGCCCGGACGCTCGCGGGCTGACGTCGACCGGCCGGGGTGCGCCCGGCGGGGGCGGGCCCGCACGTCCGGTCAGTCGGCGGGCTCGGCCGACGGTGACGAGCTCGGCGACGCGCTCGGGGTCGGGGTCGGGGACGCGCTCGGCGAGGCGCTCGCCTGGGCCGCGGCCGCGAGCTGACCCGCCACCTCCGTGACGAACGTGCTCAGCGCCGCCGGGTCGTCGAGGGCGCCCGTGTACGCGCGCCCGCCCACCAGCAGCACCGGGCTGGTCGTCACACTGCCGACGTCGAACGGGACGGAGTCCGCCGCCCGGTCGGTCGCCTCGCGCGCCCAGTCCGTGAAGCCGCCCGAGCGCACGCAGTCCGCCACCGCGTCGTCCCGCGCGCCGGCGTCCTGCACGAGCGCGACGAGCTCGTCGTCGTCCAGCCCGTCCGCGTCGAGCCCCGGCTGGGCGGCCAGCAGCGCCTCGTGCACCGCCAGCACCGCGTCGGGCTGCCCGTCCGCGACGCACGCGAGCGCCCCGGCGGCGCGCAGGGAGTAGTCGCCGGTGGTGACGGTGGCGGGGGTGGTGGTGGCCGACGCGGACGGCTCCGGGGACGCGGTCGTCGAGGCCGACGGCGCGGCGACCGTGGTGCCGTCGAGCAGCGCCAGCGGGTGCACCTCCAGCGTGGCGTTCCCCGCGGTCACCCACTGCGCGATCTCCGACCCGTCCGCCTGCCAGAGCGCCGCGGCCTCCGGCGAGCGGTAGTCGACGTACAGGACGAGGTCGAGCACGCCGGACGTGCGGTCGACCGCGGTGGCCACGGGGGCGCCGCCGGCGGGGATCGCGTCGGTCGGCACGACGGAGACGGTGGAGCCGTCGCCGGACAGCACGACGCCGTCGGACAGCATGCCGAGCGGGCCGACCTGCCCGGCGCGCACCGACGCCTGGACGAGCAGCACGGCGACGACGCCCGCGGCGACCGCCCCGGTCCCCGCCCCCGCCCAGCCGAGCCGCCGGTTCCGGCGCCGGCGCCGGA